>JAITWS010000017.1 GCA_031285185.1 Methylobacillus sp.
TCTAACGCCTGAATTAACCGGCGGCGAAGCCGTCCGGGTTGAATGAAATGTTAGACACTTATGAGAAGCGCCCAACCTAAAACGGTAATTAAAGCACAGAACCAACCGCCAGGGAAAACTTTGCTGACGGAGAGCGCACACCAAAACGCTTGCAGGCGAAGCCCGGCGCAAACGCTTGAACCCGGACAACGCCAAAACGGTTGCAACGGCAAGAACGGGCGAAATAAACATGGCGCAAAACGAAACTGCGGATGAGTGCCTAACTATAAGTTAGACGACGACTCTAAAAACAGAAATGTCGTCTAACTTGCCACCCCTGTCAATCCTATCAAGGTAAACATCTGACTTCCCCATTTAGACAAACCTAAAATCTGGCAGATGGAAAGCAAACCGCCAAAGCTGTTGGATCAGTTTCACGAAAGATTCGAGTGCGGCGTTTCATTTAAACCCGCCAACACAACGCAGCCCTCACCGATTCAGCTAAAATCCCATCCAGATGATTCTCCGATTAAAAATATCCGCCACGTGGCGTCGTCGCATTGTGATCGGCGCGCTTGTTTTCGCCGTGGCGCTGCTCGCTCTTCGGCTCTGGCCGCATCCGCCGCTTTCTTCTTTCGCGCCCTCTTCCACCGCCGTGCTGGCTGCGGACAATTCTTTGTTGCGACTCACGCTCGCGCAGGATGAGCAGTATCGTTTGTGGACGCCGTTGGAGAAAATTTCGCCGCGTTTGGTGGATGCGGTGTTGTTGCAGGAGGATCAGTGGTTTTACTGGCATCCCGGGGTGAATCTGCCGTCGTTGTTGCGTGGCGCGTGGGAGACTTATGCGGGCGGGAATCGGCAGGGCGGTTCGACGTTGACGATGCAGTTGGCGCGATTGATGTATGGTTTGAACACGCGCACGCCGCTCGGCAAACTGCGGCAGATCGCTTATGCGCTGTGGCTGGAGGCGCGTTACAGCAAGCACGATATTCTGGAGGCGTATCTCAATCTCGCGCCGTATGGCGGCAACATTCAGGGCGTGGGTGCTTCGAGTTTAATTTATTTCGGCAAGACGCCGGATCGCCTGACGCTGCCGGAGGCGTTGACGCTGGCGGTGTTGCCGCAGCGCCCGAATCACACTGATCCGAAACCGGCGCGTGATCGTTTGTTTGCGCGTTGGCAGGAACATCACGCCGTCACGCAGAGCGAGCAACGGTTGATAACCCTGCCGTTGCCCATGCGCGGCATCGCCCAACTGCCTTTTGCCGCGCCGCATTTCGCGGAGCGGGTTCTCGCCGATGCCGATGTGTCGCAGCGCACTTTGCACACGACGTTGCAGCCGCGTTTGCAATCCTTGCTGGAACGCCAGATTCAGCAGTACATCGTGCAGAATCGTCCGCGCGGCATCAAAAACGCCGTCGCCATGTTGGTGGATACGCGCGATCAATCCGTGGTCGCGCTGGTCGGCTCGGCGGATTATCACAATGAAGCGATAGCCGGTCAGGTCAACGGAACGCTTGCGAAACGCTCGCCCGGCTCCACGCTGAAACCCTTTATTTACGCGCTGGCGTTCGATCAGGGCGTGATTCATCCGCAGTCCATCCTCAAGGACGCGCCCACCGCGTTCGGTCCGTTTCAGCCGGAGAATTTCGACGGACGTTTTGTCGGGCCGATTTCGGCGCACGATGCACTCATCCGCAGCCGCAACATTCCGGCGGTGTATGTCGCGAGCAAATTACGCAATCCCAATCTGTATGCCTTCCTCAAAACCGCCGGAATTTCGCGGCTGCAATCAGAGCAGCATTACGGTCTTGCGCTGGTACTCGGCGGCGGCGAGGTGACGATGGAAGAACTCGCGACGCTTTACACCATGCTCGCCAACCAAGGCACACTGCGTCCGCTGCATACATTGACTGATGCGCCGCCGGGCGACAGTATGCAAATGTTGAGTCCCGAAGCGAGTTTCATGGCGCTCAATATTCTGCGCGACAATCCGCGTCCCGATGGCGTGACAATGGCGCGCGGCAGTCGTTGGGATGTGGCGTGGAAAACCGGAACCTCGTGGGGATTCCGCGATGCGTGGACGGCGGGTGTGGTCGGTCCTTATGCGCTGGTGGTGTGGGTCGGCAATTTCGACGGTTCATCCAACCCCGCTTTCGTCGGCATCGAAACCGCCGCGCCCTTGTTTTTTCGCATCGCGGATGCGCTGCCGATCACGCTGCCGCAGGAACGTCAGCCGCTGCGATTGCCGCCGCGATCACTCAAGAAAGTCGCCGTATGCGCGGCCAGCGGCGATCTGCCAAATGCGTGGTGTCCGCAAACCGTCGAGACCTGGTTTATCCCCGGCAAATCGCCGATTCGCGTGAGCACTTTGCATCGTCCCGTGATCGTGGATAACCGCACCGGACGCGCCGCGTGTCCACCTTACGACCCCGCGACTACGCACACCGAAATCGCCGAATTTTGGCCGTCCGACATGATGCGTTTGTTCCGCGAAGCCGGAATGCCGCGCCGCGCGCCACCCACCGCAAGCTGCCCCGGCGCGGGCATCCCCGATACCGACGCCGATGTGCCGCACATCACTTCGCCGCTGCTTTCAGTCGCCTACACACTGCGTTTATCGCGCCCGCAAGAAACCCTCGCGCTGCAAGCCACCGCAGGCGCAGACGCGAAATCGCTCTATTGGTTCGCCGATAAAAATTACCTCGGCAACGTGCCCAGCACCGGCGGCGGCCTGCCGTGGCGACCGGAAACAGCGGGCTGGCACAGCTTGACAGTGGTGGATGACAAGGGACGAAGTGCTACGCGGGATGTGCGGGTGGAAATGGTGCCGTAAGAAGATTCACCTTATTGATCTGTTTGCAGATATACAAACGACTTGCGGACATAACAGTTGTACCGATAATAAAAGAAGTTGCAAAATATGTGGTCGCAAAACCATTTGAATTGAGTCAGCCTATGAAAGTTGTCCAACTACACGAAAGCGCGTTTGCCCCAAAAGGGAATTGGACGCGAGCGCAAACGATTCTTGCTTTTCACTTTTATTGCCAGACCCAATTTGGACAATTGCACTCGAGGAATAGAAAAATTATCGAGCTTGCGGCCGTGATTGGACGTACACCGAGCGCACTGGCAATGAAATGCGTGAATATTGCCAGCCTTGATCCTGCAATCCGAGAAAGTGGGCGAACGGGCTTGAGCAATGCCTCTGTGCTGGATAGGGAAATTTGGGAGGAATTTCACGGCAATTGGGAAGGCTTAGTTGAACAAGCCGAAGCATTGCTTCAACGCGTTGGATTGTCACAACTCTCTCAAGCGAATGATGATGAGCTTAATGATATGGATTTTACTGGAGAGATGCGCGTTGTTTTAGTAAAGCGGCGCATCAAACAAGACTTTTTTCGTCGCTCGGTATTGAGTAGTTACAGTGGGAAGTGTTGCATTTCCGGCGTGAGCGATAGTCGATTCCTTGTTGCCAGTCACATTGTGGCATGGAAGGATGATGTGACGATTCGACTGAATCCGGCCAATGGCCTTTGTCTTTCCGTCATTCACGATAAGGCGTTCGATAAGAATTTATTTTCCTTAACTGATGACCATAGAATTATTCTGTCCAAGCAACTACAAGAGACAAATGATCAATTTCTTCGTGATGTATTCTGGAAGCTGAACGATACAACGATTGAGCTGCCGGAGAAATTTGTACCAGAGCCTGAATTTTTGGCACGTCACCGAAAGAAAATGCTGGCTAATTGAGGGTAGTAAAATTATGAAAAATTGGGAAAAAGAACTGATTTCAGAAAATGATTTTTTTAATATCTGGGGGGCATATGTTAAAAACAATGGAGATATGTTTTTCTTCGAAGATGTTAAGTTCCAGCCACCCAATTACGTGTGGACGATAATAGAGTGCGACTCTGATTACGGCAGGTCAGCGCACTGGATAGCATCTCCGGGATTTCATATCGTGAATATCCTCGGATATGTAATGACTCAAAAGCCTTGGAACAACGATACGCCGGATGCATTTTACAGCTACGACGACTTTAACTTGAGGAGATAAAATATATAATCCGTGTACATGGCTTCAATTTATAGTGCCAGATATGCTCAGAACCAAATTCCGGCCTTTATCAAAGTGAAGGAATTGATCGGTTTATCCGTTTCTATGGTTACCCTGATAAAAATGGCGTACCGGACAGACTCAATTTTGGCGGCATCCACAAAATCGGCATACGTCAGCCTCTGACAGGGTTGACTATGCACCTTTCGGGATATAGCTGCGGCAGTAAAAAAGCCGATGCTGATGGCAGCATTTTTCTGATCGACGACAAGCAGAATATTGCTGCAGAATGGAAGTTCACGAAAATTCTCGAGCACTGGAACAGAAAACATGCTCACGCAGCTTATGTACCCTATACAGCCGAAAGCCCGGAAGGATACACCCGATACAATTACGCAGACCGTGTCTCGCTTGGTGAGGGAACGGACTTCACAAAGTTTCTCAATGCATTTTCTACCGGGGCAGCTTATTACGACCCCGGAATCAAACTTGTCGGTGCCAGCAAGCCGCATCCTGAAATAAAGCGTCGCAGCCAATTCCGAATGCACTTCAAAAACATTGGCACGCTTTACGAAAAATGGGAAAACGTTGCCTTGTTTCCCGGTATGGAAACAGTATAGCCAACCCCATGACTTCATTTTTCTGCATCGCGGACGCGCTGCCGATCACCTTGCCGCAGAAACGTCAGCCGTTGCGATCGCTCAAGAAAGTCGTCGTGTGCGCGGCCAGCGGCGATCTGCCGAATGCGTGGTGTCCACAGACCGTCGAGACTAGGTTCATCTCCGGCAAATCGCCGAGCGGGATGTGCGGGTGGAGATGGTGCCGTGATGCGTTCATCCCCGCGAAGGCGGGGATCCAGGATTTGATGCGCCACGGAAAAGCTTCTGGATCCCCGCTTTCGCGGGGATGAGCGGAGATGTTACTTCTTCTTGCGATTCCGCAGATTTGCGGCGATACGCATACGCAGCGCGTTGAGTTTGATGAAGCCGCCTGCGTCTTTCTGGTCGTAAGCGCCCGCGTCATCCTCGAAGGTGGCGATGGTGGGGTCGAACAGCGAATCGGTTTTGCTGTCGCGTCCGACGACGATAACGTTGCCTTTGTACAGCTTGACGCGCACGAAGCCATTGACGTTTTTCTGCGTGTGGTCAATCAGCGTTTGCAACGCGACGCGCTCGGGCGACCACCAGTAGCCGTTGTAAATCAGGCTTGCGTAGCGCGGCATGAGATCATCCTTCAAATGCGCGACTTCGCGATCCAGCGTGAGCGATTCAATCGCGCGATGCGCCTTGAGCATGATGGTTCCGCCCGGCGTTTCGTAGCAGCCGCGCGACTTCATGCCGACATAACGGTTTTCCACGAGGTCCAGACGGCCTATGCCGTGCTTGCCGCCGAGACGGTTGAGTTCGAGCAACAACTCATGCGGCGCGAGTTTTTTTCCGTTGAGCGCGACCGGGTCGCCGTTCACATATTCAATGTCCAGATATTCCGCGGCATCGGGCGCTTTTTCCGGGCTGACCGTCCAGCGCCACATGGATTCTTCGGCCTCCGCAGCGGGGTCTTCGAGATGGCGGCCTTCGTAGCTGATGTGCAGCAGATTGGCATCCATGGAATACGGGCTGCCGCCCTGCTTGTGTTTCATCTCAACCGGAATGCCGTGCTGCTCGGCATAGGCCAGCAATTTTTCGCGCGAGAGCAAATCCCACTCGCGCCACGGCGCGATGATTTTGACGTTGGGTTTGAGCGCGTATGCGCCGAGTTCAAAGCGCACCTGATCGTTGCCCTTGCCGGTTGCGCCATGCGCGATCGCGTCGGCGCCGGTGTGGTTGACGATTTCGATCAATCGCTTGGCGATGAGCGGGCGCGCGATGGATGTGCCGAGCAGATATTCGCCTTCATAAACGGTGTTGGCGCGGAACATGGGGAACACGAAATCGCGCACAAATTCTTCGCGCAAATCCTCGATGAAAATGTTTTCGGGCTTGATGCCGAATTTCAACGCCTTGGCGCGCGCGGGTTCCAGCTCCTCGTTCTGGCCGAGGTCGGCGGTGAAGGTCACGACTTCGCATTGATAAGTGTCCTGCAACCACTTGAGGATCACCGAGGTATCCAATCCGCCGGAATAGGCCAGTACCGCTTTCTTTACTTCGCTCATTGCAATTTTCCTGAATGTAATTTGGTTTCTCCCCTCTCCATTGATGGGGGATTTCATAGGTTGGGTTGAGCATGGCGAAACCCAACATGCCATGTTTGCCGAAGCCGCAACGTTGGGCTTCGCTGCGCTCAACCCAACCTACAGGTTTCTCAGTTTTCCACGCGCCCCAACAAAAGAAATTCCATCAACGCCTTTTGCGTGTGCAGCCGGTTTTCCGCCTCGTCCCACACCACGCTGTGCGCGCCGTCAATCACGTCCGTCATCACTTCCTCGCCACGATGCGCGGGCAGGCAGTGCATGAAAAGCGCGTCTTTGGCGGCGACTTTCATCATGTCCGCATCCACCTGCCAATCGGCGAAATCGCGGCGGCGTTCTTCGTTTTCGGCTTCAAAACCCATCGAAGTCCAGACATCGGTGGTCACGACATCCGCGCCGCGCGCGGCATCCATCGGGTCGGCAAATTCCTCGTAATGCGCGTCGCCGTAAAGTCCCGCGCGTTCCGGCTCAACTTCGTAACCCGGCGGCGTGGAAACGTGGACATTGAAATCCAGCACTTCCGCCGCTTGCAGCCAGGTGTTGCAGACATTGTTGGAATCGCCTATCCACGCCACCGTCTTGCCCTGAATCGGGCCGCGATGTTCGATGAAGGTGTAAATGTCGGCGAGTATCTGGCAGGGATGATATTCGTTGGTGAGTCCGTTGATGACCGGCACGCGCGAATTGGCGGCGAAGCGTTCGATGATGTCCTGCTCGAAGGTGCGTATCATCACCAGATCGCTCATGCGCGAGATCACCTGCGCCGCGTCTTCCACCGGTTCGCCGCGCCCAAGCTGCGAATCGCGCGTGTTGAGATAGATCGCCGCGCCGCCCAGTTGCTGCATCCCCGCCTCGAACGAAAGTCGCGTGCGCGTGCTGGCCTTTTCAAAAATCATCACCAGCGTGCGGTCGAACAGCGGATGATGCGTTTCGTAACGTTTGAATTTGTCCTTGATCCAGCGCGTGCGCTCGAACACATACTCAAGCTCCGCCCGGCTCAAATCATTGAATTGCAAAAAATGCTTGATCGCCATATTAAACCGCCAGACTACAGGCTCAGAAAATTCCGCACCAACGGCGCGAGCGTTTCCGCCAGTTGGCGGCCTTCGTCCTTGCTCATCACAAGCGGCGGCAACAGACGGATCACCCGCTCCGCCGTCACGTTGATAAGCAGCCCGGCAGCCAGCGCCTGTTTGACGAGTTCGCCGCACGGCCGATCCAGCTCCACGCCTATCATCATGCCCGCGTTGCGTATCGTCACCACGCCGGACACGCCCACGAGTTTTTCGCGCAGTTGATCGCAAATAAAATCGCCGACTTCATGCGCGCGCGCGCAAATGTTTTCCTCCTCAATCGCATCCAGCGTCGCAAGCGCGGCGCTGCACGCAAGCGGATTGCCGCCAAACGTGGAACCGTGATTGCCCGGATGAAACACCTCCGCCGCCTTGCTTTTGGCGAGACACGCGCCGATCGGCACGCCCGAACCCAAGCCTTTCGCGAGCGTCATCACATCCGGGTGCATGGCGGTGTGCTGAAACGCGAACAGCGTCCCGGTGCGCGCGATACCGCTCTGCACCTCGTCCAGCATAAGCAGCCAGCCGTGCTTGTCGCAAATCTCGCGCAAGCCTTCGAGATAGGCTTTGCTGTCTTTTGGAATCACGATTCCGCCCTCGCCCTGCACCGGCTCGACCAGCACGGCGACGACGTTGGGATTGTTTTTCGCCACCTGACGCACGGCTTCGAGATCATCAAACGGCACGCGCACAAAACCGGAAACCAGCGGCTCAAATCCAGCCTGTACCTTGCGATTTCCGGTGGCCGAAAGCGTCGCCATGGTGCGGCCATGAAACGCCTTTTCCATCACGATGATTTCGGGATGCTCGATATTTTTCTGATGCCCGTAAAGCCGCGCGAGCTTGATCGCCGCCTCATTCGCCTCGCAACCGGAATTGCAGAAAAACGCGCGATCCATGCCGGAAAGCGCGCACAAGCGATCCGCCAGCGCGGATTGCTCGGCGATGGTGTAAATGTTGGATGCGTGAATCAACCGCGCGGCCTGCTCGGAAATGGTCTTGACCAGCCTGGGATGCGCGTGCCCCAAGCCGTTGACGGCCACGCCCGCGAGGCCGTCCAGATAACGTTTCCCCTGCGCGTCCCACAACCAGACGCCCTCGCCTTTGACAAACGCGACCGGCTGGCGACCATAGGTATTCATCAGATGTTGCGACATAATTTCGATTACTCAAAAAGAGCGGCGGGAGCCACAAACAAGAAGCCGTGCAGGGTAGCGCAAAACGGGTGCGCGGGCAACATTGGCTCTTGGAGATTGATGGTTTTTATGTCAGGCATAAGCCGCGCGCGGCTCGACCCGTCGTTCTATCTCGGGGCGCGTCGGCAACGTTTTCAGATCATACGCAGCTTGCAGATTCAGCCAGCTTTGCGCGTCACCGCCAAAATAACGCGCCAGCCGCGTGGCCGTGTCCGGCGTAATGCCGCGCCGCTCTTTCACGATTTCATGCACACGAGTCGCCGGAACGCTCAATGCCAGAGCGAGCGCGTTCACGCTCATCCCCAACGGAACCAGATAATCTTCGCGCAAAATTTCCCCGGGATGGATGGGGCGCATTCCATTCTTAACCATGATATTTCTCCTGTTCAATGATAGTCCGCAATCTCAACATTTTCGGCATCCGCGCCCGTCCACACAAAACAAACACGCCATTGATCGTTGATGCGAATGCTGTACTGCCCTTCCCGGTCGCCGGAAAGTTTTTCCAGCCGATTGCCGGGCGGTGAGCGCAAAAAATCCAGCGTCACCGCCGAATCCAGTTGCTGCAACTTTCGTGTGGAAACGCTTGCAATACCTGAAAATCGGCGGCTCTTACCGGTAGTGAAAAGTTCTTGCGTGTCCGGGCATCGGAAGCTCTTAATCATGGGCGCATGATATTACGTTCGGCGTAATATTTCAAACAGACATCCTCCGGCGGCTTGTAAAAACCCCCCGATCGGGCAAAATGATATGGTTGCAATAAAGCCGTGAAATCATGTTATGTCGCTCGCGAAAGTTACCCCTCTCAAGCGCCGGAGCCGGTCGCAGTTGCCGGTTTCCTGGTATGTCGCTTCTGAAATCCATGCGCTCGAACAGCAGGTTCTGTTTCCGCACGCGCCCAGGTATGTCGGCCATGAATTGATGACGCCGAATCCCGGCGATTTTCACACGCTGGAATGGATGGGGCATGGCAAGGCGTTGATCCGCAACGCGCAGGGCATCGAGTTGATTGACAATGTGTGTCGCCATCGTCAGGCCGTCATGCTCAAGGGCAGAGGCAACGCGCAGAATATCGTTTGTCCGATACATCGCTGGACTTACGATTTGCGGGGCGAGTTGATGGGCGCGCCGCATTTTGATGAGAGGCCGTGTCTCAATCTCGGCAAAACGCCGCTGCAAAACTGGAACGGTTTGCTGTTCGAGGGCGGGCGCGATGTCGCGGCCGATCTTGCCAGGCTCGGTTTTCTCGGAGATTTCGATTTCGGCGGTTTCATGCTCGACCGCGTGATGATTGATGAATACAACTTCAACTGGAAAACTTTTATCGAGGTTTATCTGGAAGATTATCACGTCGAACCGTTTCATCCCGGCCTCGGCAATTTCGTGAATTGCGGCGATCTCAAGTGGGAATTCGGCGAGTGGTACAGCGTGCAATCGGTCGGCATCAATCGCAGCCTGCAAAAATCCGGCTCGCCGATTTATCGCCACTGGCAGGATCAGGTGCTGCGCTACAGCAACGGCGACATGCCGAAATATGGCGCGATCTGGCTGGTGTATTACCCTTTTCTCATGCTGGAATGGTATCCGCATGTGCTGGTCGTTTCCCACATCATTCCGCGCGGCGCGCACGCTTGCACCAATGTGGTCGAGTTTTATTATCCCGAAGATATCGCTTTGTTCGAGCGCGAATTTATCGAGGCGGAACAGGCGGCTTACAAGGAAACCGCGGTGGAGGACGAGGACATTTGCCAGCGTATGCACGAAGGCCGCATGGCGCTGCACGCGCAGGATCGCGATGAATACGGCCCTTATCAACACCCGATGGAAACCGGGATGGAGCATTTTCATTTGTGGGTCAGGTCGCAACTTGAGCCGCATCTTTGAAATTTCATCCCAAACGCCTACACTAGTTGTACGCGCTATCACACGAAAGACACCATGATTACCATCAACCGCGAACCCGACAATCTCATCGTCGCCATGGCCATAGGCGAATTTACCTTGGCTGATTTCAAGGAACTTGAAAACGCAACCGCGCAAATCGGGCAGAAAGCGCGGCTGCTGGTGGATCTGAGCGATATGTTCAGTTACACGATAGATGTCGCGTGGGAAGAAATCCGCTTCGCGCGCCAGCACGCCAAAGATTTTGAAAAGATCGCCATCGTCACCAACGACCAATGGATACAGTGGAGCGCGTGGCTGGAGGATATTTTCACGAACGCCGAACTGGTGGTGTTCGACGATTACACGGCTGCGCTGACATGGGTGCGAAGCTGAAACTTTTTATCGCGCTGCTCGCCGCGCTGTTGTTGAGCGGCTGCGCGGGCGTGGTGGCGAAACAACTGGCGCAATCGCTCGTTACGCGCGCGGCGGACAAGGCCATCGAACAGGCGATCGAAAATTCCGAACAGCGTTTGCCGGACGGCGTATCCGAGGTCAACCCGCTCATCGTGCCCGAGGCAATCGCCGCCTCCACCCAAACCACGCCGAGCACGCAATACGTTCCCTTTCTTCAGGAAGCGGGAAATTCGCCCGCGGGCAACGCCTCCAAAAACAACGCGCCCGCTGCCGCAGCGCCCATGACGATCGCCGACATGGATTCCGATACCGTCGCGTTTCTCACCACACCGCTCATCGTCCCCACCCTGCCCGCGCCGCAGACCGTGACCGCCGAGCCGGAGTTGGATAGCGTCGAAGTCGCGCCGCGCACCCCCGCGCCCAACGCCGAACCCAAAGTATCCAAACTGGTGATGATGGAAATTTGGGGGATCGTCCTCGGCGACGAAAAACACTCCACCTTTGAAACCATACGCCAACTCAACATCCTGCCCCTGCCGCCGGAATCGCAATGGGATCAATGGCAACTGGCCGAAGGCGGAATGCCCGGCACGGAACGCCCCATGCTGATTTTGATCGCCCCCGCCATCGGCAAAATCCGCAGCGGCGACCGCGCCGTCGTCGAAGTCGGCTCCGTCAACGGCATATATGTTGCGACGGAGCGGCTGGAACGGGAAGTGAAACGGGCGGAGGCGGGCAAAAAAACATCTGCAACTAAAAAATAGTTGCAGCGGAAACCTAATCTGCGCGGGCGGGTTTAAAACCCGCCCCTACGCCTCGTCATCTCCACCATCACGGTGATGAACCGTTTATCCCTCAAAGCTCGATCAATCCGCTCCGCATCGCGATCAAAGTCAGTTCCGCCTGATTGCCCGCGTTCAATTTTTGTTTGATGTTGTAGAGGTGCGTGCCTACGGTGCGCGGGGAGAGGAAGAGCGCTTCGGCGATTTCGTTGGTAGATTTGCCCTGGGCGAGCGCCATGAACACTTCAAACTCGCGCGCGGAGAGCGCGTCCACCAGACTTTTTTCGCCCGAGAGTTGTTGCAGCGCCATTTGTTGCGCGATGTTGGCTTCCAGATACATTTTGCGTTCGGCCACGGTGCGTATGGCTTTGAGCAACTCTTCGGGCGCGCTGCGTTTGGTCAGATAACCAATTGCGCCGGCGTTCAACACGCGCTTGGGATGCACCGAATCCTCATGCGCGGACAACACCAATATGCGCGCCGCCGCGTCGCGGGCGAGAATGCGTTCGATCGCGTCCAGACCGCCGATGCCGGGCATGGTGATGTCCATGACGACGACATCGGGTTTTACCTCGTCGTAAAGTTTGACCGCCTGTTCGCCGTTTTCCGCTTCGGCGGCCACTTTCACGTCGGGCGCGGCTTCCAGCAACAATTTGAAACCCATACGCACGACGGCGTGGTCGTCCACCAGCATCACTTTGATGATGTCACTCATGCTTGCTCCTGTTCGGGAATGTGGACGCGGATGCGCGTGCCGCCGTCCGGTTGCGAATCCAGCTCGAATTGTCCGCGCAGCGATTGCACGCGCTCCTTCATGCCGAGCAGGCCGAAGTGGCGACTTTGATCCACCGCGCGCGGATTCATGCCGCGACCGTTGTCCGCGATCGTCAAACCCAACGCGCCGCGTTCGTCGCGCGCGAGCGTGATGGCGATTTGCGACGCGCCGGAATGCCGCGCGGCATTGGTCACGGCTTCCTGCACGATGCGATACAAGTTGATCGCGAGCGATTCATTCAGATGTTCCAGTTCGCCGGAAAAATCCAGCGTGAAACGCATGTCGGGATGTTGCCGCTGCCAATTCGCCACGGCGTCGCGCAAAGTTTCCGTCAGCCCGAGATTATCCAGCGCACCGGGGCGCAACTGGCGGATGATGTTGTGCATGTCGTCGTAAATATGTTCCGCCGCCGCGACGATGGTTGCGGCGCTGGCTGCCACTTCCGGCATGGGTTCGCGCGTTTTGTTGGCGATGGCGACGGCGAAGGTTTTGATCGCGGTGACGTATTGCCCGAGTTCATCGTGCAGCTCGCGCGCGAGATTGCGACGCTCCTCCTCGATATGCCGCTGGATCAGATGCGTCAACTGGCGATTTTCCTCCAGCTTGCGCTCGGCCTCCTCCGCCTGCTTGCGCTCGGTGATGTCGCGCATACTGCAAATCTCGCCGATCACACGGCCATCGTGCGGATTCACCAGCGGCGCGACGGAAAGCGACACATCCACCACACGCCCGTCGCGCGTGATGCGCCGGGTGTCGTAACTCTCGATGACGCGGCGGGCGGCGACGGCTTCCGCGGCTTGCCCCTTGGGAATCAGCACGGCGGCAGAGTGACCGATGATGTCCTGCGGGGAATAACCGAAAAGCCGTTCCGCCGCCGGGTTCCAGAACGAGATATTGCCGTCCGTGTCGTGAATCATGATCGCGTCGTTGGTCTGCTGCACGATAAGCGCGAGCCGCCGGTTTTCCTCGGTGCGCGTTTCCAGCGATTCGGCCATGCGGTTGAAACTTTGCCCGATCTGGTTGATTTCCGGCAGACTGAGTTCTTCCAGACGCGCAGTCAGATCGCCCTGCTCCATGCGATCAATCGCGCCCAGAATTTTTCCCACCGGACGCAAGGCGCGTCCCAGCGTCCAATACACGCCCAGATTGAGCATGAAAAACAACGCGCCCGAAATCCATAACCGCATTTCAACGCCGCCCCACGCCTCGCGTATCGCGCCGCTCGGATTGGAAACCACGCGCATCACGCCGCCGCGTATGGGTCGTTCCACCACCTCCTGCTCGGGCGCGACGAGCGCGACAAACCACTGCGGCGGGCTTTCATCCGTCTTGAACGTGGATTGCGGCGACTGGTAAATCAGCCGATCCTGCATGTCATAAAGATAAATATCCGTGCTGCGAACCCGCCCCAGCGATTCCAGAAATTGCTGCAACACATCGCTGGTCGAACCCAGCTCGGGATTCATAAACGCGCTGACGATCACACGATCCAGCATCTGCGTCGTCACATGCGTGGCCGACTCCACCCCTTCGCGTATCGAAATGCGGGTTTCCTTGACCAACGCGACACCCATCGCCGCCATGAACAACAGCAATAGCGCGGTCACCAGCAGATTAAGTCGAAAGCGCAGACTCATGCGCGCCCGACGCAAAGCAAGACGCGCGCGGACGCGACTGGTACAATTCGGAGATTCATATCCATGTGGCCTCGGATTTCATTGGTCAACAGCATATTACGGAAATTTCCATCATCACGAAACTCAAAGGGGAAGTTTATGTTCAAGTCTATCTTCATGGCAGGTTTTCTTGGTTTGTCGCTTTTGCTGGCAGGGTGCGACGACCTGAACAAGGCAGTGAGCGGCAAAAAGGCGGAAGGCGCTCCGCCCGCCACAGTCACCGACACATCGGAAAAACACATGGCGCTGGCGACCGAAACCGCGCACCTGATCCTCGCCACCGGCGGCTACGACATGCTCATGGATACGGGAACCGCGCAGGGAATGCAGGTTTTCGCGGCCAATATGCACGGGCAACTGGGGCGGGATCTGACGCAGGAAGAATATGCCATGTACGAAAAAGCATTTTCGGATTCTTTCCGCGAAACTTTCCCGGCTGAAATGTGGGAAGCGCCCTTGGCCGAAGTGTATGCCAAACACTTCGACAACAACGACCTCGCCGGACTGCTCGCGTTTTATAAAACCCCTCTGGGCGAAAAACTCTTGAGAACCCAGGGCGCGCTCTCAAAAGAAGGCGCGGAAATGGGCGTCAAACTGGTTGAAGGCAAACAAGCGGAATTTGTTAGAGCGTTCACAGAAAAACTGAGCAAGGCGCACGCCAAATAAATGAAAGGGCAGGTTTGAAACCTGCCCCTACACGACACACAGAAAACCTGTAGGGGCGGGTTTCAAACCCGCCCTGATTCATTAACCCCCACCCTCACCCCAATCTATCCGGCTACGAAATTATCCGTTCATCCCCGCGAACGCGGGGATCCAGATTTGCGATAAAAAACACTGGATTCCCGCCCTCGCGGGAACGAACGGAATTTGGGGTTTGATGGTTTCGATTCAACAAACAAAAAAACGCGACACCGAGGTGTCGCGTTTGGAAGCTCTTTAAGTCACGGCGCGACCAGATGCACCGGAATGTTTGAGGTTTTGCTTACGCGGTAAGGTTCCTGACTCCACAGGAACGTGCCGAGCCAGCTTCGGCGCGGGTCTGCGCCCATGATGATGGCGGTGGAACCTCGGCGTTTGGCTTCTTTCAAAATCGCCCGGCATGGGTTGCGGGTGGTGACGATGGTTCCGTTCGCGTCTATGCCGAGTTTTTCCAGTCTGTTGATGGCCGAGCTGACGTTTTCTTCCTGCTCGGCCATTTCGCTTTTGGTGGGGCGCAGGCCGGGGTTGGGGAAACCCAGCGATGACCCCCAAAGTCGCGCCACGGTGAGCACGCGGACTTCGGCATCTTGCTGGTCGCGCATCATGCGCGCGGCCAGTTCGATTGCATCATCGCTGATTTTCCGCCCTTCCGAGGCGATCAGCACCTTGGGGGGCTGATCGCCTGCGGTTTGCGGCGCGGGTTTGAAGAGACTGCGTAACATCTTGCTTTCCTTACGCCGTCACGGTTCCGTCGCGTTTGTCTTCATGCTTTCTGTACCAGTAGAGCGGCAGGTACAGCAGCGTGGCGAAGACACCGAGGATGTAGTAGATGCCTTGTCCGCCGATGAAGGAGTAGATCAGCCCGCCGAACAGCCATACGAAGAAGTAGAGCGCGGCCAGCATGAGCGCGATGTATTTGAAATACTCCGGCAGGCGGAACGGGCGCTTGACGTTGGGACGGTCACGGCGCAGCAGATAATAGCCGATGAGCACGGGCACGAAGGAGCCGAGATAACCCACGTTGGAGAAGGAGTAAATCTCGATCGCGCCGCCCATGAAGGCGATGCCCAGACTGGCGATGACGTTGGTCAGCATGGCGCGATCCGGCACATGATGCTTGTTCAGATGCTGGTAGAACTTGGGGAATTGTCCGTCCAGCGACATCTGATAAAGCGAGCGCGAGCAGCCCATGAGCGAATTCAAGGCCGACAGCACGAGCGCGATAATCAGCATGATGCCCATCGCCCATTCCATCACCGCACCCGCCACGCCGGGGAATATCTTGCTGGCGAAGGTGACGAACATGGTTTTGGGGTCAACCAGATTCGGGTCGGAAAGCGCGGCTGCGCCCAGCACGACGACGAAGGAGATCGGCAACATGGAATAGACGAACACGCCATAACCGCCTTCCAGCGTCATTGCGATTTTGGCGTCGCGACCGGGGTTTTTGCATTCGCCGATATAGCAGGCCGCCGCTTCAAACGCGATCACCGTCCATAGCAATGGGAAGGCAAAGGCGAGATACATGATCCACGCGGAGTGGCTTTCGCCGTTCGCGTCTTTCATCGGCGCGAAGAAGCTGGTGCCGTCGAGATGCGGGAAGTTAATCAGCTCGTTCCAGTTTGCCGCGTCCATGTTGAAGATGAAACCGACCGACAAAAAGGTAAGCGGAATCATGGACAGCACCGCCAGAATCGTCGCCATCGTGGTACCGAAGCGGATGCCGAGATAGGCCGGAACGGACAAAATCATGATGCCCACCGCCGTGATCGCCAGCGTCCACCACGGGATGAAGGTGCTAACCGGCGTAATGCCCGCCGTCACATCCAGCCCGCACAGATAGGCGATATAGGAAGCCGCGAGAATCATGTTCAGCGGCGCGACCGGCATCCAGCCCACCCAGTACATCCACGCGGTAATCCCGTTGATGTGCGGCGCGAGACGCGGCCATTTATCCTTGTAAGCCGGATACGCATAAGACGGCGAGCCGCCCGTGCGCCCCGGCATCATGGCCGACAATTCCGCGAGCAACAGGCACAAGGCCACGCCGCTCAACGTGAAAAAGACGATAAAGGGGATATAGGACGCGCCGAACACCGTCAAAAACGCGGGCGCGCAACCGGTGACCAGAATGGTTCCGGCGAGGCCGATCACAAACGCGCCCCACCAGTTTGTCCCGGTTTGCAGGTTGCCCTGCTCATACTCAAGGATGTCGTCGGAAACATCCACTACTTGCTGGCTCATCACAGGCTCCTTTCAAAGAACTTGGCTGATTTGAAAGGGCGTGCTGCCCCGGCAATGATAACGACTGCTGCTAGGCTACTCATCGGATCTCCTCCAAAAATATCGGGTTGCTGCGGCTTTGGTTTATGCATTGCTATCGCTTGTTCCGAATGCAATGTCGCGTTATATTTCCTTTTGTGAATCATTGTTTCATACGGGCAATACGGCAATTATCTAAAAGGATTACTACCAAAGGAGTATTGAGCGATTAAATTTCTGCCTTGAAAGTAGTAATCACAACGTACAATGGACAGTAAAGCCGCGCCCACTAATATGGAGCGCGGGAGAAACCAGTCCTTCAGGAATTTTTAATCCACCTCTGAAAGTCGGGGCATACAGCCCCAACAGAGCAACCGCAACGACAAGGAGCTACAAGATGTACAAACACATTCTCGCCTCAACCGATGGATCCGATCTCGCGCAAAAAGGTGTGGATCAAGCCATCACAATCAGCAAGGCCATGGGCAGCAAACTCACAGTCATCACCGTGACCGAGCCTTACCCCCTGCAATCCGCCGCAACGCCGGAAAGCTGGGGCGACGCCCAAAAAGTGCACGCCGACGCCGCCCTGAAAAGAGCCGCAGACGCCGCCGTCAAAGCCGGGGTGAACATCGAAATCGCGCAAGTCGCCGGTGCTCCCGCCGAAGTGATCGTGCACGCCTCCAAATCGCTCGGCTGCGACCTCATCGTCATGGCCTCGCACGGTCGGCGCGGCGTGAAACGCCTGCTGCTCGGCAGCCAAACGGCAGAAGTCGTCGCGCACAGCGAAACGCCGGTCATGGTCGTGCGCTAAAAAACGCACGCCGAAAAAAACCGGGCTGCCGCCATGACCCTGGACAACGGTCATGGCAGCAGCCCGTTTTTGTTTGCCGCGCGGCAGATCGGGACAAGTTTACGAACTCCGACGTTTCCGCGGTATCATAAAGCAGCTTGCCAACAATAAATTATGAGGGATTTCAACCATGAACATGATCGCACGCATTACTCTCTTCGCCATCGCCGCCACCGCCATTTCCGGCTGCGACCTACTCGATTCCGGCCTGCGCTGGAAATCCGGCAAATTTGAAATCGGCTGGAAAAACATCCACTCCGACAGCAGCCTGATTTACCGGCTCGACGCCACCAACACCATCAACATCGTCACCGCCTGCGTATTCGCCGCCGGAGTCAACGACCAATACATCGTCGTCGAACAACACCCGCTCTCAAACCCCGCCACACTCAACTACTACGTCCTGGCCAAAGCCCTGTACGACCCGGAACAACGCTCCAACGACGAAGCCCTCGCCGGCCCGCTGACAGAAGACGCCTACCGGGAAATGTCCACGCGGCTGGCATTGCCGAAACTCGAATCGGTAATCCCGGAATCCGAATGCCGCGGCACGGTGTGAGCCACGACAGATTTGCAAGGAAAATATATGGAAAACTACACTGCGCTAAAAATCATCGGCGCGATCGTCATGATACTGGCCGCGATCTACGGCGCAATACACGTCAACAAACTCACCTATTTCAACGCCACATGGCCGATCAGAAAAGCAGGTTTCATAATCGCGGCCATCGTTATCCTCTACTATCTTTTGACCGGCGAAAGTATAAAAATCAAGTGGTGAGCGGCTAAAAATAATCGCGCGAAGCGCACAACGCCGCTTTTAAATTCCCTTCTGCCGCGCTTTGGGTTCTTTCTTTTGGGCAAGCAAAAGAAAGAACCTCGCCTGTCGAGGCGAGACCCGACCAACCCAAGTTTGCTTTGCCGAGATGTCCGTTCATCCTGCGTCCTGCGACTACGCACAGGACGCAGGATGAACGGTTTTTTGTTTTGTTCTGGATCCCCGCCTTCGCGGGGAGGAACGGAGTTTTTTGGAACATCCTCCCTCACCCCAACACCAACTCCCACAATGCCCTCACTGCTGCGACTTTTTCGCTTGCGTTTTCGTGCGCGATGCGGGTTTGGCGTGTTTCGCCTTGCAGGCGCGAAGCGTGTTGGTGGCGGCGGAATTCGCGGTAGGCGTTGGCGACGTTTTTTGCGAGGTCGGCGGGGATGAGACCGAGTTTGCCTGCGTAGCCGAGCAGCGCGATGTTGCCGTGATTGAGGGTCAGTTCGGGGTGTTGACGGGCGTGGGCGAGCACGAGATATTGCACGATAAATTCCACATCCACGATGCCGCCGCTGTCGTGTTTGATGTCGAACAGGTCGCTTTTGTTGGGGTGGCCTTCGTGCATTTTTTGGCGCATGGCGATCACGTCTGCGCGCAGTTTTTCGAGGTCGCGCGGTTGACGCAGGATTTCGTCGCGGATGCAGTCGAATTTTTCGCCTATGGCAGCGTCGCCCGCGACGAATCTGGCTCTGGTGAGCGCCTGATGTTCCCATGTCCAGGCTTTGTTTTTTTGGTAGTGTTCAAAGGCTTCGACCGCGCTTACGAGCAGGCCGCTCGCGCCGTCGGGACGCAGGCGCAGATCGGTGTCGTAGAGCAATCCGGCGGAGGTCGGGCTGTTGAGCCAGTTGCCGATGCGCTGACCGAATCGCGCATAGACTTCGCCCGCTTCGGGTGCGGCATCTTCGTGCAGAAAAATGATGTCGAGGTCGGAGGCGTAGCCCAGTTCCTTGCCGCCCAGTTTGCCGTAGCCGATGATGGCGAAGGCGGGCGTGTCGCGGTGTTTGCCGCGCACATGCGGCCACACGGTTTTGAGCACGGCGGCGAGGATGAGATCGGCGAGCGCGCTCAAATAATCGGACAGGGTTTCCAGCGGCAAATCGCCCGCGAGATCCTGCGCGGCGAAGCGGAAGGTGTGCGCGTGTTTGAAATGGCGCATGATGTCCATTTGTTGCTCGATGTCGCCTTCGGCTTCGGCGAGGCGGCGGTCGAGATCGGCGGCGAATTGCGCGAAATCGGGCGCGGCGTAAAGCGTGCGCGTGTCCAGCAACTCGTCCAGCAAAATGGGATATTGCGCGAGATAACCGGCGAGCCACGGGCTTGCGCTGGCGAGCCGCGTGACGAGTTGCAATGCCTGCGGATATTCGGCGAGCAAGGCGAGATAACTCGCGCGGCGGCAGATGCTTTCGAGCAACTGCAACATGCGTTTGAGCGTGTCGTCGGGGTTGGGCGTTGCGCCCGCAAGCCGCAGCACGGCGGGCAGCAGCGCGTCGAAACGCTCGCGGCTCGCGCCCGGCAGTTGCTGGTAGCGCCCGCTGTTTTTCACGGTTTGCAATTGGTAACGCGCTTCGGCGGCATTCGCGTAGCCGTGCGCGGCAAGGCGGTTATCCGCATCGTCATCGGCCATTCCGCCCGCCCACACTTCGTTGAGCGGATGCGCGGTTTCCGCGCCGCTTTCCTGCTCGATGCTGAACACTTCGGAAAAATGCCGCTCGACCGCATCGCGGTGCGATTGCAGCGCGGCCATGAAATCATCCCAAACGTCATAACCCATGCCACGCGCGATGCGGATTCGGCTGTCGTCGTCGGACGGCAGCATCTGCGTTTGCGCGTCTTGCAGATATTGCAGCCGGTGTTCGAGATCGCGCAGAAAAACATAGGCCGCGCTGAGTTGGTTGACGGTTTCACGCGGCAGCAGCCCTTTGTCCGCGATCTTGTCCAGCACGGCCAGCGTGGGGCGGATTTGCAGCTCGCCGTCGCGCCCGCCGCGCACCAACTGGAACACCTGCGCGATAAATTCGATCTCGCGTATGCCGCCCGGCCCGAGCTTGATGTTGTCCCGCATGTCGCGCCGCGCGACTTCGCGCTGAATCTGCGCCTTGAGGTCGCGCATCGAGGCAAAGGCGCTGTAATCGAGATATTTGCGATAAACGAAAGGTCGCATAAGCGATTGCAATTCCCGCTCCGCTCCCGCGATCACGCGCCCCTTGATCCAGGCGTAGCGTTCCCACTCGCGGCCTTGCGCCTGATAATACTGTTCCAGCATCGCGAGGCTGCCGACCAGCGGCCCCGAATCGCCGTAAGGCCGCAGCCGCATATCCATGCGAAACACAAAACCGTCCGCCGTGGTTTCGCCGATGGCGGCGATGAGTTTTTTGCCGAGCGCGGAAAAATATTCGTTATTGGTGATTTTTTTCGCGCCGTCCGTTTCGCCGCTTTCGCCGAACGCGAAAATAAGATCAATGTCGGACGACACATTCAACTCGCGCCCGCCCAGCTTGCCCATGCCGATGACGATCAATTGCTGCGCCTCGCCGTCCTCGCCGACGGGCGTGCCGTAAATCGCCCGCTGCCAGCGGTCGAGATGATCCAGCGCGAAATTCACGCCGACTTCGGCCAGCGCCGTCATCGTCGCCATGACTTCTTCGAGATCGCACAAACGATTGAGATCGCGCGCGATCACGCGCAACATCACATGCTGCCGCAACTTTCGCAGCGCGTGTTTGAGCGTGGTTTCGTCGCCGATGGAAAATCCGCCGAGAAAGCCGCGCATCTCTTCCGCGCTCCACGCGCGTTGCATGTTTTCGCGCAGGGGCGCGAGCAGCGCGGGGTCGGCTTCCAGCGTGCGGCGCATGTAATGGCTGCAAAAAAGCGCGTGGCGCAATTGCGCGGTTTCGTTTGTCACATCGGCTGCATCCAGCATTTCAACAAGAGTCGTCATCGAATTTGCGATATTATTGGGGCTTTTTATTATATCGGGAGACAGCCCCATGTCGTCGCTTGAATCCGTGCTCACCGAAAACCGCGTGTTTCCGCCCGGCGAGAGCTTTGTCAAAAACGCCGCCGTGTCGGGCATGGCCGCTTATCAAGCCTTGTGCCGCGAAGCCGAACGGGATTACACCGGCTTCTGGGCGAGGCTCGCGCACGAGGAACTCGGCTGGCACACGCCGTTCACGCAAATTCTCGACGAAAGCAAAGCGCCCTTCTATCGCTGGTTTCACGATGGCAAGCTGAATGCTTCGTGGAATTGTCTGGATCGCCACCTGCCCGCGCGCGGCGACAAAACCGCGCTCATCTTCGAGGCCGACGACGGCGGCGTGACCAAAGTGAGCTACAAGGAATTGCACGCCCGCGTCTGCCGCTTTGCCAACGCGCTCAAGGCGCAAGGCGTTGGCCTCGGTGATCGCGTCATCATCTATCTGCCGATGAGCGTGGAAGCCGTGGTCGCGATGCAAGCCTGCGCGCGCATCGGCGCGATTCATTCGGTCGTGTTCGGCGGATTTTCCGCCAAGAGTTTGCATGAGCGCATCACCGATGTGGGCGCGACACTCGTCATCACCGCCGACGGCCAGTTTCGCGGCGGCAAGGCGATGCCGCTCAAACCTGCGGTGGATGAAGCCTTGTCGCAAAGCGGCTGCGAGGCGGTGAAAAAAGTCATCGTTTACCAACGCACGGGCGGCGAAACCGCATGGAACGCGGAACGCGATATTTGGTGGCGCGATGCCGAAGCCGGTCAAAGCGATGTGTGCGAGCCGGTGTGGGTGGAGGCCGAGCATCCGCTGTTCATCCTCTATACGTCCGGCTCCACCGGCAAACCCAAGGGCGTGCAGCATTCCACCGCCGGTTATTTGCTGGGCGCGATCATGAGCATCAAATGGGTGTTCGATTACAAGGACAGCGATATTTTCTGGTGCACCGCCGATGTGGGCTGGATCACCGGCCACACTTACGTCGCCTATGGCCCGCTCGCGCTGGGCGCGACCGAGGTGATTTTTGAAGGTGTCCCGACCTGGCCTGACGCGGGGCGTTTCTGGCAGATGATAGAAAAGCACAAGGTTAGTGTGTTCTACACCGCGCCGACGGCGATCCGCTCGCTCATCAAACTGGGCGGCGATCTGCCGAAAAAATATGATCTGACTTCGCTGCGATTGCTCGGAACCGTGGGCGAACCCATCAACCCGGAAGCGTGGATGTGGTATTACGAAACAGTCGGACAAAGCCGCTGCCCGATTGCCGATACCTGGTGGCAGACCGAAACCGGCGCGCACATGATCGCCCCGCTGCCCGGCGCGATTGCGACCAAACCCGGCTCCTGCACGCTGCCCCTGCCCGGCATCATGGCCGATGTGGTGCGTGAGGACGGCTCGCCCGTCACCGGAACCGAAGGCGGTTTGCTCGTCATCAAAAAACCGTGGCCGTCCATGATACGCACCATCTGGGGCGACCCGAGCCGCTTCCAGCGCGGCTACTATCCCGATTCATTGCCGGGTTGCTATCTCGCGGGCGATTCCGCGCACCGCGATGCGGACGGTTATTTCTGGATCATGGGGCGCATAGACGATGTGCTCAATGTTTCCGGTCACCGCCTCGGCACAATGGAAATTGAATCCGCGCTGGTCGCGCATCCGCTCGTGGCGGAAGCCGCCGTGGTCGGCAAGCCGCACGAGATCAAGGGCGAATCCATCGTCGCCTATGTCGTGCTCAAACGCGCGCGACCGGAAGGCGAGGAAGCCAAACAAATCGTCGCGCAATTGCGCGATTGGGTGGGCAAGGAAATCGGTCCCATCGCCAAACCGGATGAAATCCGTTTCGGCGAAAATCTGCCCAAGACGCGCTCGGGAAAAATCATGCGCCGTCTGCTGCGCTCGCTCGCCAAGGGCGAGGAAATCACGTCGGATATTTCCACGCTGGATAATCCGGCCATACTTGAACAGTTGAAACAAGCGGTTTCATAAAATTGAAAATGGCGGGAACCCAATAACCATGCCCTTGTCTGAGCGGAATCGCAAATACGCAATCTGATAAAATAAACGAATGTTCAAAATTACCATGACCCGGCTCTACCGCTTTTGCACCTGGCTGTTGTGGAGCGTCATCATCGTGGTCGCGGTCACCGTGCTCGCGTTGCGCTGGTTTGTTCTGCCCAATGTGCACAATTACAAGGACGACATCGCGCGCAATGTCAGCGAGGCCGTTGGGCAAAACGTCACCATAGGCGACATCAAGGCGGGTTGGGACGGCATGAGGCCGTATCTGGATTTGCACGGCATCGTCGTGCACGATGCGGAAAACCGTCCCGCGCTTACGCTCGACCATATTGAGGCCAGCCTTTCATGGCTCAGCATTCCCTTGCTGGAACCGCGTCTCGCCTCGCTCACAATACACGAGCCGCGCCTCACGGTGCGGCGCGACGAAGCGGGCGCGATTTATGTCGCGGGCATCCCCATGAGCGGACCGAGCAAGCCGCAGTTTCCCAACTGGTTGTTGCGCCAGTCGCAAATAGACGTGATAAACGCCTCCGTGATCTGGGAGGACGATCTCAAAAAAACGTCGCCGCTGTCGCTCGACAAACTCAATCTGCAAGTGCAAAGCCCCGCGTGGGAAGGGCTGTACGGTCGCCATCGTTTCGGCCTGACCGCGCAACCTTCCGCCGGTTCGTCGCAACCCATAGACCTGCGCGGCGATCTGATCGGGCGCGATGTGGCGCAGCCGGAAAACTGGAGCGGCACGATTTACGCGCGGCTCGAAGGAACCGACATCGCCGCATGGCGCGCCTGGGTTGATCTGCCGGTCGGCATCAAACAAGGCACGGGCGCGACGCAAGCGTGGGTGGATTTCGCGGATGGACAGGTGGAAAAAATCGCCGCCGATGTGGTGCTCGCGAATGTGGTCACGGCGCTCGACGCGCAATCGCCGGAGGTCGCGCTGAAAACGCTTTCGGGGCGTTTGTCGTGGCAAAAAATCGAAAACGGCCACGAAATCCGCGCCGAAAAATTGCGTCTGCTGGCCGAAGGTCTGGAAATGCAAAATGGCAACGCGCGTTACCGCGAGCGCATGGTGGACGACAAGCCAACCACCGACGGCAGCCTGCGCCTCGACGAGATCAGTCTGGAACAACTGGCCGCGTTCGCCCGGCATTTTTCGCTGGGCGGCGAAGCACGCGCGACGCTCACCGCCGCCGCGCCCACCGGCTTGCTGCGTAAATTCGAGCTGGATTGGAGCGCCGCGCAATTGTCCATCCAGACTTACGGCTTGCGTACCGAGTTCAGCGCGTTGGGGATGCAGCCCTATCTCGGCATTCCGGGATTCGCCGGTCTGGACGGCAAAATTGACGCGAGCGAAAAAGGCGGCGATATCAGTTTTTCGGGCGCGTCGTCGCAGATCAATGTGAAGGATGTGTTGCGCCAGCCGATTCCGTTCGACCGCCTTAGCGGTCGCGCCACATGGTCGCGCAAGCAAAACGTGCTGGATGTCGCCGTTTCCAATCTCGCCATCAGCAGCCCACATTTGAGCGGCGTCATCGAGGCCGATTACCGCCATTCCGGCAAGGGCGCGGGCACGCTCGACCTGACCGGAAAATTCACGCGCTTTGATGCGCGTTACGCGAATTTTTACTATCCCACCGTGCTCAGTCAGGATACTTTGTACTGGCTGGACAACGGCATCCTCGGCGGGCGCATCGAGAACGCGCAGGTCAAGGTCAAGGGCGATCTCGACAATTTCCCGTGGGACGGCGACAAAAACGGATTGTTCGAGGTGACCGCCAATCTCTCCGATGCCACGCTGCATTACGCCGACGGCTGGCCGAACATCGAAGGTCTCACGACCACGATGCTGTTTCGCGGCAACCGCATGGAACTAAACGCGAACCGGGGCAAACTGTTCGGCAACCAGCTCACGCGCGTCAAGGCAGTGATCCCGAATCTGAGCGCCGACGATCCCATGCTGGAAGTGACCGGCGAAGCCAATGCGCCGACCGTCGAAGCGATACGCTTCATCAACGCCTCGCCCGTGCTGGTCGCGATTGATCGCTTCACCGAAGGAATGCAGGCGGGCGGCAACGGCAAACTGACGCTGGGTTTGACCGTTCCGCTGAACCGCAGTCTGGATACGCGCGTCAAGGGCAGCTATCTCATCAGCAACGGCACGCTGGTGAGCGGCGGCGCAATGCCGAAACTGGAAAACATCAACGGACGGCTCGATTTCACCGAGACCGGCATACGCGCGCAAAACGCCACCGCGCTGGTTTACGGCGGCCCCGCGCAAATCAACATCGAAACCGGCAAGGGCGGTCTGTTGCGCGTCACCGCGCGCGGGCGCGTGGATGCAAAAGGTCTGCGCCAGGTCGTGCCCGCTTCCGTCGCGGACAGGCTGCGCGGCGGCACGGAATGGACGGCGGACATACAAGCGCGCAAACAGCAGGTGGATGTGCTCATCAACTCGTCGCTGACCGGCCTGGCTTCCACGCTGCCCGCGCCGTTCGCCAAATCCGAAACGGAATCCATGCCGCTCGCCATCGCGGAAAAATCGCTCACCGCGACACAGGAACAAATCGCCCTCAGTCTCGGCAAGGTGCTCAACGCGCGGCTGTTGCGCGTGGAGAAAAACGGCGGCATGGAAATTGAGCGCGGCGAAATTTATCTCGGCAATCTGACCGCCGACATTCCCGCGCAACCCGGCATCGCCGTGCGCGGCAATCTCGATCATGTGGATGTCGAAGAGTGGCAGCATGTTTTCGCCGACGCGGATACCGGCTCCGGCGTGGCCATCCGCTCCGCCAATCTTGCCATTCAGACGCTGGATGTTTTCGGTCGCCGCATCAACAAGGTCGCGCTTGATGCCGCGCCGGTTTCCGATGGCTGGCGCGCCGACATCAACAGCCAGGAAATCACCGGCGATGTACGCTGGGTCAGAAACGGCAACGGCAAAATCGTGGCGCGGCTGAAATCGCTGCTGATCCCTGATGCCACACCTTCGATGAGCGCGTCCGACGAAACGGAGCCACAAAAAAGCGTGACGTATCCGGCGATTGATCTCGCCGCGGACAGTTTTGAAATCAAGCAGAAAAAACTGGGACGGCTGGAACTCGTCGCCAACCAAAACGGCGGTGACTGGAACATAGACAAGCTCGTCATCAGCAACCCGGACAGCACGCTCACCGTGAACGGCGTGTGGAAAAGCTGGCGGCGTCGCCCCATCACGCGGCTCAATCTCGACTGGAAAGTCGCGGACATCGGCAAAACGCTGGAACGCTTCGGTTATCCCGACACGGTGCAAGGTGGCAAGGCTGACCTGACCGGCAATCTGCGCTGGCCGGGCAGCCCGCATGAATTTACGGCGCAGGGTCTGGACGGCAAGCTCGCGCTGGATGTGGAAAAAGGGCAATTCCTCAAAATACAACCCGGTGTCGGGCGGCTGCTCGGGCTGCTCAGTCTGCAAAGTTTGCCGCGCAGACTCTCGCTTGATTTCCGCGATCTGTTCAGCTCCGGTTTCGCGTTCGACAAAATCAGCGCCCATGCCGCAATAGAAAACGGCGTGGCGCGCAGCGATGATTTCGAGATGGACGGCCCCGCCGCCAAAGTCGCCATCAAGGGCGAAGTTGATCTCGCGAAGGAAACCCAGCATCTGCACATCAAGGTCACGCCGTCCATCAGCGACAGCATTTCCCTCGCCGCCTTCGCGGGCGGGCCCATTGCGGGCGTGGCCGCGTTCATCGCGCAAAAACTTTTGAAAGACCCGCTCAACAAAATCGCCGCCTACGAATACGAGATGACCGGAACCTGGGACGACCCGCAGGAAGTCAAATCCGCCACCGTCCCCACCGAATCGGCCAACCCGCAGCCCTCGCCCATCCCCGGACGTTAGGGAAATGTGATAGGCTTTCCATAAATACAAACAACCTGCATCACGGAATTTGCCATGCCCATCAAATCACGCGCGAAAACAAGCAAACCAGCCAAGGCCACCAACAAAGCGGCCGCCACGCCCGGCATCGTCAAGATCGCCGGAATACAAATGGCGTCCGGCCCCAATGTATCCGCCAACCTCAGCGAAGCCGAACGTCTCATCGAGCTGGCCGTGATTCAAGGCGCGAAACTGGTTTGCCTGCCCGAATATTTCGCCATCATGGGCATGAAAGATACCGACAAAATCGCCGCGCGCGAAAAGGAAGGCCACGGCCCGATTCAGCGTTTCCTCGCGCGCATGGCGCGCAAGCACCAGATCTGGGTGATCGGCGGCTCCGTGCCGCTTGAATCCAGCGTGCCGAACAAGGTACGCAACTCCTGTCTGGCCTATGACCCCACCGGAAAACTGGCCGCGCGCTACGACAAAATCCACCTGTTCGGCCTCAACCTCGGCGCGGAACGCTACCACGAGGAAACCACGATAGAACCCGGCGATCAGGTCGTCACGCTCGACACGCCGCTCGGCAAAATCGGCCTGTCCATTTGCTACGATCTGCGCTTCCCCGAACTCTACCGCGCGATGGGCGACGTGGATCTCATCGTCGTCCCCGCCGCCTTCACCGACACCACCGGCAAAGCGCACTGGGAAACACTCATCCGAGCCCGCGCGATCGAAAATCTCTGCTACGTCCTCGCCCCCGCGCAAGGCGGCTACCACATCTCAGGCCGTGAAACCCACGGCAACAGCATGATCGTTGACCCCTGGGGCGTGATTCTCGACCGCCTCCCGCGCGGCTCCGGCGTAGTCATCGCGGGCTACAACCCCGCCTACCAGGCCAGCCTGCGAAAAAGCCTGCCCGCGCTCAAACACCGCACGCTGCACGAATGCTGATTTTGATTTCCCTTCGGTGAAGGGAAATCAAAATCGTCGCGCTGGTATCATTAGCGCCTACATCTTCAGGATCACCCATGAAACCCGACACGCTTCCCGCCACTTCCAGCCCCGCGCCCGGCAGTTTGTTTGCCACGGCGGATTCCACTTTGCTCGCGCCCTATTCGCTGGACGCGAACGCCTTGCAGGGCGTGCTGGGCGGCATCATGCGGCATCGCGTGGATTATGCCGATCTGTATTTTCAATACAGCCGCGCGGAGAGTTGGGGCTTGGAGGAAGGCGTGGTGAAGTCCGGCAGCTTCAGCATAGATCAGGGAGTTGGCGTGCGCGCGGTGGCGGGCGAGAAAACCGCGTTCGCGTATTCCGACGACATCAGCCTGCCCGCGCTCAAACAGGCGGCGGAGGCAACGCGCGCGATTGCGGCGCAGGGGGATGAACGCGGCGGTCGCGCGATGGAGCGTGTTCACGCGCCGCAACTTTATCTGCCGCACGATCCGATTGCGAGTTTGAGCGATGCCGAAAAAGTAAAACTGCTGGAGCGGCTCGAAAATTACGCGCGCGCGCTCGATCCGCGCATCACACAAGTCATGGCCTCGCTCGCGGGGGAATATGAAGTGGTGATGGTCGCGCGTCACGACGGCATGATGGCGGCGGATATCCGCCCGCTCGTGCGTCTTTCGATTCAGGTAATCGCGGAGGAAAACGGCAAGCGCGAACAAGGCGGCTCGGGCGGCGGCGGACGTTTCGATTATGCGTATTTCAGCGACGACATTTTGCAAAAATACGCGCGCGAAGCGGTGCAACAGGCATTGACCAATCTGGACGCGCGCCCCGCTCCGGCGGGAACGATGACCGTAGTGCTCGGCTCCGGCTGGCCGGGCATTTTGCTGCACGAGGCAATCGGTCACGGACTCGAAGGCGATTTCAACCGCAAAGGCAGCTCCGCGTTTTCGGGGCGCATCGGGCAACAAGTCGCCGCCGCCGGTGTGACTGTGGTGGACGATGGCACGATCATCAATCGTCGCGGCTCGCTCAACATTGATGACGAAGGCACGCCCACGCAACGCACCGTGCTCATCGAAAACGGCATCCTCAAAGGCTATTTGCAGGACGGACTCAACGCGCGTCTCATGGGCATGGCGCTCACCGGCAACGCGCGCCGCGAATCCTACGCCCACATCCCCATGCCGCGCATGACCAACACCGTGATGCAAAACGGCGACCGCGCGCCGGAAGAAATCATCGCCTCGGTCAAAAAAGGTTTGTACGCGGTCAATTTCGGCGGCGGACAAGTGGACATCACCAGCGGAAAATTCGTGTTCTCCGCCGCCGAAGCGTGGATGATAGAAGACGGAAAATTGACGTATCCGGTCAAGGGCGCAACCTTGATCGGCAACGGCCCCGACGTGCTCACGCGCGTCACGATGGCCGGCAACGACATGCAACTCGACAGCGGCATCGGCACCTGCGGCAAGGACGGCCAAAGCGTTCCGGTCGGCGTGGGACAACCCACATTACGCATTGATGGTTTGACCGTGGGCGGCACGGGCGCGTGATTCAAAATGCGACGGTGTCGCACAATTCGCTTGATTTGTCCGCGATTTTCCTTATGATGATCGCACGCAAACATTTGATATCCAACGAAAGGAATTACCATGGCTGAAGTCAAGAAAACCGCTGCGGCGAAAAAGCCCGCGACCAAAAAGACAACCGCAAAAACCGCGGTCAAAAAACCCGTAACCGCGAAAAAACCCGCGACCAAAACTGCGACAAAAACCGTTGCCAAAAAACCGGCCACAAAAAGCGCGCCCGCGAAAAAGTCCGCCGCAACGTGGAACCCGGGCAATGAAGAACGCTACAACATGATACAAGTCGCCGCCTATTATCTGGCCGAACGCGACCAGTTCCGCCGCAGCCCGCTGGAATACTGGACCAAGGCGGAAGCGCAAATCCGCGCCATGCTGCCCAAGTAATCCGCGCATCACTCCCTGATGCCGACGGCTGTGCGGGTCGGCATCAGTCTCTGCTTTAACGCGCTTGCCGTGGCCGGTATAATTCGCAATCTATGCCGCCCCATCTGCCTGTTCCTTCTCCCGCGAAATCCGAGCGCATCCCGGACTTGCATCCGGGCGCTGATGCGTTGGCATTGGCGCGGCTTGCGCGTGGGCTGAAATCGAAATCGCCGCTGGCGATCATCACGGCTTCCGCGTTTGACGCGCAGCGACTCATCGAGGAAATGCGCTGGTTTGATCCGCAACTTGCGATTCATCTTTTGCCGGATTGGGAGACGCTGCCTTACGATCATTTTTCGCCGCATCCCGATCTTGTGTCTGAGCGGCTTGCGACGCTGTACCAGATTTCGCAGAATGCCTGCGATGTTCTCATCGTGCCCGCGGGCACGGCGCTGGTGCGCTTGCCGCCGCTGGCCTGGCTCGCGGCGCGCACCTTCATGCTCAAGCAGGGGCAGCGGCTGGATGTGGATGCGTTGCGCGCGCAGTGCGCCGCCGCCGGTTATCACCACGTCAATCAGGTCATGTCGCCGGGCGAATTCAGCGTGCGCGGCGGGTTGATTGATCTGTTTCCCATGGGCAGCGTGCTGCCTTTCCGTCTTGATCTGTTCGACGATGAAATCGAGAGCATACGCACGTTCGACGTGGATACGCAGCGCAGCGTTTATCCGGTCGGCGAAATCCGCTTGTTGCCCGCGCGCGAATTTCCGCTCGACGAAAACGGCATCGCGCATTTTCGCCAAATGTTCCGCGAGGTGTTCGAGGGCGATCCGTCGCGCAGCCGCATATACAAGGACGTGAGCGCGAGCATTGCGCCGGGCGGCATCGAGTGGTATTTGCCGCTTTTTTTCGAGGATACCGCGACGCTGTTCGACTATCTGCCGCAAAATGCGACGCTGTGTTTGCATGGCGATCTCGATGCCGCCGCGCAGACGTTCTGGCGCGAAACACAAACGCGCCACCGATTGCTTGACCATGACCGCGAGCGCCCGATTTTGCCGCCGCAGGCAATGCTTATCGAGACCGCGGATTTTTTCATCGCCACGCAAAAATTCGGTCGGCTGCATGTGACGGCGAACGCGCCCGGCCTGCTGCCCGATCTCAATGTGGATCGTCGCGCCGAACGTCCGCTGCACAAGCTGACAGAGTTTCTCAACACACATCCGGGACGCGCGCTCATCGCCGCCGAGAGCGCGGGTCGGCGCGAAACCATGCACCAGTTGCTCGCGGAACACGGCCTCGCGCCCAAAATCTGCGAAAGCTGGGAACAATTTCTCGCGTCCGACGAACACCTCATGCTGATCGTCGCGCCGCTTTACGGCGGTTTTGTTGACGACGGTACTGCGATCATCACCGAAGCCGAGTTGTACCCAACCCAGGTACGGCAGGAACGTCGCCGCGAAAAAGACAGAACGCGCAACGCCGAAGGAATGCTCAAGGATCTTTCCGAGTTGCGAGAAAACGATCCGGTGGTGCACGAGCAACACGGTGTCGGGCGTTATCGCGGCCTCGTCAACATTGATTTCGGCGAAGGCGAAACCGAATTTCTGCTGCTGGAATATGCGGGCGCGGACAAACTCTACGTTCCCGTCGCGCAACTTTTTCTGATCTCGCGCTATTCCGGCGGGCCGCCCGAAACCGCGCCGCTGCACAAACTCGGCAGCGGCCAGTGGGACAAGGCGCGCAAAAAGGCGCTCAAGCAAATCCGCGACACGGCGGCGGAACTGCTCAATCTCTACGCGCTGCGCGCTGCGCGTCGCGGCCACAGTTTCAAACTCAATCTGCATGATTATGAAGCGTTCGCGGAAAGCTTTCCGTTCGAGGAAACGCCGGATCAACTTTCCGCGATCGAGGCCGTCATCGGCGACATGCAATCCGGCAGACCGATGGACAGGCTGGTGTGCGGCGATGTCGGCTTCGGCAAAACCGAGGTCGCGCTGCGCGCCGCCTTTGTCGCGGTGATGGGCGGAAAACAGGTCGCGGTGCTGGTTCCGACCACGCTGCTCGCGGAACAGCATTACAACAATTTCACCGACCGCTTCGCCGTCTGGCCGGTCAGGATCGCGGAAATCTCGCGCTTCCGCACCGCGAAGGAACAGAAGGAGTCGCTCGCCGGGCTGGAGTCGGGCAACATAGACATCATCATCGGCACGCACCGTCTCATCCAGAAAGACGTGCATTTTAAAAATATCGGCCTCACCATCATAGACGAGGAACACCGTTTCGGCGTGCATCAGAAAGAGCAGCTCAAAGCGCTGCGCGCCGAGGTGGATGTGCTGACATTAACGGCAACGCCGATTCCGCGCACGCTCTCCATGGCGATGGAGGGCTTGCGCGAATTTTCGGTGATCGCCACGCCGCCGCAGAAACGGCTCTCGATCAAGACATTTGTTTCGCCGTGGTCTGAAGGCGTGATTCGCGAAGCGGTGATGCGCGAACTGAAGCGCGGCGGGCAGGTTTATTTTTTGCACAACGAGGTCGAAAGCATTTACGCGATGCGCGACCGGCTCGAAAAAATGCTGCCCGAAGCGCGCATCGGCATCGCCCATGGCCAGTTGCGCGAACGCGAGCTGGAACATGTGATGCGCGATTTTTATCAGCAACGTTTCAACCTGCTGCTGTGCACCACCATCATCGAAACCGGCATAGACGTGCCGAGCGCCAACACCATACTCATGAATCGCGCCGACCGTTTCGGCCTCGCGCAACTGCATCAATTGCGCGGCCGCGTCGGGCGCTCGCACCATCAGGCTTACGCTTATCTGCTCACCGAGCCGGATGTCAAAATCACGCCGCAAGCCGAAAAACGTCTCGAAGCCATCCAGTTAATGGAAGACCTCGGCGCGGGTTTTCACCTTGCGATGCACGATCTGGAAATTCGCGGCGCGGGCGAGTTGCTGGGCGACGCGCAATCGGGCGAGATGCAGGAGATCGGATTCAACCTCTATTCCGACATGCTCGCGCACGCGATCAAGCAATTGCAGGCGGGCAAGGAACCCAGCCTCGACGCGCCGCTCGGCGTGACGACCGAGATCAATCTGCACACGCCCGCATTGCTGCCGGACATTTACTGCCCCGATGTGCACGAACGGCTCGTGATCTACAAACGCCTCGCCAACTGCGCCGATGCCGACCAGTTGCAACTTATGCAGGAAGAGCTCATAGACCGCTTCGGAATGCCGCCGCCGCAAACCGAGGCACTGCTGCAATGCCACAAACTCCGCATCCAGGCCAAGCCGCTCGGCATCATCAAAATAGACGCGAGCGGCGATGCCATCCAGCTACAGTTCGACCCGCACGCCGACCTCGACCCGACCAAACTCATCGCGCTCCTGCAAACCAACCGCCACGCACGCATGAACGGCCCGGACAAACTGCGCGTCGCGGTCGCAAAGGAAGCGATTGCGGAACGCGCGGAATATATTCGGGAGTTGATCGAAAAATTGCGCTAGGGAATTTAACTGAATCTTCCTTCCGGGAAAGATTCCCGGAAGGAAAGTTGCAACTCTACTTCACTCTGCGTCTCCGCCAGCGTCGCACTTTTATGATCGCCCACAGCACCAGCGCTGCGGGAATCAGGAAGGCGATCGCGCGTATTGTCCAGGCGGTTCCTTGTGACAGCAGCGAGAAGAAATCGCCGAAGGCGTTGCCGATTTCGCTGTGGCTGCGCGCGCTGTCGGGGACGGAAAGGCGGATACGCAGCAATTGCGTGTCCAGTCGTTGCTGCTGTTTCTCGCCGATTTTTTCGGCTTCTTCGAGTTGCGTTTGCACGCTGGCCATTTCCTTGGAGAGCGCGATCATGTCGGCTACCGCAAGATCGCGGCGAAGCTGAAATTCCTGCAATTGCGCCTGTTCTTTTTGCAGGCGTTGCACGGTTTGCTGGTTGTCGCGCACTTGCGCCGACAAATCCTCGGCGTGGGTGTAGCGGTTGCGGATTTCGCCGCCCTGCCCCGCTTGCGCGATCATGGGTTCTACGCCTTGCGGCGCGATGCGGACGGTGAGATCGGCTTGCGGATCGTCGCCGCCGGATTGGTTGGAATCGAGCACGGCGCATGTGCCGAATTTCTGCGCGGCGCAGACGCTTTGCAGTTCCTGCAAACGCGGCAGGATGTTGCGCGCGCCCAGCGTGACCGTGACCGTGTGTTCATAGGCCAGCAGAGCGCCTGTGGGCGCGGTCTGCGCGCCTACGTTGGCGGCGGGCATCGGAGGAGGAGGCGCTTCGTTCACATGCGTGCGATCGCCGTTCGACGGGCTGCATCCGGCCAGCAACCAACCCAGCATCGCCAGTGCGATCAGGCGACGTTTCATTTAGCCGCCTCCTTCTCCTGGCTTGCGTAATATTCGCGCACCGTTGTCATGTCGTGATTGCGCGCCCAGGCGATGATTTCTTCCAGCGCGGGCGCGCCGAGTTCGCCGACTTGCGCGAGCAGCCCGGCCTGTTCGCGCACAACGAGGATGCCGGGGATTTTTTCGACATTGAAGTATTCGGCGATCTCTTCGTCCACCTCGGTGTTGACCATGCCGAACACGATGTCGGGATGATTTTCGGCGACCTGTTTGAAGGTTTCGGTGAAGGTCAGACAAGGCGTGCACCACGGTGCCCAGAAATCCACGATGACCATCGCGTTGTTTTCGATGGTTTCCTTGAAATTGGCTTTGGTCAGTTCCACGACGGCCATGTGAGGCATCCCGCTTGAATGAATGGAATCGGCATTTTATCAGAGTCGCCGCAAATCTTCGGGACGATCAATATCAAGCAAAATCCCCGGATCGTCGGTGGCGATGCGATGCAACTTTTCCGCATCGCGCTCCAGAATTTTCCGCGCGCCCGCATCGCCGTCGAGCGCGAGCAAATCGTCCAAATAGCGTGCCGAAAAACCCACCGGATGACCGCGCTTTTCATGAAAAAACGGCGCGGCAAGCGGCGCGTCCGAAGCAATCGCGGAAGCCACTTCCGCGATGACCGCATCCGGCACCGCAGGCATATCCGCCAGCCCGATCAGCCACCCGGACGCATCGCGCCGCGCCGCCACCCCCGCGATCAAACTGGCCGACATGCCAAGATCGGCATCCGCGCAAAGTTTCCAATAAATCCGCTCCGCGCGTTCAGCGCCCAGCGCCTGCGCGACCGCGTTTTGCAATTTCCCGCTATCCGCGCGCGCGACCACGGTGACATGATCGAACACCCGCAACCACGGCAACAAACTCCGCGCCGCAAGCGGCATCTCCCCAACCGGATGCAACAATTTGTCCGCGCCGAAACGACGCGAAGAACCGGCGGCGAGAATGATGGCGGCGATGTCGGGCATAAGTGTTTCCTTGTTGTTCTCCCTCTTCCGCTTGCGGGAGGGTTGGGGTGAGGGTGTTCAAACAAAAAACCGTTCGTCCTGAGCTTGTCGAAGGATGAACGCACAACATCGTTTTTTAAATTCCCTTCTGCCGCGCTGAGCAGCGCAGCCGAGCCGGGGGATTTCGGCGAGCGTCTGTCTGAGCACTGGCAACGCCAGTGCGAGTTCAGCGAGCCGCCCGGATCGGCGAGCAGTTTCGTAGGTTGGGCTGAGCGTAGCGATGCCCAACATTTCAACGTTGGCCATGTTGGGGTTCGCAAGCTCACCCCAACCTACATGCTTTCTTTTGGACAAGCAAAAGAAAGGAACTCGCCTGTCGGGGCGAGACCCGACCTGCCCAAACTTGCTTTGCCGAGAGTATGTGTTCATCCTTCGACTGGCTCAGGACGAACGGATTTTTGTTTTGTTCTGGATCCCCGCTTTCGCGGGGATGATCGGAATTTATTTTTACCCACCCACCCTCTCACGCACGCGGGAGAGGGTGAACTTCACTCACTTCCCTTACGCCAACTTTTCCATATCGAACGGCATCTTGCGTAGTCGCTTGCCTGTCAGCGCGAATACCGCGTTGGCGACGGCGGGCGCGATGGGCGGTGTGCCGGGTTCGCCTATGCCGGTGGGGGCTTCGTTGCTGGGAACCATGTGGACTTCGATCTGCGGCATACGCGACAGACGCAGCGGCGGGTAATCGTGGAAATTGGATTGTTGCGCGCGACCTTTTTCGAGCGTGATCTGGCCTTGCAGCGCGGCGGAGAGGCCATAGACCACGGCGCCTTCGACTTGCTGGCGCACGCCGTCCGGGTTGATTACCATGCCGCAATCAACGGCGCATATGACTTTGTGCACGCGGATGCGACCGTCTTCAATTGAAACTTCGGCGATCTCGGCGGCGTAGCTGTTGAAGGATTCGTGTACTGCGACGCCGTAGGCGTGCCCCGCCGGAAGTTTGGTTTTTCCCCAGCCCGCCTTTTCCGCCGCGAGCTTGAGCACGCCCGCGTGACGCGGCGCTTTTTGCAGCAGCGCGAGGCGGTATTGCACCGGGTCTTGTCCGGCCAGACGCGCGAGCTCATCCATCATGGTTTCGGTAATGAAGGCTGTGTGCGAGTGGCCGACCGAGCGCCACCATTGCACCGGAACCGAGTTTTTCGGGCTGTGCAGATCAACCTGCAAATTGGGAATTGCATAAGGCAATGTCGCCGCGCCTTCGACCGAGGTCACGTCTATGCCGCCCTTGACCATGAAAGTCTCGAACGGCGTGTCAGCGGTGATGGATTGGCCGACGATGGTGTGTTGCCACGCGGCGGGTTTGCCGTCTCTGCCGACGGCGACGGCGATGCGATCCACCCACATCGGGCGATAGTTGCCGCCTTGCGTGTCGTCCTCGCGCGTCCATACCACCTTGATCGGTTTGCCGATCACCTTGGCGGCTTGCACCGCGTCCGTCATGAAATCGGAGCGCGGATTGCCGCGACGACCGAAGCCGCCGCCGAGATATGTAGTGTGTATTTTCACCTGCTCGGGCTTCAAGCCGGTGATATGCACTGCCGCCGCGTGATCCATGGTTTGCGATTGCGTGCCGCACCAGATGGTGCAGGCATCCGCCCTGAGATCAACCACGACATTGAGCGGCTCCATCGTGGCGTGCGCGAGATAGGGAACTTCGTATTCGGCGACCACCATGTTTTTCGCGTTTTGCGCGAGCGCGGCGGCGGGATCGCCTTCCTTGCGCGCGACCAAACCCGGCTGCTTCGCCATTTCCAGATAATCGGCGCGCATCTTCGCGGTGGAAAGCGCCGCATCCACGCCTTCGTCCCACTCGATTCTGAGCAGATCGCGCGCGGTCTTGGCCGGCCAGAAACCGGAGGCGGCCACGGCCACGCCGGTGGGAACCAGATAAACACCTTGCACGCCTTTGACCTGCATCGCGTCCTTCGCGTCGAAGCTCTTGACCTTGCCGCCGAATACCGGGCTGCGCGCGATGAGCACGGTGAGCATGTCGGGCAGATAAACATCCAGACCGAACTGCGCCGTGCCGTTGATTTTTTCCGGCGTGTCTATGCGCTTGATGGATTTGCCGATGATTTTGAAATCC
>JAITWS010000018.1 GCA_031285185.1 Methylobacillus sp.
GCGGGAACCTTGCCCGTGAACATCACCAACGGCGATCTCGGCACGACGCTGCATTATGATTTCGCGATGGTGCGCGTGCCCGATCAGCCCGAACCCAAGCCGCAGGCGATTTTGAGCAAGATCGCGCTGGGCGTGTCGCATTTCGCGGCGCAACTGAATCCGAAAACCCAGGCCGCGTTCGATCAACTCAATCTCACGCTGCCGCAACTCGATCTCGCGCTGCAACGCGGCGGGCATATCAACATGCGGGGTTTGCAGGTGCAGGCCGACAAGATCACGCTGGCGCAATCGGGCAAAAACATGCTCGCGCTCGGCAAATTGAATGTCTCCGACATCGCGTTTTCCGTCGCGGACAACACGCTGGATGTCGCGGAAATTTTTCTGGAACAAGGCGAAATTTCCGCATCGCGCGACAAAAATGGCGCGATTGATTGGGCAAGCATCGCGCCCGCCTCCTCCGCCACATCGGAAGAAAAAACCGAAGCCGCGCCCGCTGCCGCGACGCCTTTCCGCTTCGCGATCAACGCGATTCGTCTGCAACAATGGAAAGTGAATTTCGAGGATAAGACATTCGTCACTCCGCTGCGCCTCAATGTGGGCGATATGAATCTCGCGCTGGCGGCGCGTGATGACGGCCAGGGTGTGGTCGCGGACAACATCGAACTCGCGCTCGGCAAGCTCGCGCTCAACTCGGCGCTCGCCCCGCAGCCGGTCGCGCGCATTGCCGACATCAAGCTCACGCAGGGCGCGATTTCGCTCGCGGATCGCGCGATCAAACTGGACGCGCTCACGCTTTCCGGCCTCGAAACCGGCGTGAGCGTGGACGCGCAGAAAAAACTCAATTGGCTCGCGCTGCTGGAAACGGTGGCTCCGGCCAAACCCGCGCCCGCCGCGGCTTCCGCCAAATCTTCCTCCGACTGGAAATTGGCGGCAGATACGCTGCGCGTCGCCAACGCGACGATACGCATTGAGGATAAAAGTCTGCCCACGCCCATGACATTGGACGTGCAAAACGGCGAAGTCGAAGCGCGCAATGTCACGCTCGACACCGCCAAACCGATTCCACTCAAAGCCGGATTCAAGATCAAGCAAGGCGGGCGTTTCAGCGCGAACGGAAAAATCGCGCCCGCGCCGCTCAAGGGCGATATTGATTTCAAGCTGGAAGGGCTGGCGCTCGCGCCGTTTTCGCCTTATCTCAATCAGCAAATGCTGCTCAAACTGACTCGCGGCGAAGCGGCGGCAAAAGGAAAATTATCGCTGAAACCGGCCAAAACTTTCTCCGCCCAACTCAAAGGCGGCTTCGCGGTGAGCAATCTCGTCATCGTCGAGGAATCCAGCAACACGCCTTTTTTGCAATGGAAATCCGTGGCATCGGATTCGCTGCAACTCAGCCTCGCGCCCAACAGTTTGCGTATGGACGAGTTGCGCGTGGAACGTCCGGTCGGCAGCTTCATCATCTTTGAAGACCAGACCATGAACTTGCAACGCATGATGCGTCCAGCATCCGCCGCCGCATCGCCTGCGCCTGCGCCGACAACCGCCGAAGCAAGCGAACCGTTCCCGATCGCCGTGAGCCGCGTCAGCATCACGAACGCAGATTTTGAATTTGCGGATTTGTCCCTGCGCCCGCAATTCGGTACGCGCGTGCACACACTCACCGGCGTCATCAACGGCCTCTCCACCGACACCGCGAGCGCGGCGCAGGTGGAGCTGGACGGCAAGGTGGATGATTACGGCTCGGCGCGCGTGCGCGGCGCGTTGCAACCTTTCCGCGCGACCGAGAATACCGATCTCACGCTCACCTTCCGCAATCTGGAAATGAACCGGCTCACGCCCTATTCCGGCAAATTCGCGGGGCGCAAAATTGACTCCGGCAAGATGGCGGTGGATCTCGAATACAAAATCAAAAACCGCCAGCTTTCGGGCGAAAACAAATTTGTCATCAACTCGCTCAAACTCGGCGAGCGCGTGGACAGCCCGGACGCGGTGAATCTGCCGCTCGACCTCGCGATCACGCTGCTGGAGGACAGCAACGGCGTGATTGATCTCGACCTGCCGATTTCCGGCAGCCTCGACGACCCGCAATTCAGCTACGGCAAAATCGTGTGGAAGGCCTTCACCAACATCATCGGCAAAATCGTCACCGCGCCCTTCCGCGCGCTCGGCAAATTGTTCGGCATGAGTTCGGACAAGCTCGATGCCGTTATTTTCGACCCGGGCGAAAGCCATTTGCTGCCGCCGGAAAAGGAAAAACTCAAACAACTCGCCGACGCGATGGCAAAAAAAACCGCGCTCGTGCTGACCATCACGCCCGGCTTCGACGCCGCCAACGACAAGGCCGCGTTGCAGGAAAAATCCGTGCGCCTCGCCGTGCTCAAGGAAATGGACATCACGCTGGCGAAAGGCGAGCAACCCGGCCCGATAGACCTCAACAACGTCAAGGTGCAAACCGCCGTGGAAAACCTGCACAAGGATTTGAAGGGCGAATCGCGCAGCTTCGCCGCGGTGGACAGCGTGCGCGACTACTTCCGCAAATCCAAACCGGAAGATTTGCCGCGCTACGAAGCCATGCTGAAAGAGTTGAAAGACGCCGCCCAAATCCCCGACGGCGATCTGCAATCCCTCGCCGCCGCGCGCGCCGAAACCATACGCACCTACCTCACGGAAAAAGGAATGCTCGCCCCCGAGCGCGTGAGCATAGGCGAAGCCGCCAAAGCCTCGGGCGATGCCAAGGAAATTCCGGTCAAGATGGAGTTGGGCGTGGCGAAGGGAGAATAGGAGGCGTGCAGGATGGGTGGAGTGTAGCGTAATCTGCGCCGACTTTTACCGTCATTGCGAGCGCAGCGAAGCAATCCAGCGTTTTTCATAAACCATCATTGCGAAACAATTCCGCCACGATGCGACGCTTCCGGGTGTTCTGGATTGCCACGGCGCTACGCGCCTCGCAATGACGGGCGGTGGGTTTGATGCTGGAAAATCTTGACGGACAAAGTTAGCCAGACTAGACTAACTCTCTAATGAACAAGGAGACTGAAAATGTCTGTCGTTAATATGTTGGAAGCAAAGTCGTCGCTTTCCCGGCTGGTGGATGATGTGGAATCCGGACGGGAAACGGAGATTATCATTGCGCGCAGCGGTCGGCCTGCGGCGCGGCTGGTTCCGCTGGCGAAAGCGCCGGTAATCACGCGCAGAATCGGCGTGGCCAAAGGCAAATTCACCTTGCCCGAATCCATAGACGCGCATAACGACGAAATTCTGGCGGCTTTTTCGGGCGCAGCGCAATGAATGTGCTGCTGGATACGCATGTCGCGCTGTGGGCGATACAGGATAGTCCGCTGCTTCCTCCGCGCGTTCGGGAAATTCTGCTGTCGCAGGACAATACGATTTATGTAAGCGCGGCCAGCCTCTGGGAGATTAGCATCAAGTTCGGCTTGAACCGGGGCGATATGCCGATTTCCGGCAAAGAGGCGCTGGGCTATTTTCGCAGCGCGGGTTATCGCATTCTGCCGATTGAGCCGGAACATACCGTCGAGGTGGAAAATCTGGCTCCGCATCACAAAGACCCGTTCGATCGTCTGCTGGTCGCGCAGGCGCTGGTCGAGCCTATGCGCTTGATTACGCACGATCCGCAGGTCGCCAAATACAGCGATACCGTTTTGCTGGTGTAGTGTTGCCGGGTTTTGCTGCGCTCAACCCAACCTGAAAATCTCCATCTTCCAAACTGTCAAAAATAAAAAAACGCCCGATGCATCGCACCGGGCGTTTCAGATTATTCCGTCAAATCACTGCGACGATCAGCAGCGCGACGATGTTGATGATCTTGATGAGCGGGTTGATCGCGGGGCCTGCCGTATCTTTGTACGGGTCGCCCACGGTGTCGCCGGTGACCGAGGCTTTGTGCGCTTCGGAGCCTTTGCCGCCGTGGTGGCCGTCTTCGATGTATTTCTTGGCGTTGTCCCACGCGCCGCCGCCGACGGTCATGGAGATAGCGACGAAGAGGCCGGTGACGATGGTTCCTATAAGCAATCCGCCGAGCGCCTGCGGGCCGAGCGCGTAGCCAACCACAATCGGGGCGAGCACGGGCAGGAGCGAGGGAATAATCATTTCCTTGATCGCGGCTTTGGTAAGCATATCCACCGCGCGCGAATAATCCGGCTTGGCGCTGTAATCCATGATGCCCGGCATTTCCTTGAACTGGCGGCGCACTTCGACCACGACCGAGGCCGCCGCGCGTCCGACCGCTTCCATCGCCATCGCGCCGAAGAGATACGGAATCATGCCGCCGATGAGGAGGCCGATGAGCACGACGTGGTTGGAAAGATCAAACGCAGTCGAGCCGCCCTGCTCGCCCAGCTTGTGCGTGAAATCGGCGAACAGCACCAGCGCGGCAAGTCCCGCCGAGCCGATCGCGTAACCTTTGGTGACGGCTTTGGTGGTGTTGCCGACGGCATCGAGCGGGTCGGTGATGTTGCGGACTTCGGCGGGTAATTGCGCCATTTCCGCGATGCCGCCCGCGTTGTCGGTGATGGGACCATAAGCATCAAGCGCGACGATGATGCCCGCCATGGACAACATGGCGGTCGCGGCGATGGCGATGCCGTAAAGTCCGGCGAGCGCGTATGCGCCCCAGATGCCGAGGCAAATCACCAGCACCGGCGCGGCGGTCGCTTTCATCGAAATGCCGAGTCCGGCGATGATGTTGGTCGCGTGGCCGGTAGTGGAGGCTTCCGCGACATGGCGCACGGGGCGGTATTCGGTGGCGGTGTAGTATTCGGTAATCACCACCATCGCGGCGGTCACGGCAAGGCCGATGAGCGTGGCGAAATAAATGTTGAGCGCGGTGTGCGTCACGCCGCCTTCCGTTACGCCGTTCACCATCATTTTGTCGGTGACGAAATAAAACGCCACCGCCGACAGCACGCCGGAAACGATGAGGCCGCGATACAGCGCGTTCATGATCTTGCCGCCTTCATACGCCTTGACGAAGAAGGTTCCGACAATGGAGGCCACGATGGAAATGCCGCCCAGCACCAGCGGATAGGTCAATGCGTTTTCCGAACCCGGCATGAGCAACGCGCCGAGCAACATGGTGGCGATGATGGTGACGGCATAGGTCTCGAACAAATCCGCCGCCATGCCCGCGCAATCGCCCACGTTGTCGCCCACGTTGTCGGCGATCACAGCAGGGTTGCGCGGATCGTCCTCGGGGATTCCGGCTTCGACCTTGCCGACCAGATCAGCGCCCACGTCCGCGCCCTTGGTGAAGATGCCGCCGCCGAGTCGCGCGAAGATGGAGATCAGCGAGCTGCCGAACGCGAGGCCGATCAACGGTTCGGTCACCGACTGGCCTTCGGGCGTAACCGCAGTCAGCACCACATAATAACCAGCCACGCCGAGCAGCCCCAGGCCGACCACCAACATGCCGGTGATCGCGCCGCCACGAAAGGCGACGTTGAGCGCGGCGTTGATGCCGCTGCGCGCGGCTTCCGCCGTGCGCAGATTGGAGCGCACCGAGATGTTCATGCCGATGTAACCGGCGGCGGCGGAAAGCACCGCGCCGATGGCGAAACCAATCGCCGTGAGCCAGTTGTGCAACGCAAAACCGATCACGACAAACAGCAAAACGCCGACGATGCCTATGGTCATGTACTGCCGGTTAAGATAGGCGGATGCGCCTTCCTGAATCGCGGCGGCGATTTCCACCATCTTCGCGTTCCCCGCCGGGCGCTTCAGCACCCACATGATGGTCACGCCGCCGTAGATGATCGCAAGCACGGCGCAGGCCAAAGAAAACATGATACTTTCCGACATCAAACATCTCCTCCTTGAATAACAAGGCCGATTCCATCGGGTCGGCCTGAACCCTTGTTTCTTTCGTACAACCCGGTAAAAACCCTATGATACCAGCGTAACCGGGCGGGTTTGAAACCCGCCCCTACAAAACAAACTCCGGCAAGCGTCGCTTAACCGCCGCGTTTTTGAGCGTGACATACTGCGGCAAGCCGTTTTCGTATTTCGGATAATCCTCGCCCGCGATGAGCGGTCGCAAATAACGCTTGCATCGCTCGGTGATGCCAAAACCGTCCTTGCTGATGAAATCGAGCGGCATGAATTTCTCGACATTCGCGACATCCTTGAGGTCGGCGCAGCCGATGCGATATTTATACGGCGCATCCGCAACGCGGACTATCGTCGGCATCACCGAATTTTTGCCCTTGAGCGCGAGATTGACCGCCGCCCTGCCCAATTCATATGCCTGCTTCACATCGGTTTTGGAAGCAATATGCCGCGCCGCGCGTTGCAGATAATCGGCCACCGCCCAGTGAAACCGATGCCCCAACGCATCTTTAATCATGTTCGCCACCACCGGCGCCGCGCCGCCCAACTGGGCATGACCGAACGCATCCTTGATGCCCTGCTCGGCGATGAATTTGCCATCGGGATAATGGCAACCTTCGGACACCACCACCGTGCAATGGCCGTGCTGTTTCACTTTCGCATCCACCTGCGCGAGAAATTTTTTCTCATCGAATGGAATTTCCGGGAACAAAATCACCACCGGAAAACCGTAATCCTCGATCAACCCGCCCGCCGCCGCGATCCAACCCGCATGGCGACCCATGACCTCGATCACGAAAATTCTGGTCGAAGTTTTGCACATGGAACGCACGTCAAAACTCGCCTCCAGCGTGGAAACCGCGATGTATTTCGCCACCGAGCCGAAGCCCGGGCAATTGTCCGTGATCGGCAAATCGTTATCCACCGTCTTGGGCACATGAATCGCCTGAATCGGCGTGCCCATGCTCTCCGCGAGCTGCGAAATTTTGTAGCAGGTATCCGCCGAATCGCCACCGCCGTTATAGAAAAAATAGCCGATGTCGTGCGCGCGAAACACCTCGATCAAACGCTCATATTCGCGGCGACTCGCCTCCAGACTTTTCAGCTTGTAACGGCACGAACCAAACGCGCCGGAAGGCGTGGAACGCAACGCCGCAATCGCCGCGTCGGATTCCTTGCCGGTATCAATCAAATCCTCCGTCAACGCGCCGATAATCCCGTTGCGCCCGGCAAACACCGTGCCTATTTTGTCGGGATGCCTGCGCGCCGTCTCGATCACACCGCACGCCGACGCATTGATAACCGCCGTCACCCCGCCCGACTGCGCGTAAAACGCATTTTTGATGCTCTTCGCCATTGAAAAATTCTGCTCCTGTAACCCCGCCAACCACGGCGGGGAGCCGTGCAAGCTTAACCCAAAAAGGCGGGGAGAGGAATGAAAAGCTTGATTTGCTTGAGATGCCGGATCAGCGCGCGATGCCCAGAAAAACCGCCAGACAACGGTCAACCTCCACCAGAATATCCGCGTCCATGCGCCCGAAAACCGACCCGATTTTGTCGCGCATGATTGTCATAGCCTTGTCCACCATCACTTGCGAAGGCTGCTGCAAACCGTTCTCCGTGCTTGGTTGCACGGTAACGCGCAGCAATGGCGCGGTCACAAGCGTGCTGGTTATGAGCAAAACCGTCACGCTCGCGTGCTCGCTGAACGGGTCGGCCTGAATCACCAAAGCGGGTCTGGGTTTGCCGAAATCGCCCTGCATGGTAATGGTCACAAGATCGCCGCGCGTCATGCAGCCCAACCGTCCACATCCGCCAAGGCTGCATCCATGAATTGCTGCAAAGTTGTATCCGCAGCATCTGCCTGCGCCACAAGCAGACATTGACGGCGGCACTCCGCCGCGAAATCCGGTTGGCGCGTATCCGGCACCCAAATCTGCACCGGTCGCAATCCTGCCCGGCGCAAGGCATCACGATGCTTTTGAACGCGCGCGTTGACATGTGTGCTTCCCATGGTGACCTCCTGTTTTGTTACATGCAACTATACGCGGCAATTTTGTTACATGCAACCCCAGGCAAACACTCGGCAACACCAAAATATGAAATGTTCGGAAATCGTGATCTTCCTGGTCATGGTTTATGCGCCGCCGAGCGCAACATGGCTTCACGCAGAATCGCATTGATGCGCGTATGGTAACCCTTCTTGCCCTGCAACTTCACCCATTCCAGCACATCGGCATCCATCCGCACCGCAATCTGGCGTTTGGCCGATTTGTAAGGCTGCCCGCGCGCGGCGCTCTTGAGCTTGTCGCCGCCATCAATCTCGCTATCGGGCGTCGCGACAAGCGCATTGAAGGCGTGATCCTCTTTCGATAATGCACTCATTGTATTTTTTTCTTCCCTCACCTCATGCACGAATAGAGATTTTAAAACAGTAGAGTTATATACTGTAGAGCAATATGCTGCAATGCGTCAATCTCGACGCATGGACGAAAATCAACAGATAGACTTGCAGCTTCGGGAACGAATTGCCACGAATTTGAAGCGGCTGCGGAGTGAGCGCGGATTGAGTCAGGAACGCATGGCGGAATTGGCGGACTTTCATCGCACTTACATATCCCAGCTCGAACGTTGCGTGACCAACATCAGCATTGACGGTTTGGGGCGCATCGCCCGTGCGCTGGAGATTGATGTGGTTGAATTGTTGCAGCCGGTTGAG
>JAITWS010000038.1 GCA_031285185.1 Methylobacillus sp.
AACACGCCGGATTCTTCCGCGCCGCTCGCGGAAAAACTGGCGCTTCCGGCGACGATGGAATGGCTGGACGATCATCGCGCGCCGCCGCTCGCCGCCGGTGAAAAGCTGGGCGGCGGAACATCGCTGCTCAAGGCGCAGGCGATTTGCCCGGCGTGGGCGTTTTATCGTCACCGGCTCGGCGCGCGCGAACTGGGCGAGCCGGTGGACGGGCTGGATGCGATGGGGCGCGGCAATCTGCTGCATCTGGTGATGCAGGCATTTTGGCAGGGACACGATTCCACATGGCTGCAAAATCTCGACGAAGAAAATTTGCAAACGGCGATCATCGCCGCCGTGGAACAAGGCATGAAAGAATTTGACCGGCGACATGACGCGCCGTTGCCGACGCAATTCGCCGCGCTCGAAAAATTACGTTTGCAACGTTTGCTCGCGCTGTGGCTGGATCTGGAAAAAACCCGTCCGCCGTTCGCGGTCGCGGAGTGCGAACAGCATGTCGAGCTTGAAATCGAAGGCTTGCGCGTCACGCTCATGCTTGATCGTGTGGATGCCCTGCCCGACGGGCGGCGCGTGGTGATTGACTACAAAACCGGCGCGCACGTCACGCAACGCAGTTGGGCGGAAGACCGCATCACCGAGCCGCAATTGCCGGTTTACGCGGCGCTGGCGTTGCGGGAACCCCGTGAGAGAGAAATCCGGGAACCCCTCTCCCTTGATGAGAGAGGGGCAGGGGAGAGGGTGAATGCCGAAACCGGAGAACCGTTTCTTTTCGCCGATGCTCCCCCTCTCCCCCACCCCTCCCCCACGAGGGGAGAGGGGCTTGAGAAGGTTGCCGCCGTATGCTTTGCCAAGCTACACTCTACGGAGCAAAAATTTGTCGGCATCGCGGCGGAGGACGATTTGCTGCCGGGCGTGACCGGATTGGACGCGGCGCGGAAGATGTTTCCGCCGGAGCGTTTTCCCGATTGGGCGGCGTTGATGGAACATTGGCGCGTCAGCATTTCGGCGATCGCAATGGAAATCCGCGCGGGCGATGCCGCCGTGCGTTTCCGCGATGAAAACGATTTGCGCGATTGCGAAGTGAAGCCGTTGCTGCGTCTGCCGGAACGCGCGTTGCAACTGGAACGTCCGCGCGGCGCAAGCAATCTCAAGGAACAATAATGGAGCAGGCAACGATATGGAAGCGTTGATATGGACGATAGTCGCGCTGGGCGTAATGCTCGGCGGGCTGGTGTTGTTGATTGTGTTGATCGTGCTGTGGTCGCGGCAGAAGAAAATTTTGCGCGAGCTGGAGGCGGTAAAAACGCAGATCAAAACGATGATCGCAGTCGCGCCGCCTGCGCCGGTTCAGGAAGCCGTCCGCGCCGCCGCGCCTGCTCCGGCGGCAAGCGTTGCGTTGCCGGACAGCGGAGCGGTTTCCGCATCCCAACCTGAAAAACAGGTCGCGCAAACTACTGTCGAAAAAGCCGCGCCGCCGCCCGCGCCCGCGAAGCCCGCGCAAGTTGCTCCGCCGCCCAAAACCACCGTCGCCGCGCCGCGCGAACCCAAAAAACCCAATGTGATCTGGCGCTGGTTCACCGAAGGCAATGTGCCGGTCAAGATCGGCGTGCTGGTGTTGTTCGCGGGGGTCGCGGCGCTGCTTAAATACATGAATATAAATGTGGGCGTGCGCGCTTCGCTGGTCGCGACGGCGGCGTTGGCGGGGCTGGTGTTCGGCTGGATGCAGCGCGACAAAAAGCGGGCGTTCGCGCTGTCCCTGCAAGGCGGTTCCATAGGCGTGTTGCTGATTACCGTGTTTGCCTGTTTCCGCCTTCTTCACGACAGCACCGGCGTTCCGCTGTTGCCGTCGCAGGCCGCGTTCGCGTTGCTGGTGGTGCTTGTGCTGTGCGCGGGCATACTGGCCGTGGTGCAAAATTCCAGGGCGCTCGCGGTGCTCGGTTTGCTGGCCGGTTTCGCCGCGCCGATTCTGACTTCCACCGACAGCGGCAACCATGTCGCGCTGTTCAGCTATTACATGGTGCTCAATTTGGCGATTCTCGGCATCGCGTGGAAACGTTCGTGGCGCGTGCTCAATCTGCTCGGTTTCATCGCGACTTTCGGCGTGGCGACGACATGGGGCGTGCTGAAATACGAGCCGGAATTTTTCGCGAGCACCGAGCCGTTTCTGGTATTGAATTTCCTGTTTTATCTGGTCATCCCCTGGCTGCACGCGCGACAGGCGCCGGAGGGAGGCCGTCGCGTCATTGACGGGATTCTGGTATTCGGCAATCCGCTCATCTGCCTCTTTTTGCAAGCCGCGCTGCTGGATTGGGACGACATGCAACTGGCGCTGTCCGTCATGCTGGCTGCGGTGATTTATGTCACGCTCGCCTTCCTGTTGCGGCGGCAGCAGCAACCGGCCATGCGCTTGTTGCGCGAAATCTGGTGCGTGCTTGCCGTCGCGCTTGCCACGCTCGCGGTTCCGCTCGCGTTGAGCGCGCACGCGACCAGCGGCATCTTCGCGCTTGAAGGCGCAGGGCTGATCTGGCTTGGTTTGCGTCAACAGCGCAGACTCGCGCGGTGGAGCGGTCTGCTGTTGCAACTGCTCGCGGCGGCGGCGTTTTACCGCAGCATGTTCCAGTACGACGAAGGCATGACCATGGTGAGCGGCCTCGCGCTGGGCGCGGCGGTGATGGCGCTGGCGGCGTTCGCGGGCAGCGGCTTGTACGCGCGACGCGGCAACGGCAAGGAACACCTCGCGCTGGCGCTCATGTTGTATGTGTGGGGCATGGCGTGGTGGATGGCGGCGGGCTGGTTCGAGATCGGGCGTTTCGTGCCCGCGCGGTGGGAATACGCCGCATGGATGGGCTGGTTCGCGCTGACCGCGTGGGGCGTCGCGGAGGCCGCGCGTCGCAGCTTCCCGGGCGAACTCGGCACGGCGTTGCGCTGGAGTCCGGCGGGTTTGTTCGCGCTGATGTTGTTCGCGCTGCTGTGGATGTGGTGGGACGATCAGCAACCGTTGATCGCGTGGAATCTGGCCGCGATCGCCGCTTCCGCCGTGCTGGGCTGGCGCGCGCTGATGTGTTTGCGCGCGTTTGAACGCGCGGCTTCCGTCGCGCATGTGCTCTGGCTCTGGCGCTGGATCGCGGTCGCGGCAATCGCCATTGCGCTGGCGCTGGATCGCTATTTGTGGCTGGGTTACGGCTGGATTTCGGCGCTTGCCGCAGTGCCCTTGTTCGCGGTTTTCGCGTTGATGCAATGGCGACCGACATTGATCGCGCCGCCATTGACGCTGTGGCTCGCGCGCTGGCGACCCCTGTTGCGCCGCACCTTGCTGATCGCGCTCGGCTTGCTCGGTCTCTGGGGCATTTTCCAACCCGGCGGCTCCATGCCTTTGCCGTATCTGCCGCTGCTCAACCCGTTCGAGATCATGCTCATGCTGATCGGCCTGTGCGCGGCGGTCGCGCTCACGGATAAATCCTCCGCGCCGCATCGCTGGAGCGCGCCGCTCTTGGGCGCGTTCGTGCTGGCTTTCGCCACGAGCGCCACCTTGCGCGGCGTGCATCATCTCGGCGGCGTGGGTTGGTCGCTGGGCAACATGGCCGGTTCCGATGTGGCGCAAATGTCGCTCACCGTGGTGTGGAGCGTGCTCGGTCTGCTCGCGTGGATTTCCGGCTCGCGGCGCGGGCTGCGTTCGGTCTGGCTGGTCGGAGCGATCATTCTGGGCGTGGTGCTGCTCAAGCTGCTTGTGGTGGATAGGCAGCATCTGGGCAATCTGTTCGGCATCGGCTCTTTCATCATCTTCGGTTTGCTGGGCATACTGCTCGGCTTTCTCGCGCCCGCGCCGCCGCGTCGTCCCTCATCCGGGGATCATTCATCCAATATCAAGGAAACTGAAAATGCGTAAATCATTTCTGATGCTGCTGGCGCTTCTGCTGCCGCTGACCGCGCGCGCGGATACCGCCGCGAATTATGCCTGGGCGTTTCCGCTCGACACGTCCAAACCGGCGGAAAATTACCGCGTCACGCTCACGACGGAAATACTCGCCTCGCTCAACCCGGCGGCGCAGCAAGCCGACATGGTGGTGGTCAACACGCTCGGTCGCCCCGTGCCGTTCGGTCTGTTGCAAGCGCGCGAGCCGCAATTGCGCGATTACACGCAAAAGGCGCGACTGCTGCCCGTGCCGCCCGCCGCTGACGGGCAGGATGGTGACATCAAACGCAATGCCGACGGCAGCATCGTCATCAGCCCGGCGGGCAGCGACAAAACGGCGCATTCCAAACAATGGTTGCTGGACGCGGGTCGTGCCGTTTCGCTGCACAGCATCGCGCTCGATCCCGATTCCGTGCAAAAGGATTTTCAGGCGACATTTTCCATCGAAGTCAGCGACGATCTTCAGCAATGGCGCGAGGCCGGTTACAGCAACTATGCCACGCTCACCCGCATGGGTGAGGCCGATGATCGCATCGAACAATTGACCATCAACCTCAGCAACGCGGGTTTCGCGCGTTACTATCGCTTCACGCTGGAAGACGGCGCGGTGGAGTGGAACGCGGGACAAGCGCCTTCCGTCACGCTGGTCGGCGGATACAAGGACGAAGCCGCCGACCGCGCCGCGCAATGGCAATGGCTGGAAGTGCAGGCGAAACCGGGCAGCGCGAACGGCGATTACGATTACGAATTGCCCGCCGGTTTGTCGCTGGACGCGATCAAGGCGCAACTGCCGCCGGGCAACGGCGCGGCGCGCGTGCATGTGCTGGTTTCGGGCGGCACGCAGTTGAACCAGATTGCCACGCTGGATCTCGTGCGCTCGGAAAATCAGGGCGAGGCGACCTCGATTTTCACCTCACGGGTGGCCGCGAAAATGGTGCGCCTGCACACCGACACGCCGCTCACGCAAGCGCCCGTCGTGCGCGTCGCGTGGGTTCCGCCGCAATACATTTTCATGGCCGACGGCAACGCGCCCTATCGTCTTCTGGTCGGCAGCCACGCCGCGCGGCGCGGCGATTATCCGCCTTTCTTCGACACCGGCGATTACGCCGATGCCGTGCCGGGCGCGCGTGTCGCGGCGGCGGGCGAAACCGCGTTGCAAGCGCCGCGCGATCCCAACAGTTGGACGCGTCCCGTGCTGTGGGCGGTGCTCGCGGGCGGCGCGCTGCTGGTGATCGGCATGGCGTGGAGCCTGCTGCGCCAATCGCGGCGCGAGGATGAAAAAGAGCGGATCGAATGATTGCATTGACTTACCTTCACCCCAACCCTCACCCCAACCCTCTCCCACAAGTGGGAGAGGGAGAACACCCGCTGTTTCCTTCCCGCTCGTGGAAGAAAGAGAGCCTCTGCCGCTCCCACTCCCACTTGTGGAAGAAAGAGAGCTTCTGCCGTTCCCTCTCCCACTTGTGGGAGAGGGGCAGGGGTGAGGGTGGAAAAATCCTGAACCCCGCATGACCGAACCCGATCTGCTGCAACTCGACGCCGCGCATCGCGCGCGCGCGCTGGAGTTGGCCTCGTTCATCGTCGAGGCACCGGCGGGCGCGGGCAAGACCGAGCTGCTCACGCAACGCTATCTCAAATTGCTCGCCCTCGTGCGCGAGCCGGAAGAAATCGTCGCGATCACCTTCACCAACAAAGCCGCCGCGGAAATGCGCGGGCGCGTGTTGCAAAGTCTGCAAGACGCGCGCGACGCCGTTCCCGTCACGCAGCCGCACAAACAGGTCACGCGCGGTTTGGCCGCCGCCGCGCTGGCGCGTTCCGACGCATCGGATTGGAATCTGCTGGAACAACCGGGACGTTTGCGTATCAATACCATAGACGCGCTGTGCGGCATGTTGGCGCGGCAGATGCCGTTGATGAGCCGCTTGGGGGCGCAGCCCGCCGTGGTCGAAAACGCGGACGCGCATTACCGCGAAGCCGCGCGGCGCGTGATCGCGATGCTGGAGGACGAAGCGGGCGCGGGCGCGGTCACGGAATCGCTGCGCCATTTCGACAACAATGTCGCGCAACTCGCCGCGCTGCTCGCCGATATGCTGAAACGCCGCGACCAATGGCTGCATCACGCGGGACATACTTCGGAACAGCAGGATGTCAAAACCGCGCTGCGCCATTTGATCGAACACGACATGCGCCGCGCCGCCGAAATTTTCGACGCGCGTTTGCAACGGCAACTCATGCCCGTCGCGCGTTATGCCGCGGGCAATCTGGGCGGCGATCATGCGCTGCGCGATTGGGAAACGCCGTTGCAAATTACGACGGAGGCGCTCCCGATGTGGCGCGCGCTGTGCGATTTGCTGCTCACCAAAGAGGGCGAGCTTCGCAAAACCGTCAACGTCAACAACGGCTTTCCCCCGAACGAAGAAAGCAAAACCCGCAAGTCAATGTTGCTGGAAATCATTGCGGAAATTTCCGATCCGCAAGCGCTCGCGCGTTTGCGCGCGCTGCCCGATCTGTGCGATCACGACGAGGAATGGCGCATCGTCGGCAATCTCGCGCGGTTGTTGCAGTTGGGCGCGGCGCATCTGACTGCGGTGTTTCAGGAAGCGGGCGAAGTGGATTTTGTCGAGATTTCCAACCGTGCCTTGCAGGCGCTGGAAGAGAACGAAAGCGGCCCTTCCGAACTTGCGATGCGGCTCGATTACCGCATCCAACATTTGCTCGTGGATGAATTTCAGGACACCAGCCCCGCGCAAGTCGCGCTGCTCGAAAGGCTCACGCAGGGCTGGGAGCCGGACGACGGACGCACCTTGTTTTGCGTCGGCGATCCCATGCAATCCATCTACCGTTTTCGCAAGGCGGATGTGGGATTGTTTTTGCACGCCGCCGCCGCGGGCATCGGCCATCTCGCGCTGGAGCGGCTCAATCTCACGCGCAACAACCGATCCTGTCCGGCGGTGGTGGATTGGGTCAACACCTGTTTCGCGCGGGTGTTTCCGCCGCATGACAGCGTGACGCGCGGCGCGATCAGTTACCGCCGTTTCGCCGCCACGCGCGCGCCCATGCCGGGCGAGGGCGTGCTTGTCCATGCGCTGGTCGCAGACAACGGAACCGATGCCGATGCGCTCGCGCAACTTGAAGCCGCGCATGTGGCCGATTTGATCGAACAGGAGCGCCGCGAAAATCCGTGCTGCGAAATCGCCGTGCTCGTCCGCGCGCGCGCGCATCTTGAAGCGCTGGTCGCGGAGATACGCCGCAATCGGCCGCAGCTCAAGTTTCAGGCGGTGGAAATCGAGGGCTTGAGCGGTCGTCAGGCGGTGCAGGATGCGGTCGCGCTCACGCGCGCGATGCTGCATCGCGCGGATCGCGTGCATTGGCTCGCGGTTCTGCGCGCGCCGTGGTGCGGCCTCACGCTGGCCGATCTGCACGCGCTCGCGGCGGACGATCACACGAGCACCATATGGCGGCTCATGCAGGACGAAGAGCGGGTCGCGCGTCTCAGCGCGGACGGGCAGCGCCGTCTCGAACATGTGCGCGCAACGCTCGCGGAAAGTTTCGCGCATCAAGGTCGGCAATCGCTGCGCCGCTGGGTGGAATCGGCATGGCTGCGGCTCGCGGGCGCGGAATGTTTGTGGGATGCAGGCGATGCGCGCGATGTGCAAGCGTGGTTTGATCTCGTCGAAAAACAGGATGGCGCGGGCACGCTTGCGCCCGACCAGCTTGAAGCCGCGCTCGCCGAACTCTACGCCGCGCCCGATGCGGAGGCGGACGGTCATCTGCAATTCATGACGCTGCACAAATCCAAGGGGCTGGAATTTGACACCGTGATTTTGCCCGGCCTCAACCGCCTGCTCAAATCCGACGATTCCCGTTTGGTGTTGTGGGAGGAAGTGCAAATTGACGGCGAGCCGCCGCAACTGGTCGCCGCGCCGCTGGTTCCGCGCCATCTGCGCGACGACACGAAAACGCCTTACGACTATCTGCGCGGTCTTGAAAACGAACGCTCCGCCAATGAATCGGCGCGCGTGCTTTATGTCGGCGTCACGCGCGCGATCCGGCGGCTGCATCTGGTCGGCGCGCTGTGCGTCGGCAACAAAGGCGAAATCAAACCCGCCAACGCGAGTATGCTCGCCTTGCTGTGGGACGCGACAAATGAGGCGTTCCACCGTGCCGCCGAAAATCCGCTCACGCCGGAAACGCAAACAGACGGTGGAGATTTCACGCCGCAGTTGATACGTTTGCCGCGCCCGGAATTGCCGCGGATATTCAGCGAAGCTTCTCCGCTTTCACACGCGAGGGAGAAAACAGAGGAAGTTCTCCCTCTCCCGCGTGCGGGAGAGGCCTGTCCTGAGCCTTGTCGAAGGGGTTGGGGTGAGGGTGACGACGAAAGCTCCCGAAAAAATACGCGCAACCAACAAGACTCTCTGCCCGCCGATTGCGGCACGCTCGCGCATCTCTACATGGAAATGATCGCCAACGAAGGCGCGGAATCATGGAGCGCCGAACGTCTGCAATCCCTGCAACCCGCGATGCGCGTCTGGCTGCGACAGCAAGGCCACGCCGCCGCCGAAGCCGATCAGGGTTCCGCCGAAGTGCTGCGGAATCTGCTCATGACATTGGCGAGCGAGCAAGGCCGCTGGGTGTTGCGCGCGCGCCCAGACGCGCAGGCGGAATACGCGCTCGCGCGCGCCGAGGCGCACGGAATTTCCACGCATGTGATGGATCGCACTTTTGTCGAAGATGGCGAACGCTGGATCATAGATTACAAATCGGCGCGACTGGATGATTCCGCCGACTTCGCCCAAGCCGCCGAACAACATCGCGACCAGCTCGAACGCTACGCCGGATTGTTCGCTGCAGAAGGCTTGCCGATACGCAAAGCGGTGTTTTTCCTCGCGCACGGCAGGTTGGCGGAGCTGTGAAGACGTAACTTGATAATCGTAATCCAAACCCACAGGAGCCACCATGAACGCCAAAGAAAACAATGTATTCAAGCAGGGACAAGCCTGGTCTTATGAAACACGCCCCGGCGAAAAAAACTCCACTGTTTTGATCAATCTCGTGGAGTCGCATCCAGAACTGGGCGAGATTTTCCACATCAGCATGCGCGATGTGCGCGTGAAAAATCCGCAAGCGCCTTCCGGCATGACAACGGATTTGTCGCACTTTCCGGTTTCGCTGCAAACGCTGCAAGAAAGCTGCACTGCGTTGCGCGGAGAGGAAGCGCCCAACCCCGGTTTCCGCGAAGGCTACGCCATCTGGAAAGCGGAATTTGACGAAGACCGCGCGGGAATTTTCACGATTTCGATTGCCGAGATCGTGGGCTTTATCGAAAAAGCCATCAACGGCGAGGGCTGATCGTCAAAGCAATGCCGGAAATGACTATTTTTCCGGTGAATCAATATAAAGATACAGATTGGAACTGAGCGGCCCAAGCAAAATTCCCGTCATCCCGATTTTTCTTCTCTCGCTTCGACATGCCGCATGCAGTTTTTGCCGCGACATCAAGATGAGATTTTCAGGGCGGCTCCAATCTTGTTTTCCCAAGATGCGACAGGCGATTGAAAATCCGGCATCCGTCCAATGCAGAATTGGAATCATGGTATGGTGCTCAACCGGGAAAAACCGGTGTGGCACGGTGATAAAAACACGCCGCGCGACACGTCCGAGTTCGGCGACAAAACGCTGCTGGTTTTCCAAACTGCCAACATGCTCAAGCACGGCATTGGAGGTGGCGATATCAAATGATTTATCCGAAAACGGTAGTGGTGCGTTTGCCACAATCTGCTGATAAACAATGTCGGGAAAAGTCTTTTTGAATCCTTCTGCCGTACCCAGCCCCACCGCCGTCAGATGGTTTGGATATGGATAACGGCGTTCCAGAAAGTTTGCCGCATCGCCTACCACGTCGGAAACGCCGACATCAAGGATGGTTTCTTCCGGTTGTGGCTGACAGAGTCGGATGAAATCTGCATAAATCCGATCCCGCGCGTGCGCTGCAAGCCGTTCGGCAAACGAAGCGGGCTTCATGACTTCGTAGTATTTGTCGTCAACCGCGCTGTATGTTTCTTTTTCGCTCACGGCCTTTTGATCGCCCTCAAATGCCGTCGCACATACCACACCGCGAAAATCACCGCCGCGATGACGAGCACGATGTGGAAATCATGGAAATAAACCTTGAGACTTTCCCAGTGTTCGCCCAATCTCATGCCCGCCCAGGCGAGCAGCCAGCACCAGATCAGCGAGCCGGTGAAGGTGTAGAGAATGAAGCGTCCCATGTTCATGCGCGCGATTCCCGCAGGGAAGGCGATGAACGTCCGCACGGCGGGCAGCAGACGACCAATGAAGATGATGATTTCGCCGTGCTTCTCAAACCAGCGGTCGGCGAGTTCCAGATCGTGGTGCGAGATCAGCAGCCACTTGCCGTATTTTTCCACGAGCGGACGACCGCCCACCATGCCGAGCCAGTAGGCCGGAATGGAACCCACAACGCAGCCGACCGCGCCCGCAAACGACACGCCCCACAACGTCATCTCGCCCTTGAACACGAGATAGCCGGAGAACGGCATGATGATTTCGGAAGGCAGCGGAATGCAGGCGGATTCAATCGCCATAAGCAACACGATGCCGCCGTAGCCAAGCGTGGAGATGACCGCGATGATCCAGGCGGCGAGGACGGCGATTATTTTTTCTATCATTGCAAAGTCGGTTTGGTTTCGTTACCTGGGTTTGAAGCTTGCGGTTGTCACGGAAAGAAAATTTTACGCGAGCGTGCCCACGGTAATCAGATGATAAAGAAAATACAATCCCACGCACATCATCGCGTACATCGCCATGCTGCCCAGGACTTCGGCGAGGCTTTTTTCGCTGCTGCGCCGCACCTGGTTTTTGATGATGTAGGTCAGGATCAGCACAAGCGCCACCGGCACGATCAGCGAGGCGATGCTGACGCGGCTTTTCGGATCCATCAGCCGTGTGAAGAGGTCATCAGCCACGCCGTTTTCGCCGAACAGGGTGATGGCGAGGCCGACAATGCCCAGCCCGATCAGGCCGATCATCGCGATCGCCTTGAGCGTGGTGATGAGGGATTCCGGTCTGCCACGGGGCGCCGGTTCGCGTTGCTTGACTTGTCTTGCTTTGCTGCTTGCCATGATTGTCCTCCCCTTCAAGGTTTCGGTTTGACGGGCTTCGCTTTCGTTCCGCCCGTCCTGCAAAACTAATTCTGATCTTTCGGCAAATAACCCGCCGGGTCAACTGCCTGACCCAGTTTGCGGATTTCAAAATGCAGCTTGACCTGATCGGTGTCGCTGTTGCCCATCTCCGCGATTTTTTGCCCCTTGGTGACCATCTGGCCTTCCTTCACGAGGATGGCATTGTTGTGCGCGTAGGCCGATAGATAGGTTTCATTATGCCGGATGACGATCAGTTTGCCATAACCGCGCACGCTGGTTCCGGTGTAAATGACTTTGCCCGGCGCGGCGGCATAGATGGGTTGGCCTTGCGTGCCTGCGATGTCTATGCCTTTGTTGCCGCCGTCGTTGTAGCCCGCGAGCGTTTTGCCTTTGACCGGCCATGACCAGTTGATGCCTTCGCCGGTGGCGGCGGATTTGTCCGTGGTGCTTCCCGGTTTGGCATCGGTGGTCGCGGCGGGTTTGTTGTCCGGCGTGGGCGTTGTTTTGGGCGGTTCGGTTTTCGCCGTCTCGGTCGGCTTGGCGGGTTGCGGCGCGGGTTCGACGATCATCGCCTGTTCGCTGTACGGTTCCTTGATCGCCTTGGGTTCGGTGATGAGCGGAATCGCGCCGGAAGCGGGCGGTGTTGTTTGCTGCGCGGTCTGCGCGGTGGTTTGTGGTGGTGTTGTTTGCGGCGGCGTTTGCGCCGTTCCCAGCGGTTGCGCGACCGGCGCAGCCTCGGTATTGAGCGGCGTGGCGACGGCGACTTCTTCCTCGGCGGGCGGCGTTGCGGTCGTCGCTGCGGGGTTCGGGTTTTTGAGCGTCAACACCTGACCGACATTAATGGCGTAAGGCGGCGCGATATTGTTCCACTGCGCGATTTCCTTGTAATCCTGACCAAATTCCAAACCCAGACTGTAGAGCGTGTCGCCTTTTTTGACGGTGTAAGTATCCGGCCGCCAATCCTTGCCGGTCGCGGATTTCGCGGCGGTCGGCGCGGTGGTTTGGGTCGCGCCGGGTGTGCGATCAACCACAGGCGCGGGCGCGCGCGTGGTTCCGCAAGCGGCCAATGTTAGCGTGAGTGTGCAGAAAATCCAGTAATGCTTTTTCAACTTGTTCCTCCGAGCAGCGGCACAAATTTTACCGCTTCCAACCGGGTTTGGCGGAATTCATCCGGCAGGCGTTCGACCAGCACCAGCGCCTGTTCCTGCGCGCCGACCGGAATCACCATGCGTCCGCCGACCGCCATTTGATTCAACAATTCATCGGGAATGTGCGACGCGCCCGCAGTGACCAGAATGCCGTCAAACGGCGCGAGTTCGGGCAGGCCGTAATGCCCGTCCGCATGTTTGACCTTGACGTTGCGCGCGCGCAGCTCGCGCAGATTGGCGCGCGCTTTCATCAGCAGCGGGCTGATGCGCTCGACCGAATATACCTCTTGCGACAACTTCGACAGCACGGCGGTTTGATAACCGCAGCCCGTGCCGATTTCCAGCACGCGCCCCAAGGGTTTTTCGCCGCGCAGAATTTCGGTCATGCGCGCGACGATATACGGTTGCGAAATGGTTTGCCCGTAACCGATGGGCAGCGAGACATCCTCATACGCGCGGATGGACAAGGCCTCATCCACAAAAATATGGCGCGGAATCGCATTCATCGCATCCAGCACCGCCTCATCCTTGATGCCCTGTTTACGCAGACGCTGCACCATGCGGTCGCGTGTGCGTTGCGAAGTCATGCCGATGCCGGTGAGCGGGGAATTGGGGCTGAGCAGACTCATCGTTGCGCTCCCCGTAGTTCTCCCTCTCCCGCTTGCGGGAGAGGGTTGGGGTGAGGGTGGAGGTTGTGAAATTGCTTCACGCTCATCGCTGCATCCACCGATTCAACGCATCAAGTTGCGCGTATTGCGTGAGATCAATCTGCAAGGGCGTGATCGAAACCATGCCGTTCGCCGTTGCGTGAAAATCCGTGCCTTCACCCGCATCCGCCGCCGAACCGGCCGCGCCCACCCAATAGACCACCTCGTCGCGCGGCGTTTTCGATTGCACCGCCGGCTCCGCCTTGTGGCGCTTGCCGAGGCGCACAACCTTGCGCCCCTTGATCTGCTCGAAAGGCAAATCGGGAACATTGATATTCAGCAACATCGGCGGCACGGAAGTGTTGCCGCGAAAACGCTCGACCATCTCCACCACCACGCGCGCGGCGGTCTCGAAATGTTGCGGACGACTTTGCGCCATGGACACCGCAAGCGAAGGCAGACCAAGCAGATAACCTTCCATCGCCGCAGCCACCGTGCCGGAATAAATCGTGTCATCGCCCATGTTCGCGCCATCGTTGATGCCCGAGATCACCATATCCGGCAACTCGTCCAGCAAGCCCGTGACAGCCAGATGCACGCAATCGGTCGGCGTGCCGTTGACATAGCGAAAACCATTGGGAGCAGTGTGCACCGAGAGCGGACGATCCAGCGTCAGCGAATTGCTCGCGCCGCTGCAATTGCGCTCGGGCGCGACCACCGTAATATCCGCCAGCGGAGCCAACGCCTTGGCCAGAGCCGCCAAACCGGGCGCGAAATAACCATCATCATTGGAAAGCAGAATACGCATTTATAACTTCGGGTAAAGCAGGTTACGGAATTATAGCTTACAACGGAGGTGTTTCGAGGGGCGATGGTGAGTCTGCAAATCCCAACATTTCATTCATCGCCATGTCGGACATCGCCATGTTTATTCCATGTGCTCTTGAGCATGATGAAAAACGGCACACAGGTTATCACCTGAAATTATCATCCATTGTCTTGCGGTTCAAAAATAACTGTTCCGTAGAGCAGCATGAAAAAGGCCTGTTTTGATATTTTGGATATGAAATTTGATTGAATTTGATGAATTGTTTTGAAGGAGGACGATCGGCCAAAAGCATTACGACAAAAATATAAGGGCGGTCAAACCTCATTGTTTGATCCGATCATTTTCTTTTATTCATGCCGTTTTTATGCGGCTTTCCCGGCAATGGCGGGGTCAAAAAATCAGGCGGATTTTACGCCTGAGAACGAGTGTTTCAATCGCCGCCATGTTCCCGAAAATACGAACGATCGTGCAATTCGGCGCGTTTGAAAAGGGCTAAACTCGCCATCGCTGAAAAGTGTATTTCATGTGCAGAGACTTTTTAGTGGCGCATTTGAAATGCGATGTGGGTTGGACAATTAACGGATGTTTCAAAGGGGAATGTAGTCATGAACAAGGGTCGGTTTAAGCGGATATTCAGCAAGCGTCTGGGCGCGCTCGTCGCCGTCGGGGAACAAGTCAAAGCACAAGGCAAGGAGCCGGGGCAGGGGGACGCAAACTCTCCGTTCGTCCTGAGCTTGTCGAAGGATGAACGACCGCAGTCGAGCATCATCGCCAAACTTGCGGCGCTTCCATTTGCGCTCGCCTTGGCGAATCCTCTTTCTGCGCTCGCGCAATCGTTGCCCACCGGCGGCAATGTTGTTGGCGGCACGGCCAGCATCGGTCAAACCGGCAACACCATGACGATAGACCAAACCACCAATCGCGCCGCGATCAACTGGCAGACCTTCAACATCGGCACTGGTTACACCGTCCAGTTCAACCAACCCGGCACTCAATCCATCACACTCAACCGCGTTGTCGGCGGCGTACCCTCCAACATCCAGGGCGCGTTGCTTGCCAACGGACAAGTCTGGATACAAAACGCGAACGGTGTTTTGTTTGGCAGCGGCGCGACCATCAACGTCAACTCTCTTTTGGTGACGACGAAGAACATAGATGTCAACCAATTCATGTCGGGCAGCAACACATTTGATCTGACCTCCACCGGCATCAATGCGGGCATCGTCAATGACGGCTCGATTGCTGCCGCAGGTTACGTTACTCTCGTTGGCGACCAAGTAAGAAACACCGGCAACATCAACGCCAAACAAGTCACACTCGCCGCAGGCGACAGCGCGACCGTTGCGCTGGATAACGGTCAAGGCATCAGCATCACGCTCACCAACGCAACAGCAAATGCGCTGATTGAGAACAGCGGAAAAATCCAGACCGGCAACGACGGAACTGTGCTGCTCACCGCGCAGGGTAAAGATACGCTGCTTGATACGGTCATCAATCTCTCCGGCGTGGTCAAGGCCAACACCATTGTTGCCGACGCAGGCAACACGGGCGACATCACCGTCACGGGTAATCTCGACGCATCGAATGTCACGGGCGCGGGCGGAACCGTTGTACTCTCCGGTAATCGTGTCGGTCTTTTCAACGACGCCGTCATCAACGTCAGCGGTGACACGCAAGGCGGTCTTGTCATCATCGGTGGTGACAATCTGAACAAAGTGCCGGGTTCCGGCGCAAACAATCTCATTTCATGCGTCACGCTTGCCGATTACACGCAGGTTGACGCGGGCGTAAAAATTGACGCGGGTTCCGCGCATGGCGACGGCGGCTTTGTGGAAACTTCGGGTTATGGTCTTTCGGTGCAAGGCACGATCACCGCATCCGCGCCCAACGGCAAAGCGGGTTTGTGGTTGATAGACCCGAGCGATATCAACATCGTCGCCGGTGTCAATGGCACGCCCGGCGGCGGCTCTTTCTCGGGTGGCGCGTTCACGCCATCGGGAACCACGGCAACCATCACCAATCAAACGATCACCACTACGCTGAATGCGGGCACGAATGTTTTCATCACAACAGAGAGCAGTTGCTCAAGCCTCGGAAACATCGTTGTCGGCGCAGACATCAACACAACCGGCAACAATGTTGATCTGACCTTGCTCTCCAACAGAAGCATTACCGTCAACAACAACATCACGGCAGTCAACGGCGGCAAGCTCAACCTCAATCTTTCGGCGGATGCAGAGGGTCTCGGCTTGGGCAATGTAACCATTGCTGGCACCTCGACGACTATCAACTTGAATTACGGCGCGCTGACGATCTGGGGAACCTGTGTTTCGGGCACGGGCGTGACCATTGCCGGGACGCTGACCAACATCGGCTCGGGCACGATCACAGGCGGCTCAAGCAGCAGCTACGGCGTGTTTTTGTCGGGCGCGAAAACCTTCACCAACAGCACGTTGACGATCTCCGGCGAATCAACCAACAACATGGGGGTTTATGTCAATGGCAATCTGCTTGTCAACGGCGGCAGCAACATCACGATCACCGGCATGGGTGGCAGTACCAGCGGCAGCAACATAACCGGCGGCGGCGTGACATTGGTCGGAAATCTGACAGTCACCGATGGCAGGCTGACGATGATGCCGCTGCCGCCGGTGGTGGTGGTCGAGTTGCCGTTCATCGTCAGCCTGCC
>JAITWS010000116.1 GCA_031285185.1 Methylobacillus sp.
GAGGTAGCACATATAGCCCCTCTCCCCTCGTGGGAGAGGGGTTGGGGTGAGGGGGTTAAACAAAAATCGCGCGAAGCGCGCACAACGCTCGCCGAAATCCCCCGGCTCGGCTGCGCTGCTCAGCGCGGCAGAAGGGAATTTAAAAGCGAGCGTTGTGCGCGCTTCGCGCGATTTTTGTTTAACCCCCTCACCCCAACCCCTCTCCCACGAGGGGAGAGGGGCTATATGTGCTACCTCCGCAATCCCCGCCTTCGCGGGGATGAGCGGAGGGGGGATCGCCCTTTCCCTCTGCGGGGAGAGGAGCTTCGGGCAGTGGATAATGCCGAAGCTGCCCAATTATCCGCGCACCTGTCCGTCGCCGAGGACGATGTATTTGAGGCTGGTCAGGCCTTCGATTCCGACCGGACCGCGGGCGTGGAGTTTGTCGGTGGAGATGCCGATTTCCGCGCCCAGGCCGTATTCGAAACCGTCGGCGAAGCGCGTCGAGGCGTTGACCATCACGCTGCTGGAATCCACTTCGCGCAGAAAGCGGCGCGCGTGGGTGTAGTTTTCGGTGACGATGGCTTCGGTGTGTTGCGACGAATACTGGTTGATGTGCGCGATGGCTTCGTCCAATCCGGCGACGACTTTGACCGAGATGATCGCGGCGAGATATTCGGTGTAAAAATCCGTTTCGGTCGCGGGTTTGGCCTGCGGCGCGAGTGCCTGCGTTTCGGCGCAGCCGCGGATTTCCACGCCTTTGTCGGTCAACATGCGCGCGATTTGCGGCAGCATGTCGCGGGCGACGGCGCGCGCGATCAGCAAGGATTCGGCGGTGTTGCATGTGCCGAGGCGCTGGGTTTTGGCGTTTTCGATGATGCGTAGCGCCTTGGCGAGGTCGGCGTCGTCGTCCACATACACATGGCAGTTGCCGTCCAGATGTTTGATGACCGGGATGCGCGCTTCGTTGGAGATGCGCTCGATCAAACCTTTGCCGCCGCGCGGCACGATCACATCAACATATTCCTTCATCGTGACGAGTTCGCCCACGGCGGCGCGGTCGGTGGTTTCGACCACTTGCACCGCCGCTTTGGGCAGGCCGTTTTTTTGCAAGCCGTCGTGTACCAGCGCGGCCAGCGCGCGGTTGCAGTGGATGGCTTCGGAGCCGCCGCGCAAGATCGCCGCGTTGCCGGATTTGATGCACAGTCCGGCGGCATCCACCGTCACATTGGGGCGCGCTTCGTAGATAATGCCGATCACGCCGAGCGGGACGCGCATTCTGCCGACTTGTATGCCGGTCGGGCGATATTTGAGATCGCTGATTTCGCCGATGGGATCGGGCAGCGCGGCGATTTGTTCCAGACCTTCCGCCATGGTCGCGACGGATTTTTCGTTGAGCGCGAGGCGGTCGAGCATGGCCGCATCCAGGCCGCCCGCTTTGGCGGTTTCCATATCCTGCCGATTGGCCGCGAGCAGCGCGTTTTTCTCGCGGCGTATCGTGGCGGCGATGGTCAGCAACGCCTGATTTTTGACCGCGGTCTCGGCCTTTGCCATCTGCCGCGACGCGGCGCGGGCATCCTGCCCGAGTTGCTGCATGTAGTGCTTGATGTCCATTTTTGTTCCTAATGAGTCGCCGCGCGGCGCGTGCCGCCGCGCGCGAGGCCGGTGCAGAGCCGCGACAATTCCAGCCACGGTTTGCCGGGAGCGACACCTTTGCAGATGCGATCAATCTCGGCCATTTTCAATATCGCCGCCTGCATCTGCCGCTGGCTGATACGCGCCAACATGCGCCGCACCTGTTGTTGCCGCTCGCCCCAGATTTTGGCCTGTTGCATCGCGTTTGCCAAGTTTTCGCCGCGCGATTCCGCGAGCTTGACGCGCGCCACGCCGCGCAGCAACCAGCCCAGCACGCCCAGCAGCGCGAGCGGTTGCACGCCCTCGGCTTCCAGTCCGTCGAGGATTTTCGCAGTGCGCGCGACCTCGCCCGCGAGCAGCGCGTCGCCGAGCTGGAACACATCATAGCGCGAAACATTGAGCACGGCTTCGCGCACGGCTTCCGCATCGAGTTTGCCGGGCGGATAAAGCAGGCCGAGTTTCTGGATTTCCTGATGCGCGGCGAGCAGGTTGCCTTCGACCTGATTGGCGAGAAATTCCAGCGTCGCCTCGTCCGCCTGCTGGCCTTGCGCCTGCAAACGCCGGGCGATCCAATTCGGCAGACGATCAATTTCGATGATGTTCAACGGCACGATCACGCCGACTTTTTCCAGCGCGCCGAACCATACGCTGCCGCTGCCGGTTTTGTCGAGCTTGGGCAATGTGACGACGGTCACGGTATCGGGCGGCAGCGCGGCGGCAAATTCCTGCAAGGCTTTGCTGCCATCGTTGCCCGGCTTGCCCGAGGGGATGTTGATTTCCATGAGGCGGCGGCTCGCGAACAGCGAGATCGCCTGACCGTTGGCCTTGAGTTGCTTCCAGTCGAAATAACGTTCGGCGGTGAAGGTGAGGCGTTCGTCGTGGCCTTTTTTCCGCGCCGCGCGGCGGATTGCGTCCATGCTTTCCATAAGCGCGAGCGGCTCGTCGCCGGTCAGAATGTAGAGCGGACGCAGGTCGCGTTCGAGATGCGCGGCGAGTTGGTCGGCGGCGACTTGCACGATTTTATTTGGCGGCTTTGCCCGAGCCGAGCGCGCCCAGACGCCGCATGATTTCACGCGCGGCTTCGCGGCGCATGTCGTCGTAGAGACGTTGTTCCTCGGTTTCCTTGGCCAGCGCCTGCGCGTCGGAATAAGCGTAATCGCGGCGCTGTTCTATGCTTTGCGGCGGACTCCACAGCTTGTCGGAAGAGTCGCGCCAGCGCCAGTTCGCGCGGAAGAACACTTCAAATTCGCTCACCGTGCCGGTTCCCGACAGCGAGAGAATGTTTTTCTCTTTTTTCTCATCCATGATTTCAAGCTGAATGTCGGCTTCTTCCGGCGTTTGCACAACCGTCACGCCGCTGCTGCGTAACGAGCGGCGCAGTTCCTTGATGAGCGCGGTATCAGTCGTCCGCGCTTGCTGGATATAGATGGTCTTGAAGCCCAGATCTGTCATGCCGCGCAACTGAAAACCGCACGCCGCGAGCGTGAGCAGGCCGAAAATCAGCAGAAAATTGCGTGCGAGATTTGCGCGTTTCATGGTTTACCCTGTGACGATATTAATCAGTTTGCCCGGCACGACGATCACCTTTTTGATGCTCACGCCTTCCAGATATTTTTGCACACACGGCTGCGCCACGGCGAGTTTTTCGATGGCGTTTTTGTCCGTGTCCCTGCCCACGGTCATGCTGCCGCGCAGCTTGCCGTTGACCTGTATCACCATTTCGATCTCATCCTGCACCAGCGCGGCGGCATCCGGCTCCGGCCAGGGCGCTTCCAGAATATCGCCATCGTAGCCCAGTTCGCCCCACAGCGCATGGCAGATGTGCGGCGTGATCGGCGACAACAGGCGCAGCAGTATGGACAAACTTTCGCCGACTACCGCGCGATTGGCCGCGTCCTTGCCGGATTTTTCGAGCGCGTTCAACATTTTCATCGCGGCGGAAACCACGGTGTTGAACTGGAAGCGACCGAGATCGTAGTTGGCCTGTTTGAGCGTGGCGTGAATTTCATGACGCAGATTTTTCGCTCCGGCGGAAAGATTTTCGGGCACGATTTTTTCATCGCCCGTGCCGCCGAATTCCGCGCCGAACGCCCACAGCCGCCGCAGAAAACGATGCGAACCTTCAACCCCGCTGTCCGACCATTCCAGCGTTTGCTCCGGCGGCGCGGCGAACATCATGAAGAGCCGCGCGGTATCCGCGCCGTATTGCTCAATGATGGATTGCGGATCAACTCCGTTTCTTTTGGATTTGGACATCGTGCCCATGCCCTGAAAATCCACCGGCTTGCCGTCAGCCAGCAACTTCGCGCCCGTAATTTTTCCGTGCTCGTCATGCAGCGGCTCGATTTCCTCCGGCGCGAAATATGTAATGCCGCCGGTGGCAGTGCGGCGCGAAAAAATGTGGTTGAGCACCATGCCCTGCGTGAGCAGATTTGCGAACGGTTCGTCAAGGTTTTCTCCCGCGCGCAGCGTGACGTTTGCTCCCTCTTCTTCCTCCGCAGTTCTCCCTCTCCCGCTCGCGGGAGAGGGCTGGGGTGAGGGTGCACAAACCCCCACATCCCGCATTACCTTCCACCAAAAGCGCGAATACAGCAAATGCAAAATCGCGTGCTCAATGCCGCCGATATATTGATCCACCGGCATCCAGTACGCGGTTTCTTCATCCGCCATTTGCGCG
>JAITWS010000077.1 GCA_031285185.1 Methylobacillus sp.
ATCGTGGAGTAGCTGTGGACGCGCACGTCGGAGAACAGCACGGAGCGGCTCACGCACGCGCCGCTGATGATGCAGCCGCCGGAGACCAGCGAATCAACGGCTTTGCCGCGTCGCTCTTCGTTGTCGAACACGAATTTGGCGGGGGGTAATTGCGCCTGATATGTCCAGATCGGCCAGGCGGAATCGTACATGTTGAGTTCCGGCGTGACTTTGGTGAGTTCCATGTTGGCTTCCCAATAGGCGTCCACCGTTCCCACATCGCGCCAATAATGCTTGCCTTCGCTGCTGTTGACGCAACTGTCGGCGAAGCGGTGCGCGCAAACGCGGTATTGGCTAATCATGTGCGGGATGATGTCGTGGCCGAAATCGTGCGAGGAATTGGGGTCGTCCGCATCGCGCACCAAAAGCTCGTAAAGCGTGGCGGCGTTGAACACGTAAATGCCCATGCTCGCAAGTGCGTGGGCGGGGTCGCCGGGGATGTGATCCGGCGTTGGCGATTTTTCGACGAAGCGGATCACGCGGTCGGTTTCGTCCACGCCCATCACGCCGAACGCCTTGGCTTCTTCGATAGATACATTGAGACAGGCCACGGTCATGTCGGCTTTGTTGCGAACGTGCGCGGCCAGCATCTGGCCGTAATCCATTTTGTAAATGTGATCGCCCGCGAGGATCAGAATGTATTCCGCGCCCAGACCGCGCAAAATGTCCAGATTCTGGAACACCGCGTCCGCCGTGCCTTTGTACCATTCTTCTTCCACACGCTGCTGCGCGGGCAACAATTCGACAAATTCGTTGAACTCGCCGCGCAAAAAGCCCCAGCCGCGCTGGATGTGCTGGATCAGACTGTGCGCCTTGTACTGCGTCACCACCCCGATGCGGCGTATGCCGGAGTTGATGCAGTTGGAAAGCGGGAAATCAATGATGCGGAATTTTCCGCCGAACGGCACGGCGGGTTTGGCGCGCCAATTAGTCAAATCGCGCAGGCGCGAGCCGCGTCCACCGGCCAGAATGAGGGCGACCGTGTTCTTGGTCAGTGCGCTGACAAAACGGGAAGATGATAAATCCTGCTGCATTTTTACTTCTCCTGCTTTATAGTTGGATGGTTCCTGATTGATGGCTGTGGCCTGTTACCGTGTACAAGATGAATTTGTCTCCATTATAGGCACGGATTCCCACTCTATCCAGCTAAGTTTAATTACATTGTGAAGTTGATACTCATGGCGCAAAAAACCGATCCGCAACTCAACCTGATACTGGAAGCCCGTCACCACAACCCTTTCGCCTGGCTGGGGTTGCACGGAACGGCGGAGCAACCGGTGTTCCGCACCTTCCAGCCCTATGCGAGCCGCGTCTGGCTCAAAGTCGCGGATGACTGGGAGGAGATCAAGCGCGCGCATCCGAACGGGCTGTTCGTGTGGCAAGGCCACAAGCAGGTTGCGCGTCCCTGTTTGCTGCGTATCGAGCAGGACGGTCATACGTTCGAGCGCCACGACCCCTATTCGCTGCCCAGTCTGATTTCGCCGCACGATCTGTTTTTGTTCGGCGAAGGCCGTTTGTTGCAGGCATACCGCATGTTGGGCGCGCATCCGGCGGAGCGCGACGGCGTGCGCGGCGTGCAATTCGCGGTGTGGGCGCCCAATGCGGAGCGCGTAAGCGTGGTCGGCGATTTCAACCGCTGGGATGGCCGTATGCACCCCATGCGCGCCCACGGTTCAAGCGGCGTATGGGATATTTTCATCCCCGGTTTAAGCGCGGGCGAGCTGTACAAATTTGAAATCCGCCAGCGTCACACCGGCAACATTATGGTCAAGACCGACCCCTACGGCACGGCGTTTGAGTTGCGTCCCGGCACGGCGGCGCGCGTGACCGAATCGGCTTATGCGTGGAATGATGGCGACTGGCTCAAGCATCGTGCCGCGCACAACTGGCTCAACGCGCCGATGAACATCTACGAAGTACATCTCGGCTCATGGCGGCGCGGCGCGGAAAACCGCTATCTCAATTACTGCGAACTCGCGGAACAACTCGTGCCCTACGTCAAAAATCTGGGCTACACGCACATCGAACTCATGCCCATCAGCGAGCATCCGCTGGACGAATCGTGGGGCTATCAAACCACCGGCTATTTCGGCGTGACCAGCCGTTTCGGCACGCCGGACGATTTCCGCGTATTCGTTGACGCCTGTCACGCCGCCGGGCTGGGCGTGTTGCTGGATTGGGTTCCCGCGCACTTTCCCAAGGACAGTTGGGCGCTCGCGCGTTTCGACGGCACGGCGCTTTACGAACACGAAGACCCGCGTCTGGGCGAGCATCAGGATTGGGGCACGCTGATTTTCAACTATGGCCGCAACGAAGTCCGCAATTTCCTGCTCGCCAACGCGCATTACTGGATGCACGAATTTCACATTGACGGCCTGCGCGTGGATGCGGTGGCTTCCATGCTTTATCTCGACTATTCGCGCAAGGCGAACGAATGGCTGCCCAACAAATACGGCGGGCGCGAGAATCTGGACGCGATCAACTTCCTCAAGGAATTGAACGTGATGGTGCACGAGGAATTTCCCGGCGCGCTCACCATCGCCGAGGAATCCACCGCCTGGCCCATGATTTCCCGTCCGGTTTATCTCGGCGGGCTGGGCTTTTCGATGAAGTGGAACATGGGCTGGATGAACGACACGCTGGCCTATTTCAAGCAAGACCCGGTGCATCGGCGTTATCACCACAACCAGCTCACCTTCGGCCAGCTTTACGCCTACAGCGAAAATTTCGTGCTGCCGTTTTCGCACGACGAAGTGGTGCACGGCAAACGCTCGCTGCTCGACAAAATGCCGGGCGACGGCTGGCAAAAATTCGCCAATCTGCGGCTGCTGCTCACCTACCAGATGACCTACCCCGGCAAAAAACTCAACTTCATGGGCAACGAACTCGCGCAAGGCATCGAATGGCGCGCGACTTCCAGCCTCGATTGGCATCTGCTCGACATCGGCTGGCATCGCGGCGCGCAGCAACTCATGGGCGATCTCAACCGTTTATACGCGAGCCGCCCGGAACTGCACGAACTGGATTTCACGCACGAAGGTTTTGACTGGATAGATTGCCATGATGCCGACCAATCCATCATCAGCTATCTGCGCCGCGCGAAAAACGGCGAGACCGTCGCCGTGCTGCTCAACTTCACCCCGGTTCCGCGCGAAGGCTACCGCATCGGCGTGCCGGACGCGGGGCATTATGTCGAGCTGCTCAACAGTGACGCGGAATGCTACGGCGGCAGCAACACGGGCAACGGCGCGGGGATGCAATCGGAAAATTTGAGCTGGATGGGTCATCCGCACTCGCTGGTCGTTACCTTGCCGCCACTCGCAGGTATAATCCTGAAACGAAAAATTTAGACGCTTCCCTCATGTCCCGATTGACCGAATCCGCCGCCTGGCAGCAACTGGTCGCGCATCAGCGCGAAGTCGCGCCTTTGCACATGCGCGACCTGTTCGCCGCCGACACGCAGCGGTTTGAAAAATTCACGCTGAAGTTCAACGACATCCTGCTGGATTTCTCCAAAAACCGCATCACCGACGCCACCCTGCCCCTGCTCCGCGCGCTCGCGCGCGAATGCCGCGTGGAAGAATGGCGCGAACGCATGTTCAACGGCGAAAAAATCAACATGACCGAAGACCGCGCCGCGCTGCATGTCGCGCTACGCAATCGCGGCAACCGCCCGATTCTGGTGGACGGCCATGATGTCATGCCCGGCGTCAACCGCGTGCTCGCGCAGATGCGCGACTTCACCGAGCGCGTGCGCGGCGGCGCGTGGCGCGGCTACAGCGGAAAACCCATCACCGACGTGGTGAACATCGGCATCGGCGGCTCCGACCTCGGCCCCCTCATGGTGTGCCACGCGCTCCAACCCTACAGCCGCGCCGATTTGCGCGCGCATTTCGTCTCCAATGTGGACGGCGCGCACCTCGGCATGACCCTGCGAAACTGCGACCCCGAAACCACGCTGTTCGTGGTCGCCTCCAAAACCTTCACCACGCAGGAAACATTGACCAACGCGCATTCCGCGCGCGCATGGTTTCTCGCCGCCGCGAAATCCGAAACGCACATCGCGCGGCACTTCGTCGCAGTTTCCACCAATGTCGGCGAAGTCCGCAAATTCGGCATAGACCCCGCCAACATGTTTGAATTTTGGGATTGGGTCGGCGGACGTTATTCGTTGTGGTCGGCGGTCGGACTTTCCATCGCGCTGCATGTGGGCATGGACAATTTCGAGGCGCTCATGCAAGGCGCGTTCGAAATGGACGAACACTTCCGCAACGCGCCGCTCGAACAAAATCTGCCTGTGACGCTCGCGCTCATCGGCATCTGGTACAACAACTTCTTCGGCGCGCAAACGCAAACGCTGCTACCCTACGACCAATGTCTCGCGCGCTTCCCCGCCTATTTCCAGCAAGGCGACATGGAAAGCAACGGCAAATTCGTCAACCGCGACGGCCAGCGCGTGGATCACGACACCGGCCCCATCCTCTGGGGCGAACCCGGAACCAACGGCCAGCACGCCTTCTACCAGTTGATTCACCAAGGCACGCGCCTCGTCCCCTGCGACTTTCTCATGCCGATGAAAACGCATTACCCACTGGGCGAACACCACAAAATCCTGCTCTCCAACTTCTTCGCGCAAACCAAGGCGCTCATGCTCGGCAAAACGCAAAAGGAAGCGCGCGCCGAACTTGAAGAACGCGGCTACCCTGAAGAACGCCTGCTGCAACTGTTGCCGCACAAGGTTTTCGAAGGCAACCACCCGACCAACTCCATCCTGTTCCGCGAACTCGACCCGAAAACCCTGGGCGCGCTCATCGCCCTCTACGAACACAAAATCTTCGTGCAAGGCATCATCTGGAACATCAACTCCTTCGACCAATGGGGCGTGGAACTCGGCAAACAACTCGCAAACGGAATCCTGCCGGAACTGAGCGACGCCCACCCGACAAACACCCACGACGCCTCCACCAACGGGCTAATCAACTACTACAAAAATTCCTGTTTTTGATTGCCCTTCGGTGAGGCGACATGAAATGTGGGGCGGGTTTCAAACCCGCCCGTGCAGCGATAAATACTCCGTTCGTCCTGAGCCGTCATCCTGCGCGTAGTCGCAGGACGAAGGATGGACGGAACCTTTGATCGGAAGTTGTTCGCCTCCTTCGACCAGCTCAGGACAGGCGAAGCTCAGTACAAACGGAGTTTTATTAACCCCTCCCCCCAACTTACCCACTGATCGCATTTGCAATTTATTGCATTTAATTTCAATTTTATTGTATATTAGGAGCGCCTTATCTTCCTTGGTTCGGCTCGCGGGTGGCGATGTCC
>JAITWS010000029.1 GCA_031285185.1 Methylobacillus sp.
GTCGGGGCGAGACCCGACCAACCCAAGTTTGTTTTGCTGAGATGCGCGTTCATCCTTCGACTGGCTCAGGACGAACGGATTTTTTGTTTTGTTCTGGATCCCCGCCTTCGCGGGGATGAGCGGGAAATGGCAGCTTCATCTCTCGCGGAGCGAACAGTTAATACGCCACCTGTATCCGCGTAATCGCCTCTCCGTCGGCGGATTCCAGTGTGACGTGCCAGTAAATTTTTCTTGGCGTGGTGGATTGGGTTTGGTCTGGTCTGGGGTAGATGCAGGTGGCTGCTGAATGTGCGTTTTGCGGCGGCGTTTTTGTTTCGCACTGGAAGCCGCGCGATTCGAGGATGTTCATGCCGTCGGCAAATGTGGTGTCGGCGGTCAGCCAGCGTTTGATTTGCGCGGTGGCTTCGCTGACGGATTGGCGTTCGACGAATCGGTCGGCATCGGCTTCCGCCGCACCGGACGATTGCGCGCAAACAACGGTGGCGAACAGGCAACCGGAGATCAGCAGCGAAAATTTCCGCATCGGGAAATCAGCCTTTGCGGTTTTCGAGCAGTTCCTTGATGAGCGGGGCGAGGATCAGCTCCATCGCGAAGCTCATTTTGCCGCCGGGCGCGACGATGGTGTTGCGACGCGACATGAAGGAGTCCTTTATCATCGCGAGCAGGTATTCGAAATCCACCTTGATTTTCGAGGATTCGCGAAAGTGGATCACCACGAAGCTCTCGTCCGCCGTCGGCACATCGCGCGCGACGAAGGGGTTGGAGGTGTCCACGGTCGAAACGCGCTGGAAATTGATGTCGGTATTTGAAAATTGCGGGCAGATGTAGCCGACGTAATCGCGCATACGGCGCAATATGGTTTGCGTCACAACCTCGGCGGAATAGCCGCGCTCGGCGGTGTCGCGGTGGATTTTCTGTATCCATTCCAGATTCACGATGGGCACAACGCCGATGAGCAGATCAACGTGTTTGGCGATATCCACCTTGTCGGTCACCACGCCGCCGTGCAGCCCTTCGTAGAACAGAATATCGGAACCGTCCGGGATGTTTTCCCATGGCGTAAATTCGCCCGGCATCAGCTTGGTGCCGAGTCGCGCGTTGACCGTGGCGGCCTCGGTGATGCTGTGGATGTAGTAACGGCGCTGGCACATGCCGGTTTCGCCATAGACGCGGAAGGTTTCCTCGATTTTGTCGAAATGGTTGGCCTCCGGCCCGAAATGGCTGGGGGCGACCAGTTTGTTTTTATCCGCTTCCGCAACTGCGGCGTTAAATTCCGCGCGCGTCATGTTGTGAAAGCTGTCGCCTTCCAGCACGGCCGCCTGCACGCCTTCGCGGCGGAAAATTTGCTCAAACGTGCGTTTGACGGTTGTCGTACCCGCACCGGAAGAGCCGGTGACGGCGATCACGGGGTGTTTCCTGGACATGAGATGTCTCCCTGAAAACGCGCCTGAACAGCCACCTGTCAGGCACAGCGGTTATTAATGATGTCTGGAAATAATCATACGTGAGCTTGGGCAATCAAACAACCAACCATTGCAAGGTATAATTCCCCCCTTTACCAACCCCGACCCATTTGATTCCATGCAAGCGCAGTATTTACCCGATGAAATCGAGCGGCGCGCCCAGCAGCATTGGGATGCGCGTAACGCATTTGCGGCTGTCGCGGAGAGCGGCAAGCCCAAGTATTACTGCCTCTCGATGTTTCCTTATCCTTCCGGCAAATTGCACATGGGGCATGTGCGGAATTACACCATAGGCGATGTGCTCGCGCGCTGGCACCGGATGCGCGGGTTTAATGTGTTGCAGCCGATGGGGTGGGATGCGTTTGGGTTGCCGGCGGAAAATGCGGCGATTCAAAACAAGGTTCCGCCCGCGAAGTGGACTTACGACAATATCGCGTATATGAAAAAGCAGCTTCAGTCGCTCGGTTTCGCGATTGACTGGAAGCGCGAGTTGGCGACGTGCAGGCCGGATTATTACAAGTGGAATCAGTGGTTGTTTTTGCGGATGCTGGAGCGCGGCATCGCGTACAAAAAAACGCAGGTGGTGAATTGGGATCCGATAGATCAGACCGTGCTCGCCAATGAGCAGGTGATAGACGGGCGCGGCTGGCGCACCGGCGCGATTGTGGAAAAGCGCGAGATTCCGGGTTATTACTTCGGCATCACGCAATATGCGGAAGAACTGCTCGCCGATCTCGACAAGCTCCCCGGCTGGCCGGAGCGCGTGAAAACCATGCAGGCCAACTGGATAGGCAAAAGTCATGGCGTGCGGTTTGCGTTCACGCTCACTGATGACATTGAACTGCCCCTCACCCCCAGCCCCTCTCCCGCAAGCGGGCGAGGGGAGCAAAACCGGCTGTGGGTTTACACCACACGCGCCGACACGTTGATGGGCGTGACTTTCGTCGCCGTCGCCGCCGAGCATCCGCTGGCGCTCTTCGCCGCGAAAACCAATCCGCAGGTTGCCGCGTTTATCGAGCAATGCAAACACACTTCGGTGATGGAAGCCGATCTCGCCACGATGGAAAAATCGGGCGTGGATACCGGCCTGAAAGTCGCGCATCCGATCAGCGGCGAACTCGTGCCGGTGTGGGTCGGCAATTATGTGTTGATGGGCTACGGCGAAGGTGCGGTGATGGCGGTTCCGGCGCACGACGAGCGCGATTTTGGATTTGCGAAAAAATACAAACTGCCGATCAAGCAAGTCATCGCCGTCGCGGGGCAAAATTTTTCCGGCGATGCTTTTCAGGAATGGTATGCCGACAAGGAGCACGGCGTTTGCGTCAACTCCGGCAAATACGACGGCCTGAATTATCAGCAAGCGATTGACGCGATCAGCGCCGACCTCGCCGCGAAAAATCTCGGCGACAAACAAGTGCAATGGCGGCTGCGCGACTGGGGCGTTTCGCGCCAGCGTTATTGGGGCTGCCCGATTCCGATCATTCATTGCGAAACCTGCGGCGATGTGCCGGTTCCCGACGATCAACTGCCCGTGACGCTGCCCGAGGATTGCGTGCCGGATGGCTCCGGCAATCCGCTCAACAAGCGCGCAGATTTCTTGAACTGCGCCTGCCCGAAATGCGGCGGTGCGGCGAAGCGCGAGACCGATACCATGGACACCTTCGTGGATTCGAGCTGGTATTACGCGCGTTACGCCAGCGGCTTTTCCGACGCGCAAATGGCGGATGAAGAAACCGCGTACTGGATGCCGGTGGATCAATATATCGGCGGCATTGAGCACGCGATTTTGCATTTGCTGTATTCGCGCTTTTGGTGGAAGGTAATGCGGG
>JAITWS010000030.1 GCA_031285185.1 Methylobacillus sp.
GTCGGGGCGAGACCCGACCAACCCAAGTTTGTTTTGCTGAGATGCGCGTTCATCCTTCGACTGGCTCAGGACGAACGGATTTTTTGTTTTGTTCTGGATCCCCGCCTTCGCGGGGATGAATGAATTTAAGTGTGTTACCCCCACCCCCGCGAAAGAGAAGCAACCGGAAACTTTTACGCACGCCCGAAACCAAGTAAAATCAGCGTCTTTTCGCAATCGGGCGCGACTTTTCAATGCTGACTTTCCAACAAATCATTCTCACGCTGCAACAGTACTGGGACAAGCAGGGCTGCGCGTTGCTGCAACCTTATGACATGGAGGTCGGCGCGGGGACTTCGCATACCGCGACTTTTTTGCGCGCGCTCGGGCCGGAGCCGTGGAAGGCAGCTTATGTGCAGCCTTCGCGCCGTCCCAAGGATGGGCGTTACGGCGAAAATCCCAACCGCTTGCAGCATTATTACCAATATCAGGTCGTGCTCAAACCTGCGCCGGAAAACATTCTTGACCTTTATCTCGGCTCGCTTGAAGCCTTGGGTTTTGATCTCACGAAAAACGACATCCGTTTCGTCGAGGACGATTGGGAAAACCCGACGCTGGGCGCATGGGGATTGGGTTGGGAGGTGTGGCTGAACGGCATGGAAGTCACGCAATTCACTTATTTTCAGCAGGTCGGCGGTATCAATTGCCGTCCGATCACGGGCGAAATCACTTACGGTCTTGAGCGCCTCGCGATGTATTTGCAGGGCGTGGATAATGTGTTTGATCTCGCCTACGCGCCCGGCCTCAAATACGGCGATGTGTTCCACCAGAACGAGGTCGAGCAATCCGCTTACAACTTCGAGCACAGCAATGTCGAATTTCTGCTTTCCGCGTTCAACGCGCACGAAAAAACCGCGCAGGATTTGATGGTCGCGCAACTTTCGCTGCCCGCTTACGAACAGGTGCTCAAAGCCGCGCACACTTTCAATCTGCTGGATGCGCGCGGCGCGATTTCCGTCACCGAACGCGCGGCCTATATTGGCCGCATCCGCAATCTCGCGCGCAGCGTCGCGCAAGCCTACTTCGACAGCCGCGCGCGACTCGGCTTTCCCATGGCGCCGAAGCCGTGGGCGGACGAAGTGCTGGCGCAATCGGACAGGAAAGCCGCATGAACATGAGCAATCTTTTGGTCGAATTGCTGGTTGAGGAACTCCCGCCCAAGGCGCTGAAAAAATTGGGCGCGGCATTTGCGGTCGGCTTGTTTGAATCGCTCAAGGAACAGGGGCTGACGGCGCAGGATACGCGCGTCACGCCTTACGCCACGCCGCGCCGACTTGCGGCGCACATCACCGACGTGTCCGCGCAAGCCGGGGACAAGCCGGTTTCGCAAAAGCTCATGCCGGTCGCGGTCGGGCTGGATGCGGACGGGCAAGCCACGCCCGCGTTGCTCAAAAAACTGGCCGCGCTCGGCGCGGATGCCGCCGTTGTGCCGCAACTCAAACGTGAAAACGACGGCAAGGCTGAAGTGCTTTTTCTCGATACCGTGATGCCCGGCGCGAAGCTCGCGGACGGTTTGCAAAAGGCGCTGGACGAAACGCTCGCCAAATTGCCGATTCCCAAGGTGATGACGTATCAACTGCACAGCGGCTGCGCGATGCCGGGTTGGGACAGCGTGCAATTCGTGCGTCCCGCGCACGGTTTGGTCGCGTTGCGCGGCGCGGATGTGATTCCGGTTTCCGCGCTGGGGTTGACGGCGGGGCGGACTACGCGCGGCCATCGTTTCGAGGCGCAGCATGATCCCATCACGCTGGCCGATGCCGACAGTTACACGCAAACGCTGCGCGAGCAAGGCGCGGTCATCGCCGGATTCGAGGAGCGTCGCGCGGAAATTGCGCGTCAGCTCGCAGAAGCCGCGCAAAAGGAAAATCTCGCGCCGGTTGAAGACGACGCGTTGCTGGACGAAGTGACCGCGCTGGTCGAGCGTCCCAATGTGTTGCTTGGCCGCTTTGAGGATGCCTTCCTCGAAGTTCCGCAGGAATGCCTTATCCTCACGATGAAGGCCAACCAGAAATATTTTCCGCTGCTGGACGCGAACGGCAAACTCACCCACAAATTTCTCATCGTCTCCAACATCCGCCCGGCGGACGCAAGCGCGGTGATCGGCGGCAACGAGCGCGTGGTGCGTCCGCGTCTCGCCGACGCGAAATTTTTCTACGATCAGGACAGAAAAAAATCGCTGGAATCGCGCGTCCCCGGTTTGGACAAGGTGGTCTATCACAACAAGCTCGGCACGCAGGGCGCGCGCATGGAGCGCGTGCGCGAAATCGCCCGCGCCATCGCGCGACAACTCGCAACCGACCTCGCCGCCGCAGACCGCGCGGCGCAACTTGCCAAGACCGATTTGCTCACCGACATGGTGGGCGAATTTCCCGAACTGCAAGGCATCATGGGCGGCTACTACGCGCGCCACGACGGGCTGGGCGACGAGATCGCTGATGCCATCGAAGACCACTACAAACCGCGCTTTGCGGGCGACGATTTGCCGCGCAACGCCACCGGAGTCGCCGTCGCGCTCGCCGACAAACTGGAAACGCTGGTCGGCCTGTTCGGCATCGGCGAAAAACCGACCGGCGACAAAGATCCCTTCGCGCTGCGTCGCCACGCGCTCGGCGTGATCCGCATCCTCATTGAAAAAGGATTACCAATCGGCCTTACTCCGCTGATCGAGACTGGATGGCCTGAGAATGGACGCATTGACGCGTATGGATTAAGGCCTAGTCAGCCGCCACAAAACGTGGGCTTGGTAGGTTCAGGTTCTGCATTGGTCACCTTGAGCGCTGAGACTCCGTCACAAGTGAGAGAGTTTATTTGTGAACGTTTATTTAGTTATCTGCGCGAATTAGGTTACTCAACTCAGGAAATAGACGCTGTAATGGCATTAAACCCGGATCGATTAGATCAAATAAAACCACGATTAGATGCCGTTAGAAATTTCTCGAAAATGCCGGAAGCCGCCAGCCTCGCCGCCGCCAACAAGCGCGTCGGCAACATTTTGAAGAAGGCCGAAACCGCAGTCACAGCAGGAAAAACAGACCCCGCGCTGCTCAAGGAACCCGCCGAAGCCACGCTCAACTTCGCGCTCGCCAGCGTCAAACCGCAAGCCGACGCCGCCTTCGAACGCGGCGACTACACCACCGCGCTGCAAACCCTCGCGCTGCTCAAAGCGCCGGTGGACGATTTCTTCGACCACGTCATGGTCAACGCCGAAGACCCCGCACTCCGCGCCAACCGCCTCACCCTGCTCGCCACCCTGCACGATGCCATGAACCGCGTCGCGGATTTGTCGCGGCTGGCGGGGTAGCAAGCAGAGACTTCCCCAAGCCCCTCGCTGCTTCCCTTTTCCCGCAAAGGCGAGGGTTGTGTGAGCGCTTCGCCACCCGCCGCTTTGGAGTAGAGAAAGCAGCGAGGGAAGAGGGATTTCAATGATGGTTTTACCGCACATAAAAAAGGCCGCCCGAGGGCGGCCTTGAGGTTGTTGCGATTAGTAATTTGCGGTATTACACGCGCCATTCCAGTTCGGGGTTTTCGCCCGGATTGTAGGGGACGCCCCAGACTTTTTGTTCGCGCTTGTACGGCTTTTGGTGTTGCGGATCGGGGTCTTCGATTTCGCGCGCGAGGCGGTGGCCGTCGAAGGTGGCGTCGGCGATGATGCGTGGGGCTTCGGCGTCGCCGATCACGAATACATTGTCAATGCCGTTTTTCGCCCATTCGCCTTTGCGCGCCTTGAGGTCGCGGTAGAGGCTGTCCTGCGAAACGCGGCCTGTGACGAGCACCACGCTGTCGAATTCGACCCATTGGTGGCTGTCGTTGACCTTGTTGCGCGGGAGTTGGCCTGCGCCTTTGAACTCGCGCTTGTGGCCGTCGCCCCAGATGTGGAACAGTTGCGCGCGGCCTTTTTCGATTTTGGAGCAGCCGTGTTCGCCGATGACGTTGATGCCCAGGCCGTGCAGCAGACGCTGCATGTTGGCGCCTTCCAGCGTGTAGTCCATGTAGGCGCCGAGGCCGCATACGGTGGCGACGGTGACTTCATGACCTGCGCGCGCGAATTTTTCCGCGAGGCTGGGGGCGGTGTAGTAGGCATCGTAGTTGACGATGAGCACGCGCTTGCCGACGGCTTTTTTTCCTTCATACACCTGTTCCGGCGTGAGCACATAAGGCAGGCTTGCGTCCGCGCCTTCGATCGGCGAGTGCGTGATGTGGTTCACGCCGTTGCCGCTCCATTTCGCGCCGGTGGCGATCACCACGCGCGATGCGCCGTAGTTGATAACATCGTCCGCAGTGAGCGGTTTGACGCCGAGCGCGAGTTGGCAGGATTTGTTTTTCTTGAGCAGCTTTTCGATCTGCGTCTGGCGATAATCACGGTGGAAACTCCACTCGGCGAGGCCGGGCAGGGTGGCCACATCGTTGACATAGCCGCCGATCTTGTCGCGCGAATCCACCAGGTGCACGGTGTAGCCGCGTTCCATGAGCACGCGCGCGCACTCGGAACCGGCAGGTCCCGCGCCGACGATGAGCACATCCTTGTCGGATTTTGCCGGCTCGAATTTTTCCGGGTGCCAGCCGCGACGATATTCCTCGCCCGCGCAGGCGTTTTGCGTGCAGATGAACGGCACGCCGCCCATTTCCCAGCGCGAGATGCAGACGTTGCAGCCGATGCAGGTGCGGATGTCATCCACACGGCCTTCGTCTATCTTGCGCGGCAGCCACGGGTCGGCGATGGTCGGGCGCGCCGCGCCGATGATATCCACGATGCCGCCGCTCACGACTTGCAGCATTTTTTCGGGATCGTAATAACGTCCCACGCCCACCACGGGTTTGTTGGTGTGTTTTTTGATGTACTTGATCCACTCGTTTTCGTGGCCGATCTGGTAGAAGCGTGACGGTCCCGCGTCTTCGCCCCATTCGGCGATGTCGCCGATGTTCACGTCCCACAGGTCGAGATAGGGCGAGGCGGCTTCGATGAAACGCAAACCGTCTTCCTGCAATTCCACGCCGGTTTTGCCGTACAGCGTATCCACCGCGCAACGGGTGACGAGCGCAACATCATCGCCGACCGCGCGGCGGATTTTTTCCAGCGTCTCGATCCAGAAGCGCGAACGGTTGGCGAAGTTGCCGCCGTATTCGTCGGTGCGACGGTTGTAGTACGGGTTGAGCCACTGCATCGGGCCGTAAGCGTGCGCGCCGTAAACGTTGACGAGATCAAATCCTGCGTCGCGCGCGCGCAGCGCGGCATCCACATATTGCTGTTGCAGGCGGTGCAGCTCGTCAATATCTGCCGCGTGGTTGTAGGTGAAACCGGGGCAGCCAGGAACCGTGCTGAATTCGGAACTGTACTGGCTGGGGCCGCGCGAAATCGTGCGCGATTCCAGTCCGGGCGCGTGCGGGCCGCCGTAAAACAGTTCGCAACCCGCGAGCGAGTTGTGGCTGTGAACGTGATCCACCATCGCGCGCAGATTCCGCATATCGCCCTGATCCCAGATGCGCGCGGTGATACGCAGCGTGTCGTCGCATTCCGGGTGGATGGAGCATTGCTCGGTGTTGACCGCGCCCCAGCCGCCTTCCGCCTTGATGCCGCGGTGCGCCATGTTCATGCCGGGATGGTTGGTTCCCGCGCCGTTGCAGTGCGGAACCTGATAGAAACGGTTGCGTATGGTTTTGGAACCGATCTTGAGTGGGGTAAACAAAATATCGAAACGTGGATCGCGTGCCATGGTCGTGCCCTCCGAAAAGTTGATGCGAAAATATAACAAGCGGATAAATTTATCCCGATAGGCCATGTTAGCGACCGCAATACCTGCGTCCATTCCTCGTAGGGGGTAATACTTACGGGGTAAGGGGGTTTTCTCGCGGCGGGCTTGAAGAGCCTGATATCCAATTACCCCCTTTGAAGTAATCCCTAGAGAGAATTGTGATTTGATGCCCGCGAAATGAAGATGGAACGCGATGCGGTATCGGGTCTGCACAAGCTAGGCATGTGAGGAGAGGCTCGGGACGCATCGGGGTTTTTCAGTTTCATGGCGCGGTTGCCGTGGAGGTTACGGGTTCATGCATTCTCTAAAGGGGATACACAGTGGAAAACAATTCGCAAAATACGGGCGCGATGACAATGGATGAGGGCGGATCGGGTCAACACTCGCTCCAGCGCAAAATCGGTTGGCAAGGCGCGTTCTGGGTGGCCAGCGGCGTTCCGGCGCTTGTGCTGTTTTCAATGGGCGGCATCTCGGCCACCGTCGGCAAACCGGCGTGGCTGGTGTGGATGATCTCGATTTGCTTCGGCTTCATTCAGGCCTTCACCTACGCCGAAATCGCGGGGCTGTTCCCGCACAAATCGGGCGGCGCTTCGGTTTACGGCGCGGTCGCGTGGGTGCGTTACAGCAAATACGTCGCGCCGATTTCGGTGTGGTGCAACTGGCTCGCATGGTCGCCGGTGCTCGCCATCGGTTCGGGTCTTGTCGCGGGTTATATTTTGAGCGCGTTGTTTGCGCCCGATGCGGCGATCAACACCTGGCAGATCACGCTGCTCAATCTCTCTGGCATCAAGGAAGGGTTGGAGCTTCGCATCAACGCAACCTTTATCCTCGGCGCGGCGGTCTTGCTCGGTGTGTTCGCGATCCAGCACGGCGGCATTTTGCGTTCCGCGAAAACAACCACCATCCTCGGCGTGGCCGCGCTGGTTCCGCTCATGCTGATCGGCGTGGTTCCCATCATCACGGGCGATGTTCCGGTTGCCAACCTGCTGCCGCTCGACCCGCTCGCGTTCGACGATGCGGGCAACGTCATCAGCGGAACATGGGATATCAACGGCTGGTCGCTCATGGCGGGCGGCCTGTTCATCGCCTGCTGGTCAACTTATGCGTTTGAAACCGCCGTGTGTTACACGCGCGAATTCAAAAATCCCAAGACCGACACTTTCAAGGCCATCTTCTATTCCGGCCTGTTGTGCATCGCGGTGTTCACGCTTGTTCCGCTCGCGTTCCAGGGACATCTGGGTTTGGGTGAAATGGTGACTCCGGCGGTGGTGGATGCGACCGGCGCAGTGACATCGCCCGCGGTTTACAGCGGCATGTTGGCACCGGATATTTACAGCGGCATGGGTATCGCCAACGTGATGTCCGGCATGTTGGGCGGCGGCAAATTCATAGGCGCGATCCTCATCATCATGCTGGTGCTCGCGGTTACCCTGTCCATCATGACCTCGATGGCCGGTTCTTCGCGCACGCTGTATCAGGCATCGGTGGATGGCTGGCTGCCCAAGTATCTCTCGCACGTCAACGAACACGGCGCGCCAACCCGCGCGATGTGGACTGACCTCTGCTTCAACCTGATCTTGCTGATGATGTCCGACTATGTGTTTGTGCTGGCCGCGTCCAACGTCAACTACATCATCTTCAACTTCTTCAACCTCAATTCCGGCTGGATACACCGCATGGACAGGCCGAAGTGGGAACGCCCGTACAAGGCGCCGGTGGTGCTGCTCGGTCTGGGCGCGATCCTGAGCTACGTCAACGTGGCGCTCATGGGTCTGGGCGCGAACATCTGGGGCGCGGGTACGCTCACCGCGGGTCTCGTGCTCGCGCTGATGATTATCCCCGTGTTCCTGTTCCGCCATTTCGTGCAGGACAAGGGCGTGTTCCCCAAGAGCATGATGGAAGACATGCACCTCGTCGGCAACGAAGAAGGCGTTTCCAAACGCGCAGGCGTGCTGCCCTACATCACGCTGATCGCGGGCATCGCAGTGGCGTATTTCACGCACAGTCTGGTGTCTTGAGGCTGTTCTCCCTCTCCCACTCGTGGGAGAGGGTTGGGGTGAGGGTCTATGCAATCGTTGAGCCACCATCCCAAACAATTTCGGGCGACTTCGGTCGCCCGTTTTTATTCCCCTTCGCCGCGATTTTATTTGCGCGGGCAGGTTTTAAATTCGTCCTCTTTACCCCGTCATCCGTTTTGCTTTTTCCGCTTGAATAAACGTTCCTGTTTTTCCTTGCGGATACGAAAATCCAATTACCTATTTGGAAGTAATCCCTAGAGAGAATTGTGGTTTGAACCCCGCGAAATGATGATGAAGCGCAATGTTGCGGCGAAGAGGGAGTGAGGAAATTTTCGCGCGCAATTTTCGGCTCCACGGGTTTCGCGTGTGGAGATTTTGGACTTTCGAATGGGAGAATAAAGGTGTCAAACAGTTCGCAAGCTGCAAATTCCGCGGCGGAGTTGTCCGGGCAAGGTTCGCTGCAACGCAAGATAGGTTGGCAGGGCGCATTTTGGGTCGCCAGCGGCGTTCCGGCGCTCGTGTTGTTTTCGATGGGCGGCATCTCGGCAACCGTGGGCAAACCGGCGTGGATCATCTGGGCGATCTCGATCATGTTTGGTTTCATCCAGGCATTCACCTACGCCGAAATCGCGGGGCTTTTTCCAAACAAATCGGGCGGCGCATCCATTTACGGCGCGGCGGCGTGGGTGCGTTACAGCAAATTCATCGCGCCGGTTTCGGTGTGGTGCAACTGGTTCGCGTGGTCGCCGGTGCTCGCCATCGGTTCGGGACTCGTCGCGGGCTACATCCTGAGCGCATTGTTCGCGCCCGATGCGGCAATCAACACCTGGCAAATCACGCTGGCCAATCTTTCCGGCGTCAAGGAAGGGTTGGAACTTCGTATCAACGCGACTTTCCTGCTCGGCGCGACGGTGCTGCTCATCGTGTTCGCGATTCAGCACGGCGGCATTTTGCGATCGGCCAAGACGATGACCATACTCGGCATCGCCGCCTTGCTGCCGCTCATGCTGGTCGGCATCGTGCCCATCGTCACGGGCGATCTGCCGAGCGCGCACTTCTTCCCGCTCGCGCCGCTCGGCTTCGACGAGGCCGGGAACGTGATGGACGGCAAGTGGGATTTCAACGGCTGGGTGCTCATGGCGGGCGGCCTGTTTATCGCCGCGTGGTCAACCTACGGCTTTGAAACCGCCGTGTGCTACACGCGCGAATTTAAAAACCCCAAGAGCGACACCTTCAAGGCGATCTTCTATTCCGGCCTGTTGTGCATCGCCGTATTCACGCTGGTTCCGATCGCGTTCCAAGGCCACCTCGGCTTGGGCGAAATGGTGACTCCGGCGGTGGTGGATGCCGCAGGCAATGTCACCACTCCCGCGGTTTACAGCGGCATGTTGGCACCGGAAATCTACAGCGGCATGGGCATCGCCAACGTGTTGGGCGGCATACTGGGCGGCAACGCGGTCATCGGCGCGATCATGGTCATCATGCTGGTGCTCTCGCTCACGCTCTCCATCATGACCTCGATGGCCGGCTCCTCGCGCACGCTGTATCAGGCCTCGGTGGATGGCTGGTTGCCCAAGTACCTCTCGCACGTCAACTCGCACGGCGCGCCGACCCGCGCGATGTGGACGGATCTCTGCTTCAACCTGATCCTGCTGATGATGTCGGATTACATGTTCATCCTCGCCGCCGCCAACGTCGGCTACATCATCTTCAACTTCCTCAACCTCAACGCAGGCTGGATACACCGCATGGACAGACCGAAGTGGGACAGACCCTACCGCACGCCGACCATACTGCTCGCAATGGGCGCGATACTGGGCTATGTGAACGTGACGCTCATGGGGCTGGGCGCGAACATCTGGGGCGCGGGCACGCTCACCGCCGGACTGATCTTCGCTTCACTGATTATCCCGGTGTTCATCTTCCGCCACTACATTCAAGACAAAGGCGTATTCCCCAAAGCCATGCTGGAAGACATGCACCTCTCCGGCAACGAAGAAGGCGTCTCCAACCGCGCAGGCGTGCTCCCCTACATCGCGCTGCTGGCCGGTGTCGCCCTCGCCTGGTGGACACACAGCCTGGTGTCCTGATTTCCCCGCACTCCGGCCACATCTCCTCTCTGGCCGGAATGCAAACGGGCGACCGCGGTCGCCCGTTTTTTTCTCATCTTGCGCTTGCTACATTTGTTCCTTTAAGGCGGATACCCGAAGCAGTTGGCTCTTGCGTTCGGCAATGGCCAGACTTTTGGCGCGACGTTCACCAAAGCGGGAGATCATGAATTTGCGGTTACGATTTCGGCCTTTTTCATCCGCCCAACAGGCCAGCCAAAATGCGTAATAACGTCCCGTGTTGCGATTGGCAAGTACCTCGTACCGACCAACGCCGGGAATGCCGGAAGTATTGTTTTTCCGAAGCCGGGAACAAAGCCAGATGCGATGCTCACGCAAGGAATGTTCAGAAATCAAGAGGTCGCGGTGTTCAATGGCAGCAGAAAGAGCTTTCATCTTTCCACCGTAAACTCCATCAGAAAAAGAACTAACGGAAATTTTGCCCTTACGCTGAACGGTAACTCTCCAAGCGTGGGTACGGCTCGCGTCATCATCAACGCGTGTGATATTACGATGGCGACGCATGTTTCTTGCTCCTGACGAAAACGGTGATTTGTTGGCGTGATGCTGTGCGGGCAGGTTTGAAATCCACCCCTGCGGTTGGCGCGAATCTCACCGATGAAACTCGCCTGCGCGTTCCGGTTGGTAGAGCACTTCCTTGATTTTCACCTTGAGCATTCCGCCGCCGGGTTTGGGCCATTCGATTTCGTCGCCTTGTGACAGGCCGAGCAGGGCGCTGCCGACGGGGGCGAGGATGGAGATTTTGTGTCCGATTCCGTCTATGTCGTGGGGATAGACCAGCGTCAGGTTGAAGGTTTCGCCGCCTGCGCCCATTTCAAATGCGACGGTGGAATTCATCGTCACCACCGTTTTCGGAATTTCCTCGGGCGCGACGATTTTCGCGCGGGCGAGTTCCGTTTCCAGTTCCGTTCTGCCGGGAAACGCGCCGTAGGGCAGCGCTGCGAGGAGTTGCTCCAGTCTTTCGGCGTCGTAGGACGAGATGATGAGTTCGGGTTTTGCTGCCATTTTTTGCTCCATGCACAAGTTTTTTCGTTACTGCTTCAATCCTACAGTTGCCGCCGCGCGCGGTCAATTTGTCGCGTGACGATGGAAGGGGAAATCGCACGCGTGATGCGTGGCAAAAGGGGGCTGCCACAACGCTTTCCGGCTGCCTACCACTTTCGAGGTAAACCGTAAGGAGAATTGTGGGGACGGGGCGGGGTTCCGAAAATAGCCTTGTAGCAAGCCCTCTTAACAATCAACCCGAGGAGAAAATGAAATGGCGCGTGATCCCAAGCATGATATTTTGTTCGAGCCGATCAAGATTGGTCCCAAGACTTTACGCAATCGTTTTTATCAGGTTCCGCACTGCATAGGCGCGGGTTCCGACCGCCCCGGTTTTCAGGCGGCGCACCGTTCGATGAAGGCGGAGGGCGGTTGGGCGGCGATGAACACCGAGTATTGTTCCATCCATCCCGAATCCGATGATACGCACCGTCTTTCCGCCCGCTTGTGGGATGAGGGTGATGTGCGGAATCTGCGCGCGATGACGGATGAAATCCACAAATACGGCGCATTGGCCGGTGTGGAAATGTGGTACGGCGGCGCGCACGCGCCCTGCATGGAATCGCGCGCCACGCCGCGCGGCCCCAGCCAATATGCTTCGGAATTTGAAACGCTGACCTATTGCAAGGAAATGGATCAGAGCGACATCAACATGGTGCAGCAGTATTACGTTGATGCCGCGCTGCGCGCGCGCGACGCGGGCATGGATATTGTTTATGTTTATGGCGCGCACTCTTATCTGCCGCTGCAATTTCTCAATCCGTACTACAACAAGCGCACCGACAAATACGGCGGCTCGCTCGAAAACCGCGCGCGCTTCTGGCTGGAAACGCTGGAAAAAGTCCGCAACGCGGTCGGCAAGGATTGCGCGATCGCCACTCGTTTCGCGGTGGATACCGTGTATGGCCCGAGCCAGATCGAGGTCGAGGTGGACGGCATGAAATTTGTCGAGCTGGCCGATCCGCTGGTTGATTTGTGGGATGTGGATGTGGGCGACATCGCCGAGTGGGGCGAGGATGCGGGGCCTTCGCGTTTTTATCAGCAAGGGCATCAGGTGCCGTGGACGAAATACGTCAAACAGGTTTCCAAAAAGCCGGTGCTGGGCGTGGGGCGCTTTACCGATCCTGAAAAGATGACCGAGATCGTGACCAAGGGTTATGCCGACATCATCGGCTGCGCGCGTCCTTCCATCGCCGACCCCTTCCTGCCGAAAAAAGTGGAGGAAGGTCGCTATGACGATGTGCGCGTTTGCATCGGTTGCAACGTGTGCATCTCGCGCTGGGAAATCGGCGGGCCGCCCATGATCTGCACGCAAAACGCGACTGCGGGCGAGGAATATCGTCGTGGTTGGCATCCCGAAAAATTTCCCAAGGCGGGTTCTTCGGATTCCGTGCTCGTCGTCGGCGCGGGGCCGTCCGGTTCCGAAGCGGCGCGTGTGCTCATGGAACGCGGCTACGCGGTTCACCTCTACGACAGCGCGGAGAAAATCGGCGGGCATCTCAACACCGTCGCCACGCTGCCGGGTCTGGGCGAGTGGAGCTATCACCGCGATTACCGCGAAACGCAGCTCGCCAAACTGGTGAAGAAAAACAAGGATTCCGTGATCGCGCTCGGGCAGAAACGCCTGACCGCCGCCGATGTGCTGAATTACGGCGCGGACAAGGTGATTATCGCCACCGGCTCTTCGTGGAACACTGACGGAACCAACTGTTTGAGCCACGAACCGATTCCGGGCGCGGATGCTTCGCAGCCGGATCAGCTCACGCCGGAACAGATTTTTGAAGGCAAGAAAAAGATAGGCAAGCGCGTGGTGATTCTCAACGCCGATACTTATTTCATGGCACCGAGTCTGGCCGAAAAACTGGCGGCGGCGGGGCACGAAGTCACGCTCGTATCCGGCGTGCATCTCGCCAACTACATGCACTTCACGCTGGAATATCCGAACATGATGCGCCGCCTGCACGAACTCGGCGTCGAGGAAGTGGGCGACCATTTCTGCTCGCGCATCGAGAAAGGCCGTCTTGAAGTGTACAACGTGTGGGGCGACGGCTCGCGCCGCAGCTACCGCGGCCCCGGCAAATCGCCGCGCGATGAAAACAAAACCCATCGCTGGATCGAGTTTGATTCGCTGGTGCTGGTCACGGGTCGTCATTCCGATTGTTCGCTTTACAACGACCTCAAGGCGCGCGAAAGCGAGTGGGCGAAAAACGGCATCAAGGGCGTGTATCTCATCGGCGACGCGGAAGCGCCGCGCCTGATCGCCGACGCGACCTTCACCGGCCACCGCGTGGCGCGCGAGATTGAAGAAGCCAATCCGCAATTCCCGCTGCCGTACAAGCGCGAAGTCGCGGTCTGGGGTGTTCCGCACATGCCGGGCGGCTCCTTCAAGGTTGAGTACAAGGTCTAGTTGGATGATATGAATCCTTACCCTCTCCCCCACCCCTCTCCCGCGAGCGGAAGAGGGAACACCGGCAGTTTCTCCGCGATTGCGGGAGCGCAACCAGAAGTTCGGATGTGCGACGCAGTTCTCCCTCTCCCACTTGTGGGAGAGGGCTGGGGTGAGGGGGAAGCTAACCCCAAAGGAAAAATGCAATGACACCGCAACAAATCACGCTGGTAAAACGCACCTGGGCGCTGGCCGAGCCGTTGGGCGATACGGTGACCGTGTTGTTTTACGGACGCTTGTTTGAGTTGGATCCCGCATTGCGCCGTCTGTTCAAAAAAGATATGCAGGCGCAGGGACGCAGTTTGCGAACCATGTTGGGCGTTGTGGTGAACGGTTTGGACAAGCGCGAAAAGTTGGTCGAATCCCTGGCCGCGTCAGGTCGCCGTCATGTGAATTACGGCGTGAAAGATCAGGATTACGACGCGGTGCGCGATGCGCTGTTGTGGACATTGCAGCAGGGTTTGCGCGAAGTTTTCACCGCCGATGCGCGTGATGCGTGGGCGGCGGTTTACAGGTTTATGGCGGACACCATGAACCCGAGCGCGGCGACCAAGTCCGCGTGAGATTTTTTGTGAAATGAAAGTGCGGCGATGAGCGATTCCATGCAAATTACCCGTGTGCTGTTCGAGAATTTTCAGCCCAAGGCGATTTATCTTTTTTATGCCTTCGGCTACGCGGCCATCGCGGTTTTCGCCTGGGGCGCTTACACCCAGATACGCAAATACCGGCGCGGTCAGCCCGATCCTTCGTGGGGAAATCTCGCGGCGCGTTTTGTTGACATGGTGAAAATCATGCTTACGCACCGCACGCTCAAGCGGCGCGACACGGCGGCGGGCAAGGCGCACGCGCTGATCTTTTTCAGCTTTCTGACGCTGCTGGTCGGAACCGCCACCATTACGCTGGAATACGACATCCTCAAGCCGCTGACCGGCTGGCAATTCTGGTACGGAAAATTTTATCTGCTGTTTTCGCTGGTGCTGGATTTCGCGGGCGTGGGCTTGATCGGCGGTTTGCTTTACATGATGTACCGCCGCAAATGGCTCAAGCTGCCCAAGCTCGATTACGCGCGTCCCGACCGCGAACCGGGCGATCCCGATTACGATCGCAGCGGCTATCGGCGCGAAGATTGGGCGTTTTTGTGGTCGCTGATTCTGATCGGCATCACCGGCTTTGTGCTTGAAGCCGCGCGCATTGTCTGGCTCGCCGATCGTCCGGCGGTGTGGGATGTGCGCTGGTGGTCGCCGGTGGGCGCGGCGCTCGCGCACGCGATGCAGGGCGCGGGACTTTCCGCTGAGGGCGCGAGTGCGTTGCGCGGCGCGTTGTGGTGGTTCCATGGGCTGCTCGCGCTGACGTTTATCGCGTGCATTCCCTACACCAAGATCAAACACATTTTCACCGCGTCCGCGTCGCTCATGTTCCGCGATCCGCTTGCCGCGCGGCGCTTGCCAAAAATTCCCGAAGAGCAGGCGAGCGCGGGTTACAAAACCATCACCGATCTCACATGGAAACAGTTGCTGCATCTTGATGCCTGCACCAAATGCGGGCGTTGTCACGAGGCGTGTCCGGCCAATGCCGTGGGCGCGCCGCTGTCGCCGCGCGACGTGATTTTGTCGTTGCGCGAATTTGCCAACAAGACGATGAATTCCGGCAAGTTGCCCGAGGCCGCCGAACTCGACATCCACGGCAAGGGCGTGGGTCAGGTGTTCATGGAAACATTGTGGTCGTGCCGCACTTGTCTCGCGTGCGTGGAGATTTGCCCGGTGGCGGTGGAGCATGTGCCCATCATCGTGCAAATGCGCCGCAAACTGGTGGAGGACGGCGAGATGGAACCCATCCTGCAAAAGACTTTGCAGAACATCCACAAGAGCGGCAACTCTTTCGGCGAATCCAAACGCAAGCGCGCGGCGTGGACAAAGGCGCTGCCGTTCACGATCAAGGACGCGCGCAAGGAGCCGGTTGATCTGGTGTGGTTCGTGGGCGATTACGCCTCCTTTGATCCGCGCAACCAGAAGGTGAGCCAGGCGTTCGCGCGACTGCTGCATCATGTGGGCGTGGATTTCGGCCTGCTGTTTGAAGGCGAGATCAACGCAGGCAACGACGTGCGTCGCGTCGGTGAGGAAGGGCTGTATGAGTTGCTCGCCTCCGGCAACATCGGCACGCTGCAAACCTGCGATTTCAAAACCATCGTCACCACCGACCCGCACTCGTACAACACGATACGCAACGAATATCCCGAATTTGGCGGCCAGTTCGAGATTCAGCATTACACCAGCGTGGTGAAGCAACTGCTCGCGGAAGGCCGACTCAAGCTCAACAAAAAACTCGATTATCGCGTCACCTACCACGACCCCTGCCACCTCGGGCGTTACAACAAAGGCTTCGACGCGCCGCGCGAAGTGTTGAAGATGCTGGGCTGCGAATTGGTTGAGATGGGGCGCAACCGCGACAACTCCTTCTGCTGCGGCGCGGGCGGCGGTCGCATCTGGATACCCGACCCGGTGGGCAAGGAAAAACCATCGCAAAACCGCATGAAGGAAGCGGGTGCGATCGAGGGGCTGCAAGTGTTTGTGGTGTCCTGCCCCAAGGATTTGACAATGTTCGAAGACGCGCTCAAGACCTCCGGTTTTGAAGGCAGGTTTGTGGTGCGCGAGCTTATCGAACTGATAGATGAGTGCGTGGAATATGAAGTCTGGGAAGAAGTCCAACCCCAACCCGAGCCTGAAGCGGCTGCCCCGTGACATGACGGCGCAAGCACTGGTGTCCGTGGCATTGCAATCGGGCGACCCGTATCACGCGACGGCGGTTTATGAAGTTGCCGATTCCGTCGCCCGCATCGCGCTCGACACGGTGTTGTTCGACGGTCGCCGCAACGCCTTGGCGCTGGCGCGTTGGGAACATACTCCGCCCGTCGTGTTGCAGGCGCTCGCGCGGCTCAACGACGCATCGGTGCGGCAGCGCGTGCAGCGCAATCTGGGCACATCGGGGCAAACGCTGACCGAGTTGTACCACACGGAAAACAGCGACGCGCTTGTGACGCTGATCGCGCAACACCGGCGCACGCCCGCCGCCGTGCTCGAAATGATGGCGCGCGAATCGGACAACGACGAAGCATTGAAAGCCGTTGCCGGAAATCCCGCGGCGAACGCCACGGTGTTGCGGATTTTGCACGCGCGTTTTCCCCGGCGTTTCGACGCGGCCATCGCCACGCATCCGGCGGCCTCGCCCGATTTGCTGGAAGCGGTTTATGAAACGGGCAACGAATACACGCGCGCCGCCGTGGTCGCGCATCCCGCGTGCCGCAAGCGCTTGCTGACGCAGGCCGCGCTGGGCGGCAACCCGCTTGTGCTGCGCCAGCTCGCGGGCAATCCGCGCATTCCGCCCAAGCTGCTCGCGCGTCTCGCGCAGTCGCGCACGCTCGCGGTGCGTCGCGCCATCGCCGGAAATGCGATGTTGACGACCGAGCTTTTGACCGCGCTCGCGCAAGATGAATCGGTGAACGTGCGCCGCGAAATCGCGCTGCGCGACGATTTGCCGCCGTCCGTGCTGGAGCGTCTCGCGCAAGACGGCGACCATTGGGTGCGCCAGCGCGTCGCGCGCAATCCCGACGCGCCGCGCGCGCTGCTGGATAAATTGTCGGACGAACAAAACGCCGAAGTGCGCCGCGCCGTCGCGCGCAATCCGGCGTGTCCGGCGGAGCTGCTGGAAAAACTCGCGCATGATGAAAATGGCTGGGTGCGCGCCGCCGTTGCCTATCAGCCGAAAGCGGGCGCGAAGCTCATGAAAATTCTGGCGACGGATCGCGCCGTGGATGTGTTGAGCGGCGTCGCCGCGAATCCGCGCGCGTCGCAATTGCTGTTGCGCCGACTCGCGCAATCCGCCGAGGCCGATGTGCGGCGCGGTGTGATCCTTAATCCGCGCGCCTCCGAAACCGTGCTGAGGCCGCTCTTGAAAGACCCGTATTACCTGCATCGCGTGTTGCTGCTGGGCAACCGCAAACTGAAGGACGAAGACAAATGGCCGCTCTTGGCCGACCCCGACAACGCGGTCAGATTCACCGCGATGCGCTGGTTCGCGGGGCGGGTGAAGGGGCAGGGGTGATAGACAGACCAACCCCGTTCGTTCCCGCGCAGGCGGGAACCCAGCTTGATGAACAAGATTGAGCGTAGCGAAAACCGTTTCTTTCAGAAAACTGGATCCCCGCCTGCGCGGGGATGAACGGAAATTGGCAGCGGCATACAGCTTGGGGTGAGTTCGCAACCCCCAGCGTCGCGCGCTCATGGTGCAGGGGTAAGAAATTTAATTGTCTGAAAAGTGGAGAGTAGCATCATGAAAATAATGGTACCGGTCAAGCAGGTCGCGGCGCTCGATGAGGATTTCGAGTTTCGTGACGATGAGCGCGATGTGGACGAGGATTTTTTGCTGTACGACCTCAACGAGTGGGATGATTTTTCGCTGGAAGAGGCGATGCTCATCAAGGAAAAAGCGCCCGAAGGCACGGTGGAAGTCGTGGTGGTTTCGGTCGGCCCGGAGCGCGTGGATGAAAGCCTGCGGAAATGTCTCGCCAAGGGCGCGGATCGCGCGGTGCGTGTGTGGGACGACGCGATGGAAGGCTCGGATTCGGTCACGGTCGGCGGCATTCTCGCCGCCGTCGCGAAGAAGGAATCGCCGGACATGATTTTCGCGGGCGTGCAATCGTCCGACGCGGCCAACGGTTCCACCGGAATCGCTACCGCCGCCGCGCTCGGCTGGCCACACGCCGCCGTGGTCGCCGGGTTGGAATACGCGCCGGGCGCGAACAAAGCCGTGGCGCGTCGCGAACTCGAAGGCGGCACTTTGCAGGAGGTCGAAGTGGCCTGTCCCGCTGTGCTCACCATACAGCTCGGCATCAACAAGCCGCGCTACGCTTCGTTGCGCGGCATCAAGCAGGCCGCGGCCAAACCGATCGAAGGTTTGTCGCTGGGCGATCTCGGCCTCACGCCCGCCGATGTGGGCGCGGGCGTTGCGTTGTCGCGCGTGCGCCGCATGTATGTGCCGCCCAAAGGCCGCGCCGCCATGATTGAGGGCACGCCCGCCGAGCAAGCCGCGCGCATCATTGAAATCATCAAGGAATTCAAAGGGGAGTAAACATGAAGACGATATTGGTTATTGCGGAACACCGTCGCGGCGAATTGCGCCCGGTTTCGCTGGAATTGATTGCCGCCGCGCAAGAGCTGCGTCAGGCGGATGACAAAGTGGTCGTGGCCGTCATCGGCGGCACGGCGCAATCTTTTGTGCCCGGCCTGTCGGTGGTGGGCGTGGATGAAATCGTCACGGTGAAAACCGCGAGCGATGAATTCGACCCCGACCTTTTCGAAGCCGCCGTGGGCGCGCTCATGGAAAGCCGCAAGCCCGCCGTGGTGCTCATGGCGCATTCGGTGGATACATTGGGCTACGCGGCGACGCTCGCGCGGAAAGGCAATTTTGGCTTTGCCACCGATGTGTTCAAGGCCGAATATGACGGCGCGGAACTCGTGGCGACACGCGCGGGATACAACCAGAAAGTCAACGTCGAAATTGATTTCCC
>JAITWS010000040.1 GCA_031285185.1 Methylobacillus sp.
TGCCTTCGCACAAGGCCGTATTCACGGCTTCGGCGGACAATTACACCTTGCAATCCGGTCAGGATAAGCTGGAAGTGAAGCTGGTCTGGAGCGGCGAGGACGGCGTGCAGGTGGACAAAATCTACACGTTCCGGCGCGACAGTTATGTGGTGGATTTGCGCTACGAAATCCATAACGGCGGCGCTGCGCCGCTGGATGCGTCGGTGTATTACCAGATCATGCACGACAGCGATTCCGCCGCGAGTTCGCGCATGATGCCGACTTTTACGGGCGGCGCGTATTACACCGATGCCGACAAGTACAAGAAAATCCATTTCGACGATATGCGTAAGGAAAATCTGTCCAAAACGGCAAGTGACGGCTGGCTGGCTTTGGTGCAGCACTATTTTGTAAGCGCCTGGTTGCCCCAGCAAGGGAGCCGCGAATATTACACCAAGTCATTGACGGACAAGGTTTTTTTGATCGGCGCAGTGAGCGCGGTCGGGGCGGTGGCTCCGGGCGCGAGCGCAACGGTTGATGCCCGTTTTTACGCCGGTCCGCAGGAACAGGCATTGCTGAAACAAGTCGCGCCCGGCATGGAAAACGTGGTGGATTACGGCTGGCTCAAGGTGATCGCATCGCCCTTGTTCTGGTTGTTGTCGCTGATACACAAGCTGGTGGGCAACTGGGGCGTAGCCATTATTTTGCTCACCTTGCTTATCAAACTCGCGTTCTATCCCCTGTCTGCCAAGAGCTACAAATCCATGGCGCAAATGCGCGAGCTTGCGCCGCGTTTGCAGCGCCTGAAAGAGCAATACGGCGACGATCGCCAGAAAATGCATCAGGCGATGATGGAGTTGTACAAGACCGAAAAGATCAATCCCATGGGTGGTTGTCTGCCCATATTGGTGCAGATTCCTGTGTTCATTTCGCTTTACTGGATGCTGCTGGGGAGCGTCGAGATGCGCCATGCGCCTTTCATGCTGTGGATACATGATTTGTCGGCGGTGGATCCTTATTATGTGCTGCCCGCGCTGATGGCGATCACGATGTTCATCCAGACCCGGCTCAATCCCAAGCCGCCGGATCCCCTGCAAGCCAAAATGATGATGTTCATGCCGATCGCGTTCAGCGTGTTCTTCTTCTTCTTCCCCGCCGGTCTTGTGCTGTACTGGTTGGTCAACAACGTGCTGTCCATCGCCCAGCAATGGAACATCAACCGAACCATCGGTCAGGCGAAGGCGGGCAAAAAGCCGCATTGACCGGCGCACAGGCCGCGATGCAAACCATGGATACCATCGCGGCCATCGCCACCGCTCCGGGCAGCGGCGGCATAGGCGTGGTGCGGGTTTCGGGATCGCGTAGCCGCGAGATCGCGGCTGCCATCCTCGGACATTGCCCCGCGCCGCGCCATGCGGCCTATCTCGCATTCAACGATGCCGACGGCGCAGTGCTGGATCGCGGCATCGCCATTTGGTACGCAGCTCCCCATTCCTACACCGGCGAAGACGTGCTGGAATTGCAAGCGCACGGCGGCAGCGCGTTGATGCAGCTTTTGCTTGCGCGTTGTCTCGCGCTGGGCGCGCGTCAGGCCGAACCCGGCGAATTTACGCGCCGCGCTTATCTCAATGACAAACTTGATCTTGCCCAAGCGGAAGCCGTGGCCGATCTCATCAATGCCGCCACGGTTGAGGCCGCCCGCAGTGCGGCGCGTTCGCTCGCGGGAGAATTTTCCGCGCGCATTCACGCTTTGCGCGACCAGCTCATCAATTTGCGGTTGCTGGTCGAAGCCTGTCTTGATTTTCCCGAAGAAGAGATTGATTTCATCACGCAAGGCGATGTCGCAGGCAAACTGGAAACGTTGCAAGCCGAATTGCGCTCCGTATTCGCCAACGCCCGACAAGGCAATCTGCTGCGCGAAGGCATACGCGCGGTGCTCATCGGTCAGCCCAATGTCGGCAAATCCAGCCTGATGAATCAATTGGCCGGAGAGGAAATCGCCATTGTCACTCCGATCGCGGGCACGACGCGCGACACGCTGCACAGCGCCATCCAGATCAACGGCGTGCCGCTGCATATCACGGACACAGCGGGGCTGCGCGATACGACGGACGAGATCGAACAGCAAGGCATCGCCCGAACATGGCGAGCGCTGGAAAACGCGCATGTTGCATTATTTTTGATTGACGCAGCCAACGGCATAGGCGAGAACGAAAAAACGGTTACCGCGCGATTACGCAAGGATTTGCCGAAATTGTGGGTGCACAACAAAATTGACCTGACTGCGGAGATCCCCGGCAAGATCGAGCGCAACGGCGAAAAACATCTTTACCTCTCGGCCAAAACCGGCGCGGGGATGGATGCGTTGCGAACCGAACTTTTGAATATCGCCGGGTGGCAACCCGGCGGCGAAGGCGTGTTCATGGCGCGCGCCCGGCATCTGGAAGCATTGGGATTGGTGGAGCGACATTTGCAACAGGCCGCGCGATTATTGGCGCAACCTGAATTGCTCGCGGAAGAATTACGTCTCGCGCAAGAAGCGCTTAATACGATTACCGGGGAATTTACTTCGGATGATTTGCTCGGCGAAATTTTCAGCCGGTTTTGCATAGGGAAATAAGGCGTTCCCGTTCGCCCAATAAAAAACGCCCGATGCAATGCACCGGGCGTTTCACGTGAAACAATCAACAACCGTTTTATTTGACGGTCAGCAGATAGGCGATGAAATTGCCTTTTTCTTCGGCGGTGCAATCGCGTCCGATGATGTCCAGGCAGTGTTTTTCGAAGTTCTTTTCAACCTTGTCCAGGTCGGAGAAACGCTCCGGATTCGCGGCAGGTGCCAGCGGCTTGATCGGCTTCTTGGTGACAAGATGCGCGCCGGGGTTGGCCGGGTTGGTAGTGTGGCAGGATGCGCAGGCGATTTGCTTGCCGTGTATGGTCAGTTCACGGTTGAAAAACGTTTTGCCTGCATCCGCATTCAGGCCGTTGTAGGTCTCGTGTTTGCTACCGGCGATGTTTTTGGCAATGGCGGCATACTTGTCGGCGAGCTTCTGGGCAGTGGCCGTGTCCGCGAAAGCCGACGCGCTGAAAAGACCAAGGACAGCAAGAAGGGCAATACTGGTATTACGCATGCTAGTGCTCCTGTATAAAGTTAAGACTATTATGTCTATCGGTTTTAGACTGCCCTCCATTATAGCATGGTCTGGCGCAAGGCTAGGGGTTTGGTGAAATTTAATCTTCGCACGAACCCGCAACCGGGTGTTTCACGTGAAACAATGAATGACGTAACCCCCGCTTTGAAGTACCATACGCATCCCGAATAGTGCGTGGTATCCACCGGATGCAATTCCCTGAAAAATTCGATGTCATCGTGGTCGGCGGCGGTCATGCCGGGACGGAGGCGGCGCTTGCGGCGGCTCGCATGGGTTGCCGCACGTTGCTGCTCACGCACAACATCGAAACCCTGGGGCAAATGTCCTGCAATCCGTCCATAGGCGGCATCGGCAAAGGGCATTTGGTCAAGGAAGTGGACGCGCTTGGCGGCGCGATGGCCGCAGCAACGGATGAGGGCGGCATCCAGTTTCGCATTCTCAACTCCAGCAAAGGCCCTGCGGTACGCGCGACCCGCGCTCAGGCTGACCGCATTTTGTACAAGGCTGCGATCCGCTCCCGGCTGGAAAATCAGCCCAATTTGTGGCTGTTTCAGCAAGCGGTGGACGATATTATTCTCGAAGGCGAGCAGGTCACGGGCGTGGTGACGCAACTTGGCCTGCGTTTTGAAGCGCGCGCGGTGGTGCTGACCGCCGGAACCTTTCTCGCCGGTCTCGTGCATGTCGGGCTGGCGAATTATCAGGCGGGTCGCGCGGGCGATCCGCCCTCGGTTTCACTCGCGCACCGGCTGCGCGAAATCGGTCTGCCCGCCGGTCGCCTCAAAACCGGCACGCCGCCGCGCATTGACGGGCGCACGATTGATTATTCGGTGATGGAAGCGCAACCCGGCGACGATCCGGTTCCGGTTTTTTCCTTCCTCGGCTCACCCGACCAGCATCCGCGCCAATTGCCGTGCTGGATCACGCACACCAACGCGCGCACGCATGAAATCATACGCGGCGGGCTGGATCGCTCGCCAATGTACACCGGCGTGATCGAAGGCGTAGGCCCACGCTATTGCCCCTCGGTCGAGGACAAAATCACGCGTTTCGCGGGCAAGGAATCGCATCAGGTTTTTCTTGAGCCGGAAGGCTTGAGCACGCACGAAATCTATCCCAACGGCATTTCGACCAGCTTGCCGTTCGACGTGCAATATGCGCTGGTGCGCTCCATACGCGGCCTTGAAAACGCGCATATTTTGCGTCCGGGCTATGCCATCGAATACGATTATTACGACCCGCGCGGCCTTAAAAACACATTGGAAACCAAGGCGGTGCGCGGTTTGTTTTTCGCCGGGCAGATCAACGGCACGACAGGCTACGAAGAGGCGGCGGCGCAAGGCTTGCTCGCGGGCATCAACGCGGGTTTGCGCTGCGCGGACAAGGAAGGCTGGTGTCCCGCGCGCGATCAGGCGTATCTGGGCGTGCTGGTGGACGATCTGATTACGCGTGGCGTGAGTGAGCCGTACCGCATGTTCACGAGCCGCGCCGAATACCGGCTCATGCTGCGCGAGGACAATGCCGATCTGCGCTTGACCGAAATCGGTCGCAAGCTGGGCGTGGTGGACGATGCGCGCTGGGCGGCGTTCAGCCGCAAGCAGGAGGCGATTGCGCGCGAGCAGGAGCGGCTCAAAAACACTTGGGTGCGCCCCGCCACTTTGCCCGAAGCGGATGCCACGCGCGTGCTGGGCAAGCCCGTCGAACGCGAATATTCCCTGTTTGAATTGCTGCGCCGCCCGGACGTGAGCTATGCGGCTTTGCTGACTTTGCCCGGCGCGGGTGCGGGCGAAAGCGACGCGCAAGTGCGGCAGCAACTGGAAATCGCCGCGAAATATCAGGGATATATCGCCCGTCAGGCCGAGGAAATCGAGCGTGGCCGCCACTACGAAGAACTGGCGTTGCCGGAAGATATGGATTATCGTGAGGTACGCGGCCTTTCCAACGAGGCGCAGCAAAAGCTCGCCAAACAGCGCCCGCAAACGCTGGGGCAGGCGGGACGCATTTCCGGCATCACGCCCGCCGCGATTTCTCTGTTGCTGGTGCATCTCAAGAAAAAATCCCGCGCCGTGCAGAACGAGCGTGCCGCATGAGCTTGCAGGAAAAATTGGTCGGCGGATTGCAGGCGCTGAATATCGCGCCCGATGTCGCGCCCCGGCTGCTGGAATATCTGGCCTTGCTGGAAAAATGGAACAAAGTCCATAACCTAACCGCCGTGCGCGACCCGGACGAAATGGTGACGCTGCATTTGCTGGATAGCCTGTCGGTATTGCCGCATATCGGGCAAGGCCGTTTGCTCGATGTCGGCAGCGGCGCGGGCTTGCCCGGCATTCCGCTGGCGATGGTGCGCCCCGATTTGCAGGTGACGGTGCTGGATTCCAACCACAAAAAGGCCAGCTTTATGCGGCAGGCGAAAGCGGCGCTGGGGCTGGATAATCTGGAAGTGGTGTGCGCCCGCGTCGAGGAATTTCGCCCCGAGCGCAAGTTTGACATGATTATTTCCCGCGCTTTTTCCGATCTCGCGGAGTTTATGCGGCTCACCCGGCATTTATGCGCCGATGGTGGCGTATGGCTTGCGATGAAGGGCGTGTATCCGCACGAAGAATTGGCGCAAATCAAGGACTTGGCCGAGGTGGTTGCGCTCGCCGTGCCGGGACTTGAAGCGCAACGACATCTTGTTTTTTTGAAAGCAGCCTGATGCGTATATTGGCGATTACCAATCAAAAAGGCGGCGTCGGCAAAACGACGACCTGTGTCAATCTTGCCGCGAGCCTGGTCGAGACCAGACACCGCGTGTTGCTGATAGACCTCGACCCGCAAGGCAACGCGACGACCGGCAGCGGCGTGGATAAAGCCGCGTGCAAGCACACGGTTTATCACGTTCTCATCGGTGACAAATCCATCGCCGAAGTGCGCGTGAAAACGGAAAGCGGCTTTGACATCGTGCCCGCCAACCGCGAGCTGGCCGGGGCGGAAGTCGAGCTGGTCAACGAATTGGCGCGCGAAACGCGGCTCAAGCAAGCATTGGCTGCGCTGGGCGACGACGAATACGATTATGTGCTGATTGATTGCCCCCCTGCCCTCAATCTGCTGACCGTCAACGCGCTGACCGCCGCCCACGCGGTGATGATCCCGATGCAATGCGAATACTACGCGCTTGAAGGCTTGTCCGATCTGGTCAACACCACCAAGAGAGTGCGCGCTTACTTAAACCCCGCGCTGGAAATCGAAGGTCTGCTGCGGACGCTGTTCGACACGCGTAACATGCTCGCGCAACAAGTCTCGGCGCAACTCACCCAGCATTTCGGCGACAAGGTTTACCGCACGGTCATCCCGCGCAACATCCGGCTCGCCGAAGCGCCCAGCTACGGCAAGCCAGTGCTCACTTACGACCGCGCATCCAAAGGCGCGAAAGCCTATCTCGCGCTGGCTGAGGAAATCATCAACAGAAGCAAAACATCAACCAATGCGGGAGCAACACATGGTTAAATCCAAAGGTTTGGGGCGCGGGCTGGACGCGCTGCTGGGCGGCAGTCTCGAAAACGTATCGTCCGGCGACACCCTGCGCGTGCTGCGCGTGGAACAACTGCAACCCGGCAAATACCAGCCGCGCACGCAAATGGACGAAGAATCGCTGGCGCAACTCGCGGATTCCATACGCGCACAAGGCATCATGCAACCGATACTGGTACGCGAAATCGCGCCGGAAAAATTTGAAATCATCGCCGGCGAACGCCGCTGGCGCGCCGCGCAAATGGCCGGAATGCGCGAAGTGCAAGTGCTCGTGCGCGAGTTGCAAGACGAAACCGCGCTCGCCATGTCGCTCATCGAAAACATACAACGCGAAAACCTCAACCCGCTTGAAGAAGCCAACGGCATTCAACGCCTGCTGGACGAATTCGGCCTGACCCACCAAGCCGCCGCCGAAGCCATAGGCCGCTCACGCGCCGCCGTCACCAATCTGCTGCGTTTGCGGGCGCTCACTGACAAAGTGCAGGACATGCTCATGGCGGGACACCTCGACATGGGACACGCGCGCGCCCTCCTCCCGCTCGACGGCGCGATGCAAATCATCGCCGCCGAACAAATCGCCGCCAAAAAATTATCGGTGCGCGAAGCCGAACGTCTCGCGCAACGCCTCACCGAACCCCGCAAAAAAAACCCCGCCCCCCGCCTCTCCCGCGATATCCTCAACTTGCAGGAAACCCTCGCCGACCGGCTCGGCGCATCCGTCGCCATCCGCCACGGCGTCAAAGGCAAAGGCAAACTCACCATAGACTACAACAGCCCCGACGAACTGGAAGGCATACTGAACCGCATGGGGATAAAGTTTGAGCAGGGGTGATACGAAAAGGCTGGTCAGCAGCGGATTTATTTCGGGGTTATAATAACTCCGACGAACAGCAAACAGGTTATCAAAAGGCTTGAAGCTGAAGGCTGGTATCTGGATCGAGCCAGAGGCTCGCACCATCAATTCAAACACCCCGACCATCCGGGTCGCGTAACAGTGAAGCACCCCGATCAGGAAATTCCGATTGGCACGCTGCATAGTATTTACAAACAAGCCGGATGGAAGAAATAGGAGAGAAAGCCATGCGCTACCCCGTTGTATTGCATACTGACGACGGCATCCGCTTCGGTGTGACCGTCCCCGACTTGCCCGGCTGTTTTTCCGGCGGTGATACATTTGACGATGCGCTAAATTCTGTCGTGGAAGCCATAGATCTGCATCTGGAAGGCATCGCGGAAGACGGCGCAGCGGTTCCCCAAGCCGGATCAATCGCCCAACACCAAACCAACCCTGATTTCGCCAATGGCGTGTGGGCGCTGGTAGATGTGGACACTCGCCGTTTCGAAGGCCGTGCCGAAAAAATCAACGTCACCGTTCCCCGCATGATACTCACGCGCATTGACAACTACGCCAAAGCGCACGGCATGACGCGCAGCGGGTTTCTGGTGGATGCCGCCCGCGCCGCAATGCAACGTTGACAGCGCGCAAAACGTCCCCATTTCGTAGAGGCGGCATTTTGCCGCCTCTACGAAAACCTACTCGGCAATCTCCCGCACATCCTGTTCCAGTTGCTTGATGTTGATGCGTCCGAAATAGATATGCGTGATGCCTTTTTTCGGGTCTATCAGCACGGAATAGGGGAGCGCGCCTTTGTTGTTGCCGAGGGTTTCGGCGAGCGTCATGGCCTGGAAATCGCCTGCGAGCAGGGGGTATTGGACGGGGCGCGTTTTGCTGTATTCGCTGATTTTCGCGACATCGTCGGTGGCGATGCCGAGCACGATGACGTTGCGGGCGCGGTATTTTTCCTGAAATTCGGAAAGTTCGGGCATTTCTTCGCGGCAGGGCGGGCACCAGGTCGCCCAGAAATTGACGAGCACGATTTTGTCGCGCCATTGGGCGAGCGCCTGTGGCTGGCCGTTTTGATCGGGCAGAGTGACGGCGTAGAGCGCGGCGACGGCGGGGTTGGGCGCGAGCTGGCGATAGACGATAAAAATCGCCGCGCCCAGTGCCAGCGCGGAAATCAGCAGGCGGAAACCGGCGCGCATTCGCCTTCCCGACTGCCGTAAACGCGGTTGAGGGTGATGATGAATTCGTCCGCGGTTTGATAGCCGACGACATTCGCGGCCTTGATTTCGCGGCCTTGCGGGTCAAAAAAAATGATGCCGGGCGGGCCGTAAAGACCGAAGCGTTTTTGCAGCACGATGTCATCGTCGTTATTTTTCGTGACATCGGCTTGCAGCAGCACGGCGTTTTCCAGCAGCTTTTGCACGCGCGGATCGCGGAAAGTGGTTTGCTCGAAGCGTTTGCATTCCACGCACCAATCGGCGTAAAAATCCAGCATCACGAATTTGCCCTGCGCTTGTTGCAGCGCCGATTTTAGCGCGGCGAGATTTTGGACGGGTTGAAACGGCAACACGGATTGATGCGCGCTTGTCGTCGAAGTGGTCAGCAAATTTTTCGCCACCGGCGCGACCAACCACACCGCCATGCCGAGCATGACCACGCCGAAAAAGTTGCGCGCCAATTTCATCCACGGGCCACTCTTGGGCAAAATCGCGCCCGCCGACGCGCCCAGTATCAGCAAGGGCGCGCCCATGCCGATGGCGAGCGTGAAGAGCGCCGCGCCGCCCAGCACGACATCGCGCGACTGGCCGATGTAGAGCAACGCCCCGGCCAAAGGCGCGGCGACGCAGGGACTCATAATCAGCGCCGACAACGCGCCCATCGCAAACGCGCCGACGAAGTGGCCGCCCTTGATGCGGCTGCTGGTGTTCACCAGACGATTTTGCAGGGCGGCGGGCAAACGCAATTCGTAAAAGCCGAACATGGAAAGCGCGAGCAACACAAAAATTAACGCGCTGAAACCGAGCATCCACGGATTGTTTTGCAAGCTGCTGCTGACCAGTTGCCCGAAAACCAGCGCCGCCGCGATACCGGCCAGCGCGTAACTCACCGCCATGCCGAAAACGTAAGCCAGCGAAAGATTGAATGCGTGGAGCCGGGTTGGGCGATGATGATTTTGTCCGACGATGATGCCGGAAAGGATGGGATACATCGGATACATGCACGGCGTCAGCGCAAGCCCCAGTCCGAAGGCGAAAAATCCCGCGACGATGAGCCACAAATTGCCGCCGCGCAACAGCTTGACGATGCGGTCAGTCTCGCTGCCGCCGGTCGCGCCGGGCAACGCGATGGACAATGTTTTCTTGATCGGCGCGTAGCACAGCCCTTGTTCACTGCATCCTTGATAGCTCGCGAGCAGCGTGATTTCGTTCGGCGCGTCGCCCGTATGTTGCAGTGAAATTTGCGCGTCGAAATTTTCGTGGAACACCAGCATCTCGCCGAAATTCGGATCTTGCTTGATCTCGCCGGGCGGCAATTCGACACGGGCGATGCCGGAAGCGTTGGTCTCCTGAAGTTTGAAATCAATGCGCTCGCGGTACAAATAATAACCCGGCGCGACGGTGAAACGCGCGATCAGTGTTTGGGTGTTGACGGCTTCCACTTGCAGGCGAAACGCCTCGTCCGGCGTGAGAATGCGGGGCGGCGCATCGCCCGTGAAGGTTCCGGCCTGGGCGAAAGGCGCGATCAGGCAGAAAAACAGAATCAAAAAATGGTGTCGTAACATTTAACGCGAAGTTTCTGCGGTCACCCACTCCAGATACGCGGGCAAACCGCCCGTGATCGGAAGCCGGATGATTTCGGGAAGTTCATAAGGATGATGCGATTTGATCGCGCTTTCCACCGCCGGATAATTTTCCCGCGTGGTTTTCACCAGCACCGGAATTTCTTCCGCGCGCTCGGTTTTGCCCTGCCAATGATAAATCGAAACACAAGGCGCGAGCACATTCACGCACGCCGCCAAGCCGCCTTCCACCAGCATTTCCGCGAGTTGGAGCGCGCTGTCGCGATTTGGCAGATTGCTGATGACAAGAATGTGGTCGGTCTGGTTTTCCATCATAATGCGCTGGTTTTTCAAGTCTGATGATTGTACAAGGATGCGCTGCAAGCGGCATGATAAAATCACCGCTTCTTGAAAGCGCCTCGTCCCTCGCGGGATGAGACGCTCAAGCCCATCGTCAATTTTCGTTCCAAGGATAAGCATGTCATTCCGAGTCACCCTCCAACCCAGCGGCCATGAATTTTCGGTGCAAGCCGGAGAAACGGTGCTGAGCGCGGCGCTCGAAGCCGGTTACAACATTCCCTACGGCTGTCGCAACGGCGCGTGCGGCGCGTGCAAGGGCGATGTGCTGCAAGGCCGCGTGGAACACGGCGAGCATCAGGAAAAAGTGCTGACCGCGGAAGAAGAAGCCGCCGGAAAATCCTTGTTCTGCTGCGCGCATCCGCTTTCCGACCTCACCATCATGTGCCGCGAAGTCACGGTCGGCAACACGATCCGCCCGCGCATCATGCCGTGTCGCGTGCAGAAACTGGATCACGTCGCGCATGACGTGATCGTCATGCAACTCAAATTGCCGAGCAACGAACGTCTGCAATTTCTCGCCGGACAATACATCGAATTTCTGCTCAACGACGGCAAGCGCCGCGCCTTCTCGATCGCCAACGCGCCGCACAACGATGCCATGCTGGAACTGCATCTGCGCCTGATTCCCGGCGGCCAGTTCACGGAATACGTGTTCCGCGAAATGCGGGAAAAAACCATACTGCGTTTTGAAGGCCCCATGGGCAGTTTTTATCTGCGCGAAGAAAGCGAAAAACCCGTCATTTTCGTCGCGGGCGGAACCGGCTTCGCGCCGGTTAAAGGCATCATCGAACACGCGCTGCACCACAAAATCAAACGTAACATGATGCTCTACCGCGGCGCATTGGCATTGCGCGATCTCTACCTGCCCGACCTGCCGAAAAAATGGCAACGCGAAAACGGCGTGGATTACATCCCCGTGCTCTCCGAACCGGACGCGGAAGATGATTGGACGGGGCGCACCGGCTTCGTGCATCTCGCCGTGCTGCAAGACCACCCCGATCTGAGCGGCTATCAGGTTTACTGCTGCGGCGCCCCCGCCATGGTCGAAGCCGCCCACCGCGACTTCACCGCCGCCGGCCTGCCCCCCGAAGAATTTTTCTCGGACGCCTTTACCTTCGCGCCGCCGAGTGCGCCCAAGGCGGGGGGTTGATTTTGGGCGGGTTTGAAACCTGTCCCGACGTTTCGTCTCACCGTAGAAGGGGAGTCACTCCCGCCCCAACGCCCACTCCAGACTTTCCCGGTAATGCCGGTAGGCTTCCTGCTGATTTCCCATGCGTTCCAGCAGGCGCGCGAGGGCGAGGTGGCTTTCGCTGGCGGGTTGCATACCGAGGCTGGCTTCGAGGTAGCTTTGCGCTTTGCCCCAGAGTTCGCGGCGGATGCAGAGTTTGCCGAGCGCGAGTAACAAACCGGCGTCGTCGTGGTGGTCGCGCAGCCAGGCTTCGGCTTGTTCCAGTTGGCGCACGGTGTCGTTGCCGCTGTCGCCGTAGAGCGCGGCGAGCGATGAATCCCATTGTTTGGTCAGGCTCATTTCGATGGCGCGCGCGGCGGCGGCGCTTTCTCCGGCGGCGATGAGTGCGCGCGCGGCGGTGCGGGTGAGCTGGGTGTCGAGACGCTCGTTTTCGGGGATGGTTTGCCAGTAACGCAGCAGTTCTTCGCGGTGTCCGGCGCGGCGTTCGAGCAGTTGCGCGCGCGCGTGATGGCGCAGTTGGCGAAGTTGCACGATGCCGATCGCGTCGCGTTTTTCCAGTTGGGCGAGCACGGCGAGCACTTGTTCCCAATTATTCAGGCGTTGCAGCACCTTGAGTTGCAAACGCAACGCGGGGATGTGGTTGGGTTCGATCTTGTCCAGTTGCTGCAAGGTACGCAGCGCGGAGGCGTACATGCGGTCGTCGAGTTGCATTTCGGCCTGCGTGAGCAGCCGGGAAAGCACGGCATTCGGCGCGCGACGTTCGGCTTCGGCGAGGTAATGATCGCGCTGGTCGGGCTGGTTGAGTTTGTGCGCGGCGCGGGCGGCGACGAGCGCGCTCAGATCCGCGTCGTCACCCAGATTGAGCGCGGTCGAGGCGGCTTTTTCCGCTTTGGCGTAGCGCCCTTCCATCACGGCGCGCAGGCTTTCCAGCAGGGCGCGTTGTGCTTCCTTGCGACGTTGTTCGCGCTTGTAGGCGCGCACATTTTGCGGCAGGCGCAACGTGTATTTCACGAGCCGCACCAGCGCGTACAGCGCGAAAAATCCCGCGATCAACGCGATGATGAGCAGACTGAGCGGTATGCTGATGCGATACGGCGGCTGCACGATGAGCACATAGCCGTCGCTGGAACCGGCGACCAGCGCGAGCGCCACGGCCACGGCGAGGATGAACAGCAAACCGATGAGGAATTTCACGGCTGCGCGCGCTCCATGCCTTGTTTGTAGTTGGCGATCGCGTCCAGGCTGGCGGAAACATTGGGCAGCGTGATCGAAATTTGATCGGACGAGAGCGTTTTCAACGTTGTGAGCGCCTCGCGTCCGGCGGCATCCTGCGTGTCGAAATATTCCGTGAGCCAGTTGATGGCCGTGAGCAGCGCGGCGCGGTAGGCGGCTTCATCATGTTGGAGCAGCGCGATGCGCGCGGAAAGCAGGCGCAGCTTGAAATTTTCGCGCAGAAAATCCGCCTGCTCCGGTTTCAGGAGCGGCAATTCCGGCGTATCTATGCGTTCGATACGCACCAGATTTTTGATGTCCTGCCAGACTTCATGCGCCAGACGACGCCACGGACTTGCGCTGAAATCGGGCTGTGGCGCGACTTCGGGGGCGGGGCGATGTTCGCTTGCGAGCGGCAGTTTGTCTATCACGCTCGCCAGTTTTTCCAGCTCGAAACTTTTTTCGACCAGATTGATGTCGGGCAAATCCTGCAAACGCTGGATGTCCTGCCCGATGACTTTTCGCAGCGCCGCCACCTGCGGTTTGGTCAGCGTTTGCAAACGCGCGTCGGCGGCTTGCAGCGCGAGCAGCGCCGGTTTGACATTGCCCGCGAGCAGCAATTGCTGATTGGCGATGATGACCAAATGCTCGGCCTCGCCGATTGCCCATTCGTCGCGGTTGCTCGCAAGCTCGGTGTACATGGTTTGCAGGGTTTCCTGCTGCGCCTTGGAAGTTTCGAGTTGCTGTTCAAGCAGGGTCACGCGCGCCGTCAACAGCGTGGCGGCTTCATCCGCCTTTTTGGAAAGCACGTTGCTTTCGCTGTTGCGCTCGGAAAAACGGCTCAGGCGCTGCGTCAATGTTTGTTCCAGCGCGCGCGATTTTTCACGCGCGTCCCACCACTGCCAGCCCACCGCGAGCAAGGCGAGCACGGACAAAATGATCGCTGACTGCGCGACCAGATTGGAAGGCGCGACTTTTTCCGGCGGCGTTTCCGCGACCGGCTTTGCTTCGCTGATTTGTTTTTCTTCGCTCATAAGGCGCTTTTACCCAAGTGATGAATCAGGCACCGCAACATGGCCGCATCGCCCGGCGCATCGGCCAGAACGGTTTGCAAGCCGCTTTCACGCGCTGTTTCCGCGATACGCGCATGGTTGACGCAGATCAGCACGTTTTTTACCCAAGTCGTTTCACGCGCCAGCGCCAGCAGATTCCGCAAGGCCTCGCTGCTGGTGACCACCATCGCATGAAGTTGCCCATTTTGCCACAGCTCGGGCAGATTTCCGGCATCGCGTTGCGGATTCACGCGCCGGTAACATTCCGCGAACGCTACCTCCGCGCCGCGCGCGCGCAACGTTTCCGCCAGCAATTCACGCCCGCCGACGCCGCGCACGATGACAACGCGCCGCTGTTTCAAATCCTGAAATTCCGGCAGCGCGAGCAAACTTTCGCTGTCGAATTGCGCCATCGGAACCAGCACCGACGCAACGCCGTAAAGCGCCAGTTCCTGCGCCGTCGCAGGGCCGACGGCGGCGAAACGCAGCTTCGCATCTGCGGAAGCGCGCGGAAACTGCGCCGCAATCCGCGGCATCGCCTGCTGCACGGCGTTTGTGCTGATGAAAATAATCCAGTCGCAAGACGGCAATGT
>JAITWS010000049.1 GCA_031285185.1 Methylobacillus sp.
CCGCATGGCGTGATTGATAACCTGGCGAAATTGACCGGCCAAAGTTATGACCAGAAACACGCTTATTTTGTGGATGGTTCGCCCATGACCGGCGATGCGGATCTGGGCGAAAACGGCACAGCGGACGGAGTTTCTCATACCACCGATTGGAGCACAGTGCTGGTCGGCACCCTAGGCTTGGGTGGCAAAGGTTATTTTGTGCTGGATGTGACCGACCCAACCAGCTTCACCAACAGTAAAGTCCTGACCGACCGCACTCGCAGCGGCAGCGATCCGAAACAAGACTGCACCAAGCTGCCCACAGGCGCGGCAAAGACTACTTGCGAAGAAAAAGCCGACATTGGCTACATCACCGCCGCCCCGGCGTTTGATCAGGCCAATCAGGCGAAGGCTGCCCAAATCGTCCGCATGAACAATAATCGTTGGGCAGTCGTGCTGGGTAACGGCTACAACAGCGAGAGCCACGATGCCGTGTTGCTGATTCAGTATCTGGATGGGGACAAGAAGCTGAAGAGGATACTCGCCCCCCGCGCGAACTACATCAATAACAAATCCAGTTGCAGTGGCAGCGGAACCGACAATTGCGACAACGGCCTCTCCACGCCGCGTTTGGTGGATCTTGATAGCGATGGCCGCCCTGATGTGGCCTATGCCGGCGACAATTATGGTCATATGTGGAAGTTCGATCTGACCAGCGGCAATGATGCCGAGTGGACAACCGCCTTTGGCGGAAGACCGCTCTTTGCCGCCAATGGACCAAGCAGCAACAAGGTGGGAGACGATACCAACCGCAATGTACCCCAAGCCATTACAGCGCCGCCCTTGGTGCGCGCCAATGATCTCGGCATACGCGCCTTGATGGTTGCCTTTGGCACCGGCCGCAACGTGGATACATGCGACCCGTTCGTGATAGTAACCGGCGGCGGTGCCGGTGTCGGCGGTTCTCCCGGAGTCTGCTCCAGCACTACCGCAAATGCGGTGCAGACGCTTTACTCGATACTGGATCGCACCACTTACAGCTATCGTACGCCTCTTGGCGGCACAACCAGCACACGCTTGCAGGTGAACAACATTCACGAATCACCCGTCAGCATCGGCAACAGTAAATATGCTGGAGGCTCCCCCGATAAACTGAATCAAAGAACAATCCAGAGTATAGGAACTTCTGGCGGCGTGGACTACTTCACCATTACCGGAGCCGGAGCTAATTTTTCCGGTACCTGTAGCGGCTCCTCCTGCGAGGAAGGTTGGTTTATGGATTTGGGAACGGATGGCACTGCGGGAACCGGCGAACGCGTGCTCAAGGCGCTCCAGTTCTACCAAGGCACCAACATCATTGCCATGTATTCGGGAACTCCAGCCAAAGGAAGTAACAATGCTGGCGGTGAAAGTTGCGATTCCTCCAGCGGAACCGATGAAACGCAGTTCCTGACATTCCTCAACATCATGAACGGTAACACCTCATCGTTCGGGATACTGGATATGAATGGGGATGGAAAGTTCGACACAGGCGTTGCCAGTCCTGACAAAAACGCAACGCGCATATCAACTCCGCCTGGCGATAACACGCTTATGAGTACAACCGGTGCCAATGGCAAGGAAGATCACTGCAACTTCGACAGCAACAACAAGTGCACCAAACTTGCCCCGGTTCCTGAAGTATCCATGCGTCCGAACTGGCGTCAGATTGAATAGAAAAGGGGAACCTGATGAGATTGAATATGCGTAACAAGCATGAGGCGGGCTTCACGCTGATTGAGCTGATGATCGTGGTGGTGGTGGTCGGCATTCTAGCGGCCATCGCCCTGCCTGCCTACGGCGAATATGTCAAACGCGCCAAACGCGCCGAGGCGCGCGCTGGGTTGTTGCAGGCGGCGCAGTGGTTGGAGCGGGCGGCGACGGCAACGGGGGTGTATCCGACTGCGTTGCCGGGCGCGTTGACGACGACAGCATCCGATGCTTATGACATCAGCTTTCTCGCCACAACCACAACCACCTTCACGCTGCAAGCTGTGCCGAAAGGTAGTCAAGCGAATGTCTCAGGTGACAAATGCGGGACTTTTACATTGAAGCATACCGGCGAACGGGGAGCAACACTCAATTCGAGCGCCGGTTATGCCACGGTTGATGAGTGTTGGGGTAGGTAAACGCCAGAAATTTTCTCGTACAAACAGCGCCTCAGATTGAGGCGCTGTTTTTTTGCCCGCGCATGACCAGTCTTTTGGCAGCCTAAATATGCCTTGCCTCACAAGTCGCCACCGTTGATTCACCAACAAAATCCCCACTCTGTTGCCCCTCGCAAGAGAGCTTTTCATCGCGCGCTATTCCATTTCGCGGTTTTGTCTTTATCATTCAGATATACGATTACGATCAGAGCATCATCATGCCCATACACATTGCTGAATCCATAGACGACATCCGTGCCTGTTATCCGGTGATCCGCGAATTGCGGCCGCATCTGGACGAGGAGGCGTTTGTCGCGCAGGTGTTGCGACAGATGGCGCGGCACGGGTATTGTCTGGTGTGCGTCAGGGACGATCAGGGGCAGGTGGTTGCGGTGGCGGGGTTTCGCGTGGCGGAATATCTGGCGTGGGGGAAGATTCTTTATCTGGATGATCTCGTCACGCGGGAGGCTTCGCGCGAGCACGGGCATGGCGGGGTGTTGCTGGATTGGGTGATGGCGCAGGCGCGTTCGCTCGGTTGCGCGCAGTTTCATCTCGATTCCGGCGTGCAGCGGCATGACGCGCACCGTTTGTATTTGGGGCGCAAGCTCAAAATCACTTCGCATCATTTCGCGCTGGAGTTGGGTGAGCAATAATTTAAATTTATCCCAACCCTCACCCCAACCCTCCCCAAGCGGGAGAGGGAGAACTTCACGGCGCGCCTGTTTTTTGCAACATTCCTTCTCCCGCCACTGGCGGGGAGTATATTAATCAACCATTGAAATAACCACAGGAGAACACCCATGCCTACCGTGCTGATTACCGGAGCCAATCGCGGGCTTGGTCTTGAATTTACCCGTCAATATGCCGCCGATGGCTGGCAGGTGCTGGCTTGTTGCCGGCAGCCGGAAAGCGCGGATGCGCTGGATGCAATCGCGCGGTCGTCAAATAAAGTGCGCGTGCTTGCGCTGGATGTGGCCGATCTGGATGCGATAGATACGCTTGCGAAAACATTGCGCGATACGGCGATTGATCTCATCATCAATAACGCGGGGATTTATCCCGATCATCACGGCGGCTTGGGCGCGATTGATTACGATGCGTGGATGCTGGCGTTTCGCGTCAACACGATGGCGCCGCTCAAGGTCGCGGAGGCGTTCACGCCGCATCTGGAACGCGGCGCGGGCAAATTGATCGCCACGGTCAGCAGCAAGATGGGCAGTTTGGACGACAATACCAGCGGCGGTTGTTATCTTTATCGTTCCAGCAAAACGGCGGTCAATATGGTGATGAAAAGCCTGTCGCTTGACCTCGCGGCGCGCGGCATCCGCGCCGTGATTTTGCATCCGGGCTGGGTGCAGACCGATATGGGCGGGGCGAACGCGCTGATTAACGCGGAGCAAAGCGTGAGCGGAATGCGGCGCGTGCTGGCGCGTGTCACCGAGGCGCAATCCGGCCACTTCATCAGCTACGACGGCAAGGAAATTCCGTGGTAAGCGCGTTTGTTTAGA
>JAITWS010000080.1 GCA_031285185.1 Methylobacillus sp.
ATCCAAACATTGAAACTTTGTCTCGCGCTGGCGCTGTTTGCCGCGCGGCCTGCGGTTGCGGATAGCGATCCGCTCGCCAATGTTTTGGGCGAGCAGGGCGCGGGTTTGGGCGCGGTGATGCGCGCGGAAGGTTCGCTTTATCGCGGCGGCGGCACATCGCGCGATCTGCTTCCGCTGTATTTGTATGACGACGCGCATTTTTATCTTCATGCGTATCGCGCGGGGGTGAAGCTGGTCAACGGCGAGAACGATCATGTGAATGTTTTTTTCTCGCAGCGTTTCGAGGGCTTTCCTTATGATCGTGTTCCGTCCAGTCTCGCGGGCATGGAGGAACGCAGTTCCGGCGCGGATTTTGGCGTGAGCTATCAACACGGCGACGCGTGGGGCGCGGTTTATGTGGAATATCTGCATGATATTTCCGATGCGTCCAGTGGCAATGAGTTGCGGCTCGGCTACAACTACGATTGGCAGAGCGGGCGCTGGCATGTGCGTCCGTATCTTCGTCTCGCATTGCGCGATGACAAGTTGAACGATTACTACTATGGCGTGCGTCGCGATGAGGCGACTGCGGAGCGCCGCGCGTACATGCCGGGCGCGGGTGTGAATACCGAGTTCGGGCTGTATGCCTCTTATGCGGTGACCGAGCGTTGGCGGCTGCTGGGCGGCATGGGCGCGACGCATTGGTCGTCCGGCGTGCGCGAAAGTCCGATTGTGGAAAATCGCGCTTTCCAGTATTCCGGCGCGCTCGGTCTTATGTACGATTTTTCTCCGCAACGCGAAGTCTGGCCGGAGAAAAATTCCGTGATCGTCAAACTCATGTACGGACAATCCTCCGATTGCAACCTCATCAAAATCATGGCGCTGGGCTGCACCTCGACGCATACGCTGGACAACACCAACATCGCCGGGGTCGAAGTCGGTCGCCCGTTCATCCGCCGACTGAACGGCTGGCCGGTGGATGTGGTGGGTTACGCGGGCGTGACGCATCACGACGAAGACGGACACCAGCCGGATTTCTGGCAAGCCAATGCCTACATGAAACTGTTTTACTACGGATTTCCCTGGGATAAACATGTGCGTACCCGCATCGGCTTCGGCGCAGGCGTATCCATCGCCCAGCGCGTGCCGTATGTGGAACAGCGCGATCAGGCGCGGCGCGGACGCAACACTTCAAAATTGCTGAACTATCTCGACCCCAGCATAGACGTGAGCGTGGGCGATCTTATCAACGTGCCGAGCATGGGCGAAACCTACGCCGGATTCGGCGTCGCCCACCGCTCCGGCATCTTCGCCACCTCGCAACTGCTCGGCAACGTCAACGGCGGCTCAAACTATATCTACACCTATGTCGAGTGGAAGATGTGACGGGGCGCTTTACGTTTAATGGCGGCTGACTTTACGTTTCTGTCCGTTTTGCTTTACAATTATTTCAGTCAGACTTTACAATTGTTGAAGCATGGATAAAGCCACCAAGTCATTGCTGGAACTTGTGGACGCGAGCGGCAGAAACGTCGCAGTGCGTCTTGCATCGGAAGCCGGAATTTCCCGGCAGGCGGCAAGCACACGCTTGCGTGCGGCCATACAAAACAATCTGATTGTCATGCAGGGCGTCGGTCGCGGAGTGGAGTATCGGCTTGCAACTTCGACTGAGTTTGTGCGGCATTTTGAGCGCGCCCATCTTTCCGAAGATCATGTTTGGCGGCAGACCATCGCGCCCGTGATGGCCGACTTGCCGGAAAATGTCCGCTCCATTTGGCAGTACGGAATCACGGAAATGGTCAACAATGCCATTGACCATTCCGGGGGGGCGAGCATCGCGGTCGGCATCCGGCGAAATGCCTTGCACACGGAAGCGTGGGTGGCGGATGACGGAGACGGCATCTTTGTCAAAATCCAGAAGGCGCTTGATCTATTTGATCCGCGCGAAGCCATACTCGAACTTGCCAAGGGAAAATTCACCACCGACCCGCTCAACCATACCGGCGAAGGGATTTTTTTCTCAAGCAGAATGTTCGACGGCTATGAAATCCGCTCGGGAAACCTGCGGTTTTTTCACGATTCCGAACAGGATGACTGGCTGATTGAGCAGCCCGAAAATACACCGGGCACGCTCGTGGGTATGCGATTGGCGAATGATGCCGCACGTACTTCAAAGGAGATTTTTGACAAATTCGCCGCGCCCGATGAATACACATTCGCCGAAACAATTGTCCCGGTCAGGCTCGGGCAATACGAAGGCGAGGCGCTGGTTTCACGTTCCCAGGCAAAACGGCTGATTTTTCGGTTCGAGAAATTCAAAACCGTGATACTGGATTTCACCGGAATCGCGGAAATCGGTCAGGCATTTTCGGATGAAGTTTTCCGGGTATTTCAAAAAGCGCATCCCGAAACCAAACTCGTGCCCATCAATATGACGGCGGCGGTCAACCGCATGGTTGCAAGGGCGCGGGCTGCTTGAATGATTGATTGAATTGCAAGGAGAGTGGTGGGGCATGTAGGGGTCGAACCTACGACAAACGGATTAAGAGTCCGCTGCTCTACCAACTGAGCTAATGCCCCGAAAGCCGCGCATTATGGGGGTGTACGGGCGGGGTGTCAAGCCGTCATATCCCGGCGATCAAGACACGGGTAAACTATCCAGATTCCCCAGAAACAAGCTCAGGATGCACACATGACACTACGCACCATTTCCACCCGGCCTTTCAACGATCAAAAGCCCGGCACTTCGGGTTTACGCAAGCGCGTTCCGGTGTTTCAGCAGGCGCATTATCTGGAAAATTTTGTCCAGTCCATTTTCGACAGCATAGACGCGCCGCGCGGAGCCGCGCTGGTGTTGGGCGGCGACGGACGTTATTACAACCGCGAGGCGATTCAGATCATTCTCAAAATGGCGGCGGCGAACGGGTTCGGGCGCGTGCTGGTCGGGCGCGGCGGCATACTTTCCACGCCCGCGGCTTCGTGCGTGATACGCAAGCACCGGACTTTCGGCGGCATCATCCTTTCCGCGAGCCACAATCCGGGCGGACCGGAGGGCGATTTCGGCATCAAGTACAACGTCACCAACGGCGGCCCCGCGCCGGAAAAAGTCACTGAGGCGATTTTCGCGCGCAGCAAGCAGATTGCCGAATACCGCATTTTCGACGCGCCCGATGTCGCGCTCGACAAAATCGGCGTGAGCACGTTGGGCGACATGCAAGTGGAGGTGATTGATCCGGTCGCGGACTATGCCGATTTGATGGCGTCGCTGTTTGATTTCGGCGCGATACGCGATTTGCTCGCCGGCGGTTTTCGCATCAAGTTTGACGCGATGCACGCGGTGACCGGCCCCTACGCGCGCGCGATTCTCGAACAGCGTTTGAGCGCGCCCGCGGGCAGTGTGATGAATGCGGAACCGTTGCCTGATTTCGGCAACGGTCATCCCGACCCCAACCTCACTTACGCGCACGAGTTGGTGGAAATTCTCTACGGCGAAAACGCGCCGGATTTCGGCGCGGCCTCGGACGGCGACGGCGATCGCAACATGATCCTCGGCAAAAAGTTTTTCGTGACGCCCTCCGACAGTCTCGCCATTCTTGCGGCCAATGCGACCCTGGCTCCGGGTTACAAAACGGGTCTCGCGGGAATCGCGCGTTCCATGCCGACCAGCGCGGCGGCAGATCGTGTGGCGCAGGCGTTGGGCATTCCGTGTTTTGAAACGCCGACCGGCTGGAAATTTTTCGGCAACCTCATGGACGCGGGCAAAGTCACGTTGTGCGGCGA
>JAITWS010000128.1 GCA_031285185.1 Methylobacillus sp.
CCGCACCTCAATGCCGTGGTCGGCCATGTAACGCTTGGCCTGATCCACCGAATATTCGCCGAAGTGGAAAATGCTGGCCGCGAGCACCGCGTCCGCGCCGCCCTGTTTCACGCCTTCCACCAGATGATCCAGATTGCCCACGCCGCCGGAGGCGATGATGGGCACATCCACCGCGTCGCTGATCGCGCGCGTCAATGCGAGATCAAAACCGCTTTTGGTTCCGTCCCTGTCCATGCTGGTCAGCAGCAATTCGCCCGCGCCGCGCGCGACCATTTCGCGCGCCCATGTGATCGCGTCCAGCCCGGTCGGTTTGCGGCCGCCGTGCGTGAACACTTCCCAGTGATCGCCGACGCGCTTGGCATCTATCGCCACCACGATGCACTGCGAACCGAACCGCGCGGAGGCGTCGGTCACGAGTTGCGGATTAAGCACGGCGGAAGTGTTCATGCTCACCTTGTCCGCGCCCGCGTTGAGCAGCCGCCGCACATCCTCGACCGCGCGCACGCCGCCGCCGACGGTGAGCGGAATGAAAACCTGCGAGGCGACCTGTTCGATGATGTGCAAAATCAGGCCGCGATTGTCGGAGCTTGCGGTGATGTCGAGAAACGTGAGTTCGTCCGCGCCCTGTTCGTCGTAACGCCGCGCGATTTCGACCGGATCGCCCGCGTCGCGCAGCTCGACGAAATTGATGCCTTTGACGACGCGCCCATCGGTCACGTCGAGGCAGGGAATGATGCGCTTGGCGAGGCTCATGCGTGACTCAACTCGTCCGCCAACGTTTGCGCGGCGGCGAAATCGAGCGTGCCTTCGTAAATCGCGCGCCCCGTGATCGCGCCCATGACGCCTTCGTTTTCGACCGCGCACAATCGTTTCACATCGTCCAGATTGGTGATGCCGCCGCTTGCAATGACGGGGATTTTCAGCCCTTGCGCGAGCGCGACCGTCGCTTCGATATTCACGCCGGTCAACATGCCGTCGCGCCCGATGTCGGTATAAATCACCGCTTCCACGCCGTAATCCTCGAATTTGCGCGCGAGATCAAGCACGTCGTGGCCGGTCAGTTTCGACCAGCCATCCACCGCGACCTTGCCGTCCTTCGCGTCCAGTCCGACGATGATGTTGCCCGGAAAAGCATCGCACGCTTCGTGCAAAAATCCGGGATTTTTGACTGCGGCGGTTCCGATAATGACGTAGCTGATGCCGTCGTTGAGATAACGTTCTATGGTGTCGAGATCGCGTATGCCGCCGCCCAACTGAATCGGAATCGCGCCGCCCACTTCCGCCACAATGGATTTGATCGCGCCTTCGTTGACGGGCTTGCCCGCGAACGCGCCGTTCAAATCCACCAGATGCAATCGTCGCCCGCCCTTGTCCACCCAATGTCGCGCCATCGCGGCGGGGTCTTCGGAGAATACGGTGGCGTCTTCCATCAGCCCCTGCTTCAACCGCACGCAGTGGCCGTCCTTGAGATCAATCGCGGGAATAATCAGCATGATAAATTCAGGGACGTCCGTCCCAATCAACAAAGTTGGATAAAAGTGTCAATCCGGCCTGCTGGCTTTTTTCCGGGTGGAATTGCACGGCGAAAATGTTAGCGCGACCCACGGCGCTGGTAAAGCGCGACGGATATTCGGTGGCCGCGGTTTGCAGCGCGGCATCTTCGGGTTCGACATAATAACTGTGCACGAAATAAAACCGCGCATCCTTGGCAATGCCGCGCCACAGCGGATGTTCGCGCGTTTGAAAAGCCTCGTTCCAACCCATGTGCGGAACCTTGAGCTTGTTGCCCGCCGCGTCAACCATGCGCGTCTGCGGAAAACGTTTGACCCTGCCCGGCAAAATCCCGAGACCCGCCGCATCGCCTTCCTCGCTATGCGCGAACAACAACTGCAAGCCGATGCAAATGCCGAGAAAAGGCTTGCTCGCCGCGGCATCCAGCACGGCTGAACGCAAATTGCGATGATCGAGTTCGCGCACGCAATCCGGCATCGCGCCCTGCCCCGGAAACACCACGCGCCCGGCGGCGGCGATTTCCGCCGGATCGCTCGTCACCGTCACGGAACGATGCGGCGCGACATGCTCCAGCGCCTTGGCAACCGAGCGCAAATTGCCCATGCCGTAATCAATTACTGCGATGTCAGTCATAATGGAATGTTGGCGTGGGCGCTCGTGTGTGTTTCGGGTGCAACCGGAAAAATGCGTCAGAGCGTTCCCTTGGTCGAAGGTGTGACACCCGTCATGCGCGGGTCAAGCTCAACAGCGGCGCGCAACGCGCGACCAAACGCCTTGAACACCGTCTCAGCCTGATGATGCGCGTTGTCGCCACGCAAATTATCAATGTGCAACGTCACCAGAGCGTGATTGACGAACCCCTGGAAAAATTCGTGCAGCAAATCCACATCAAATTCGCCGATGCGCGCGCGCGTGAACTCCACATCAAACACCAAGCCCGGACGACCGGAAATATCCAGCACCACGCGCGACAGCGCCTCATCCAGCGGCACATAAGCGTGCCCGTAACGCCGCACGCCCTTCTTGTCGCCCACCGCCTGCGCGAACGCCTGCCCAAGCGTAATGCCGATATCCTCCACCGTATGATGCGCGTCAATATGCAAATCGCCCGCCGCCTTGACGGAAATATCCATCAAACCATGACGCGCGATCTGATCCAGCATGTGGTCAAGAAACGGCAACCCCGTGGCAAACTCGGCCACGCCGCTCCCGTCAAGATTCAACGCGACGGAAATCTGCGTTTCCAGAGTGTTACGACTGATTTTGGCGATACGCATAGGTGTTTGATGTTAATAACTACTAACTTAAATATGCCATTCTAACTTAAAAATACGCCCGGATGGCATTGGGTTCAAGTCGCAGAATGGATAGAACACAGCGAAACATCACCAATGCCGGAATTATCAAAGAAAAACCTATTCTTCCCCCTGCTCCTTCGTTCACTTGCCTCTGAAGCACTTCCCTCTCCTCCCCGCGAATATGACGAAACCGTGGTGGTTGAAATGCCGAGGGAGCTTGAAATTATCCGCGTGGCGGACGGTGAAAACGATGGTGTGCGGAATTAAAAAATCTAAAAACTGCAATTATTATGTACTTTTTGCATGAGCCGTTGTATTATCCTGTCATTACATTTTAATAATCCCGTAACGGGAATATAAGAAGCGCGCATCGCCACGCAGAAGCGCCACTTTACCAACTAAAATATAGGGAAATTATCATGATTATCAGTAAGTTACCCCCCCCGCAATAAATTTACATGATCTTGGCTTGTTCA
>JAITWS010000035.1 GCA_031285185.1 Methylobacillus sp.
TCGCAAACCGCCACCATTTTTCTGTATTGAACCATTCTGCAAAAGGAAATTTTTATGTCGCAAGAAGAAGAAATTCTGCCGGAAAATCCGCAGGACGAACCGCAAACCGAAGCCGCGCCCACCATGGAAGAATTGCTCAAGGAGATCGAGCGCAAGGCGCAGGAAGAAGTGCTCTATGCCAAGGCCGAGGCCGAGAATATCCGCCGTCGCGCGCAAGAGGAAACCGACAAGGCGCGCAAATTCGCGCTGGAAAAATTCTCGTCCGAGCTGCTCTCCGTCATGGACAGTCTGGACGCGGCGCTGCTGGTCGAATCCGCCACTGTCGAAAGCTACAAAAGCGGCATGGGGGCCACGCAAAAACAACTCACCAACGTGTTCGAAAAATTCAATATCGCCGTGGTGAACCCGCTCGGCGAAAAATTCGATCCGCACCGGCATCAAGCCATCGGCATGGTGGAATCCGACGCCGAACCGAACACCGTGGCGCAAGTGCTGCAAAAAGGCTACACCCTGCACGACCGCGTGCTGCGCCCGGCGCTGGTGATGGTGAGCAAAGGGAAATAATTCACGGGCGGTTTTGCAATCCGTCCCTACTTGAAAACCGCAAAACCATCCCCATTTGCCGGGCATGGGCAGCAATTCCAACAACTTTTTGAAGGACTGTAACTATGGCGAAAATTATCGGTATTGATTTGGGCACGACCAATTCCTGCGTGGCGATCATGGAGGGCGGCAAGCCGCGCGTGATCGAGAATGCGGAAGGCACGCGCACCACGCCTTCTGTCATCGCATATCAGGATGACGGCGAGATTCTCGCGGGCGCGCCCGCCAAGCGGCAGGCGGTCACCAATCCCAAGAACACGTTGTACGCGATCAAGCGTTTGATTGGCCGCCGTTTTGACGAGCAGGCGGTGCAGAAGGATATTGATCTCATGCCTTATGCCATCGTCAAGGCGGATAACGGCGATGCGTGGGTGGAGGTCAACGGCAAGAAGATGGCGCCGCCGCAAATTTCCGCCGAGACGCTGCGTAAAATGAAAAAGACCGCCGAGGATTATCTGGGCGAGGAAGTCACCGAGGCGGTGATTACCGTGCCGGCTTATTTCAACGACAGCCAGCGTCAGGCGACCAAGGATGCGGGACGCATCGCGGGTCTTGAAGTCAGGCGCATCATCAACGAGCCGACCGCGGCGGCGCTTGCGTTCGGCCTCGACAAGCAGGAAGGCGACCGCAAGATCGCGGTGTATGACCTGGGCGGCGGCACGTTCGATATTTCCATCATCGAAACCGCCGAGATTGACGGCGCGCATCAGTTCGAAGTGCTCTCCACCAACGGCGACACTTTCCTCGGCGGCGAGGATTTCGACAATCGTTTGATTGACTATCTCGCCGATGAATTCAAGAAGGAAAACGGCCTTGATCTGCGTAACGATCTGCTCGCCAAGCAGCGCCTCAAGGAGGCCGCCGAAAAAGCCAAGATCGAGCTTTCTTCCGCGCAGCAGACCGAGGTCAACCTGCCTTACATCACGGCGGACGCGACCGGGCCGAAACATCTGGTGGTCAAGATCACGCGCGCCAAGTTTGAATCGCTGGTGGAAGACCTCATTGAGCGCACCATCGCGCCGTGCCGCACCGCGATCAAGGATGCGGGCGTGAAGATCGAGGATATTTCCGACGTGATTCTGGTCGGCGGTCAGACCCGTATGCCCAAGGTGCAGGAAAAGGTGAAGGAGATTTTCGGCAAGGAGCCGCGCAAGGATGTAAACCCGGACGAAGCCGTGGCCGTGGGCGCGGCGATTCAGGGCGGCGTGTTGCAGGGCGACGTGAAGGATGTGTTGCTGCTTGACGTGACGCCGCTTTCGCTGGGCATCGAAACGCTGGGCGGCGTGCTGACCAAGCTCATCCAGAAGAACACCACGATTCCGACCAAGGCATCGCAAGTGTTTTCCACCGCCGACGACAACCAGAACGCGGTCACCATCCATGTGTTGCAGGGCGAGCGCGAAATGGCTTCGGGCAACAAGAGCCTCGGCCAGTTCAATCTGACCGATATTCCGCCCGCGCCGCGCGGTATGCCGCAGATTGAAGTCACGTTCGACATTGATGCCAACGGCATTCTGCACGTCAGCGCGAAGGACAAGGCGACCGGCAAGGAAAACAAAATCACCATCAAGGCCAATTCCGGCTTGAGCGAAGAGGAAATCAAGCGCATGGAGGCCGATGCCGCCGCGCACGCGGACGAAGACCGCAAGGCGCGCGAGCTGGTGGATGCGCGCAATGCCGCGGACAATCTGGTGCACGGCGTGAAAAAATCGGTGAGCGAGCACGGCGACAAACTGGATGCCGACGAAAAAGCCAAAATCGAAACCGCGATCAGCGAGGTCGAAGAGGCATTGAAAGGCGACGACAAGGCCGCGCTTGAAACCAAAACCAACGCGCTGATGGAAGCCTCGCACAAGCTGGCCGAGAAAATTTACGCCCAGCAGCAAGCGGCCTCCGGCGCGGAAGCTCCCGCCGACGGCGGCGCGGCCGGTGGCGACGGCAATGTGGTGGATGCCGAGTTCACCGAAGTCAACAAGGATCAGAAATAAATCAGCCCCCTCTCTTCCTCGCGAAGGCGGAGAAGGGAGGGGAACTGCTATCGAGCTGATTAATTTTCGGAACGACTATAATTTTTAGAACGGTCATATGAGCAAACGCGATTTTTACGAAGTTCTCGGCGTCAACCGCGATGCTTCCGACGAAGACATCAAAAAGGCTTATCGCAAACTTGCGATGAAATACCATCCTGACCGCAACCCGGATAATCCGAAAGCGGAGGAGCAATTCAAGGAAGCGAAGGAAGCCTACGAAGTTCTCACGGACGCGCAAAAACGCGCGGCTTACGACCAATACGGTCACGCCGGAGTTGATCCGCAAGCGGGCATGGGCGGCGGCGCGGGCGGATTTGGCGCGGGCGGATTCGCCGATGCCTTCTCCGATATTTTCGGCGACATCTTCGGCGGACGCGGCGGTGGCGGTCGCCCCAATGTTTATCGCGGCGCGGATTTGCGTTACAACATGGAACTCTCGCTCGAAGACGCGGCACGCGGAACCGAAACCAAAATCCGCATTCCCGTCATGGCGCAATGCGAAACCTGCCACGGCAGCGGCGCGAAACCCGGAACCAATCCGACCACCTGCACCACCTGCGGCGGACAAGGCCAGGTGCGTATGCAGCAGGGATTTTTCTCGATTCAGCAAACCTGTCCCAAGTGCCACGGCAGCGGCAAAATGGTCGAAAACCCCTGCCCCGACTGTCACGGCGACGGGCGCGTCAAACAACACAAAACACTCTCGGTCAAAATCCCCGCCGGCGTCAACGACGGCGACCGCATCCGTCTCTCGGGCGAAGGCGAAGCCGGTGTCAACGGCGGTCCGCCGGGCGATCTTTATGTGGTCGTGCATCTCAAGCAACACGCGGTTTTCCAGCGCGACGGAACCGATCTGCATTGCGAAATGCCGATCAGCTTCAGCACCGCCGCGCTCGGCGGTGAAATCGAAGTCCCCACGCTCGAAGGCCACGCCATGGTCAAAATCCCGCCCGAAACGCAAACCGGCGCGGTGTTCCGTCTGCGCGGCAAAGGCATCAAAGCGCTGCGCGGCAATGACTATGGCGATCTCATGTGTCACGTCACGGTGGAAACCCCGGTCAAACTCACCGAGCGCCAAAAAGAATTGCTGCGCGAGCTGGAAACCATCAACCAGCAGGATGC
>JAITWS010000039.1 GCA_031285185.1 Methylobacillus sp.
TTGATTTTGCGGGCGATGGCTTTGCGTTGCAGCAGCGCGATGAGGATTACCGTCATGGTCGGATACAAAAACAGAATCAGCCGTTCCAGCCCGGCGGAAATATATTGCAGCCCGAGAAAATCAAACAGGCTGGAAAGGTAATAGCCAAGCACGCCGAGCGCGATGATGAGCAGATGCTCGTGTTTGGTGAGCGGCGTTTCATGTCGCCACGCCGCCCATAACGCCACGCCGACGAACACCGGCACCGAAAATGCCATGCGTAACGCGAGCAGCGTGACCGCATCCACCGGGCTGTAATAAGCGAGCTTGACGAGGATGGCCTTGCCGGAAAATCCGATGGCGGCGACAAGCGCGAACATGACGCCAAGCGCGGCATCGCGGCGGAGGTGGGGTTTGTTCATGTATTTCCGTTCATCCCCGCGCAGGCGGTAGTTGTTCTCCCTCTCCCGCTTGCGGGAGAGGGTTGGGGTGAGGGTGGGGGTTTAAAAATAAAAACCCGTTCGTCCTGAGCCAGTCGAAGGATGAACGCGCATCTCGGCAAGGCAAACTTGGTTTGGTCGGGTCTCGCCCCGACAGGCGAGTTACTTTCTTTTGCTTGTCCAAAAGAAAGTAACCAAAGAAAAAGACCCCCTGCTCCCGCGGCGCTTCGCGCTCCCTTGCGCTGCTCACCGATCCGGGCGGCTCGCTGAACTCGCACCGGCTTCGCCAGTGCTCAGACAGACGCTCGCCGAAATCCCCCGGCTCGGCTGCGCTGCTCAGCGCGGCAGAAGGGAATTTAAAAGCGGGCGTTGTGCGCGTTTCGCGCAATTTTTGTTTAACCCCCTCACCCCAACCCCTCTCCCACGAGGGGAGAGGGGCTATATGTGCTACCTCCACAATCCCCGCCTGCGCGGGGAGAACAGCGAAAAATTCTTGATGCGTGAGCGCGCTATCTGTTTGCAAAATATTTCCCCAGGCGATAATAAAAATATCGGGTGAGTATCAGGATGGCCAGCAGCAATAAAAACAGCGGGATGGAAATTTTTTCGTGCAGGGCTGACCGGATTAGCACATAAAGAAAAAATGCTCCCGCAATGCCGGAGAGGCCGGACATCTGTTTCTTTTTTAGTTTGTTGATGGCGAGCGTCAACAGTGTGTAGGCTTCAAAAAACAAGGCGAAACACAGCGGGATAATCAACTCCATTTCTCACCCCGGTCTGCGGAATTTTTTGCCGCCACCACAGCAAACCAAGCGCCAGAAAAATCATCGCCACCACCGGCCAGTTGCCCCAGCGCACATAGGGCGTGATGCCGGCGTAGCCTTGTGCCTGACCGGTCAGCGCGGTGGTGGTGAAGTGAGGCGCTTGCGCGATGATTGTGCCGTCCGGCGCGATGATGGCGGTGGCGCCAGTGTTGGTGGCGCGCAGCATCATGCGGGCGGTTTCCAGAGCACGCGTTTGCGAGATTTGCAGGTGCTGGTGCGCGGCGAGCGAGTGGCCGTACCAGGCGTCGTTGCTGGCGTTGACGAGCAGCGTGGCTTGCGGCAACTGGCGGATGATTTCTTCGCCGAACACGTCTTCGTAACAAATGTTCAGCGCGACCTGTTGCCCCGCGAGCATCATCGGTTGCTGGTCTGTCGCGCCGGGCGAAAGGTCGGAAAGCGGGATGTGCAGCAGGTCGCGGTAAACCCATCCGAGCGCGGATTTGAACGGGATAAATTCGCCGAAGGGCACAAGATGCGATTTGCTGTATTTTTGTTCGGGCGCGGTTCCGAGGCTGAACATGCTGTTGAAATAATCGTCGCCGACTTGTTCCGGCGCGCCCGCGAGCGTGTTGCCGCCAAGATTTTTCGCGGGTGCGGCCAGCAGTTCACGATAATTTTGCGGAACATCGTGCCACAAAAGCGGCAGCGCGGTTTCCGGAAGCACCACGAGTTGCGCGGGATTTTTGCGCGCGAGATCGAGATAAATCCGCAATGTGCGATCCACATCTTCCGCCCGCCATTTCATGTCTTGCGGGATATTGCCTTGCAACAGACTCACGCTGATGGGCTGGCCGACCGGCACGCTCCACGACGCGAATTTCAACGCGCTGCCGCCGAGCCAGATCGCCAGCGCCGCGAGCAGCAATTTTCCGCGCTGCGCTCCGCGCGCCCAGGCCGCGATCAGCGCCGCCGTCAACGCCGCCGTCAACGCCGCCGCGAGCGAAACGCCGAACACGCCCGCGACCGGCGCCCAGCCCGCCAGACCGCTGTGCGGCACTTGCGAATAGCCCAGCGTCATCCACGGAAAGCCGGTAAAAATCCAGTTGAGCACCCACTCGAACAACACCCATGCGAACGGCAGCGCCCACAAGCGATGCCGTGAAAAGCGCGCGCCCAGCCAGCCTGCCAGCGCCGGAAACAGCGCGAGAAACGCGCAAAACGCGCCCGTGGCGAGCGCCGCGAGCGGCATGGGCATTCCGCCGAAATCGTGCAGGCTCACATAAATCCACGAAACCCCCGCGCCGAACAATCCCAGCCCGTAAAACCAGCCGAGCGCAAATCCGCGTCGCGGCGTTTCCGTTTTGGCGAGCAGCAGAAACAAGCCTGCCAAAGTCAAAATCGGAATGGGGTAAAGATAAAAAGGCGCATAGCCGAATACCGCCAACGCGCCCAGAATCAGGGCGGCGCAGCGTTGGCGGAATAGGGTTGCGAGCAGATTGGGCATGATGTGTCGTCGGGAATGGCGAAATTTTTCACACGGCGACCATCCTACCATTGTCCCGACCGCGCGCGCGGGGCAGTCAAGTACGTCTCAAACCGCCTGTACCGGAATCCCGCGCCGTTTGTCCTTGATGCGGTTCATCGTGTCCACATAGACCAGTTCCGGCTGGTATTTTTCGAGTTCGATTTCGTTGTAAACCGCGTAAGCGGCGATGATGAGAATATCGCCGGGCGCGGCTTTGCGGGCGGCGGCACCGTTTACGGAGATGATGCCGGAATTGCGTTGCGCGCGGATGGCGTAGGTCGTGAAACGCTCGCCGTTGTTGACGTTGTAGAGATCAATCTGCTGATATTCGCGGATGTCGGCCGCCTCCAGCAGCGCCTCGTCAATCGCGCAGGAACCCTCATAGTCCAGCTCCGAATGCGTGACGCGCACCCGGTGCAGCTTGGATTTGAGCATGGTTCTTTGCATGGGCTTTTCCGATTCGATTCAAGGGACGAGCATTATAGCTCAAAGCGCGAACCCGATATTGTCTATGAGCCGGGTTGTGCCGAGCCGCGCCGCGCCTAGCGCGATCAATTCATGCTCGCGCGGCTCCGGCGGCAGCAGCGTGTTCGCGCTGCGGATGGCGATGTAATCCACGATCCAGCCCAGTTGCGTGAGGTATTGCGCGGTCTGCGTTTCGATCGCGGCGAAATCATGTTGCCCGCCTTGCGCGGCCTGGACGACCTGGCGCAACGCGCGATGCAAGCGCGGCGCTTCGAGACGCTGCGCCGGGTTGAGATAAGCGTTGCGCGAACTCATTGCGAGGCCATCGCTTTCGCGCATGGTTTCCGCGCCGACGAGCGTGATCGGCAGATTCAGTTGTCGCACCATTTCGCGCAGGATGAACAACTGCTGAAAATCTTTTTTGCCGAATACCGCGACGGTGGGGCGAACCACGTTGAACAGCTTCAACACCACGGTCGCGACACCGCGAAAATGGCCGGGGCGCGACGCGCCGCAGAGTTGATCGGCAACGGGCGGCGGCGCGACCGTGATCTGTTGCGGCGTCGGATATATTTCCTCCGCCGACGGCATGAACACGACATCGGCTCCGGCGGTTTCCAGCTTCGCGCAATCCTGCTCGGGCGTGCGCGGATAGCTCGCCAAATCCTCATTCGCGCCGAATTGCAGCGGGTTGACGAAAATGCTCACGACCACGCAAGGCGCATGTTCGCGCGCGATTTTCACGAGGTGCAAATGGCCGTCATGCAAATTGCCCATGGTCGGCACGAACGCGATGCCGGTTTCAGACACGAGACGCGCGCGCAATTCGGCGATGGTGCGGATGATTTCCATGATTCAAAAACTATGCGCCGCAGTCGGAAACGCGCCGCTTTTCACCGCGCGGACGTAGTTGGCAATGGCCGTTTGTATGCTGTCCGCGCCCGCCATGAAATTGCGCGCGAAACGCGGCGATTTGCCGGGATAAATCCCCAGCATGTCGTGCAGCACGAGCACCTGACCGTTGCAGCTCGGACCTGCGCCTATGCCGATGGTTATCATGCCGATCTCGTGGCTGATGCGCGCGGCGAGCGTGGCAGGGATCATTTCCAGCACCAGCATCGCAGCGCCCGCCTGTTCCAGCGCAACGGCATCGTCGAAGATTTTGCGCGCGCCTGCCGCGTCGCGCCCTTGTACTTTATAGCCGCCCAACTCATGCACCGATTGCGGCGTGAAACCAAGGTGGGCGCACACGGGAATGCCATTTTCCACGAGCAGACGCACGGCATCGGCTTTGTTACCTTCGAGTTTGACCATGTGCGCGCCCGCGTCCACCAATGCGCGCGCGCTGGCGAGCGCGCGTTCGGGCGTGGCATCGCTGCCGTAGGGAAGATCGGCGACGATGTAGCACTGCTTCGCACCCGCAACGACCATGCGCGTGTGATAAGCCATCTCGGCCAGCGTCACGCCCAGCGTGTCTTTCGCGCCTTGCAGCGTCATGCCGAGCGAATCGCCGACCAGCAGCACATCCACTCCGGCGTTTTCGCACAACGTCGCAAAGCTCGCATCGTAGCAGGTCAGCACGGCGATTTTTTCGCCGCGCGTTTTCATCGCGAGGAGATCGGCGAGCTTCATGCGTCCAGCCTCGGGTTGAAATATTCGCGGCGACCGCGCATCGCGAGTATGCGTTTCAGCAAGAGATCAAGCGCGTCTTCGTCGGCGATGACGTTGAGATTATCGTTGTTGACGATCAACAGCGGCGCGGTGTCGTAATGGTGGAAAAAATCGCTGTAAGCCTCGGCCAGTCGCGCGAGATAATCGCGGCTGATTTCGTGTTCATAAGCGATGTCGCGCTGCTCAATGCGCTTGACCAGCGTATCCACGGGCGTTTGCAGATAGATCACGAGATCGGGCGTGGTGGTTTGCAATTGCAGATGTTCGTAAATCTGGCGATAAAGCGCGTATTCCTCGTCGCCGAGATTGAGCCGCGCGAACAGCGGATCTTTTTCGAGAAAAAAATCCGCGACCGTGGCCTGATTGAACAAATCGCGCTGACCCAGCTCGCGCACCTGTTCCGCGCGCTGGAACAGAAAGAACAATTGCGTCGGCAAGGCATAGCGTTGCTGATCCTGATAAAAGCGCGGCAAAAAGGGATTCGCGCCCGCGTTTTCGAGCAGCAGATCGAGCGGAAAACGATCCGCGAGCCGGTGCGCGAGCGTGGTTTTTCCGCTCCCGATCGGGCCTTCGATGACGATGTAGGGATAGCGTTCGGTGAGGTTCATGCGGCCATCTTTCGCACGTTTTGGTCGGGCAATTTTTTGAGCAAAACATGCGCCGCGCCATGACCGGGAATTTCAAGATCGGGCGCGATCTCCGTGAGCGGAAACAGCACAAAGCCGCGCTCGTGCAAACGCGGATGCGGCAGCGTGAGTTGCGCGGTTTGCAGGATGAGATCATCGTACATCAGCACATCCAGATCGAGCGAACGCGGCGCATTGGGAAAGCTGCGCGCGCGCCCATGCGCGGTTTCCAGCGCGAGCAGCGCGGCGAGCAGCGCGGATGGCTCCAGTTCCGTGTCGAGCGCGGCGACCGCGTTCACGAAATCCGGCTGGTCGGCGTAACCCACGGGCGCGGTGCGGTAGAGCGACGATTGCGCGACGAGCTTTGTCTGCGGCAGATCGCCCAATTCCGCAAACGCGCGCCGCACCTGCTGTTCCGGGTTGTGCAGATTGCTGCCGAGGGCGATGTAAGCGCGATGGCTCATGCCTGACCCGAAGCCGTTTCGCTGGCGGAAGATGCGGAAGCCGGACGACGCGAACGGCGACGGCGTTTTTTGGGCGCGCCGGAATCGGGCACCAGCATCGCGGCGCGTTGCGCGGAATCGGCGACGGCGAACGCATCCCACCATTCCGCGAGCGCCATCGGCAACTCGCCCGACTGGCAGCGCAACAGCAGAAAATCATAGCCGGCGCGGAAGCGCGGATTTTCCAGCAGGCGATAAGGCCGCTGCCCCGCGCGTTGCTCAAAACGCGGCTGGATAGACCAGATTTCCTTCATCATCACGCTGAAGCGCTTGGTGATCGCGAGCTTTTCCGCCTGAATGTCGGAAACTTCGTGCATTGCCTGCATGAGCGCGGGCATGGGGCGGGCGCCCTCCGTCTGCAATTTTTGCCACAGCGCGAGCACTTCGTGCCACAACAATGCGGCGAATAAAAACGCGGGCGAAACCGGCTTGTCAGCCAGCACGCGCTCGTCGGTATTGCGTAGCGCCAGCGTGACAAAACGCTCGCCCAGCGGCTGTTCCAGCACCACATCCAGCATGGGCAGCAGCCCGTGGTGCAAGCCGTGCTCGCGCAAGGCGCGCGCGCTTTCCATCGCGTGACCGGAAAGAAAAAGTTTCAGCATCTCGTCAAACAATCGCGCGGGCGGAACATCGTGCAGCAACGCCGCCAATTCGGGAATCGGCGCTTCCGTTGCCGGATCGAGCTTCAAGCCGAGCTTGGCGGAAAGCCGCACCGCGCGCAACATGCGTACCGGGTCTTCGCGGTAGCGCGTATGCGGCGCGCCGATGATACGCAACACGCCCGCCTTGAGATCGGGCAAGCCGTCGGTGAAATCGAAAACTTCCTCGGTGACGGGATCGTAATACAGCGCGTTCGCGCTGAAATCGCGGCGCACCGCGTCCTCCTCGTGCGAGCCGAATACGTTGTCGCGCAAAATGCGTCCGCTGTCGGCCACGGACGCATCGTCGTCGGCATCGAGATGGCTGCCGCGAAACGTGGAAACCTCGATGGTTTCCTGCCCGTGCATCACATGCACGATGCGAAACCGCCGCCCGATGATGCGCGAACGGCGAAACAACCGCCGCACTTCCTCCGGCGTGGCATCGGTCGCCACATCGAAATCCTTGGGAACACGTTTCAAAATCAGATCGCGCACCGCCCCCCCGACCACAAACGCCGCAAACCCGGCCTTTTGCAGCCCCTCGACGGTTTTCAACGCCGCCGGGCTGATGGAAGAACGCGCGATACCGTGGACACGACGCGGATAACGACGCGCCTCATGCGAAGAAGCCAAAACCCGCCCGCCTTTCGGCTTGCCTTTGAAGACACGTTGCAACAGTTTTTTTATCATGGAACCATGCGTGATGGGACTAACTGCGGAATTATAACGCATGGCGGGGAGGGTCGCTCCAAGCTGTTGGGGAAAGCTCTGAACAATTCTCCCGCGCCTTGCAGCTTGTTCCGAATCAGGGCACTACCCACGCGCTCAGGGTTTTTCAAAGATTTTTGAGCCGATTCGCCAGCCATTCCGCGATGGTTTGATTTCCTGCGGGCGTGACTGGTGGGCGGCGGGGAATGGTTAGAAGTTCGCGCAGTTCGGTGGCGAATTCGCCGCGTTCCATGCGTTCCCGCGTGACTTTACGCAGCATTCCGTGGGTGGCGAGCCAGTGTTCGAGGTGTGGGGTTTCCGGCCAGTCATCGCGCGCGGCGGTGAGCACGGGGAGGCTGGCGCATCCGGCTTCGACGAAGCTGCCGTAGCCGGGTTTGCAGAGCAGCGCGTCGCTGCTGGCGAGGAGATCGCCGAATGGCATCTCCGATTTTTCCAGCACCAGCGCGTCCGGGTGGGCGCTGCGCCAGATTGCGGGGATGAGCCAGCGCGCGCCGGGGATACGCGGCCAGGTTTCGGTGGGCAGGCGGCTGTCGAATCCGCCCAGGCTGACCAGCACCAGTTTTTCGTCGTTTTGCAATCCGAAAATTTTGTTGATTTCCGCGCGGCGGTTGCGGCCTGTCGCGGCGACCGGGGCAAATGTGATGCGGTTGGGCAGGTCGTCCATGGGCATGTGCGGCGTGAGTTGCAAAAACGCGTCGGCGTCCGCATAGGCTTGCCGCATTTGTTCGATGATGCGCCGAGCGCCGGGAATTTCGCCGCAGTAGTGCGCGAAAATATCCGCCCAGTTGAGCGAACTCATCGCCGCGTTTGGAATCCCCGCGCGATGCGCGCCCGCGAGCGGGAGATAGCCAACATCGGACAGCACGAAATCGGGCGCGATGACGCGCAGCGCATCCGCTTCGCGCGCGACGGTTTGTTCCCAGTCGTGATGGAGATGTTCATACGCGCGCGCGGTTTCCCGCGCTTGCACATCAAGCGCCGAGGCCATCACCATGCCGATGTCGCCGCCTTCGCGCAGATACTCAAAATCGCCGTGGATGCGCGCGCGCAACTGTTCGTGCGATGCCATCGTCCGCACCGTGAGGCGCAGCGCGGGGATGCGTTCGCGCAGCGCATTGATGACCGGCGCGACTTGCGCGATGTGGCCGAAGCCGTGCGCGGAAATGCAAACCAAAAGATGCTTGTTCATGGGGCGCAACAGGTTAGAATCTGCGTCTTGTTGTCGAGGGGTTTCATAAATGTATCGCCGATTTGCGTTTGTTTTGTTGCTTGCCGTCAGTCTTTCCGCCCATGCCGCGCCGGTGTTGCCCGAGGCGGCGGAGGCGTTGCGGATTCCGCTGGTTGCCAAGCCAACGTCGCGTCCGATGAGCGTGGCTTATGCGCCGGATTATAGCCGTTACTTCATCGCGGATGGCGGGCTTGCGCCCATGCCCAATGATTTCGGCGCGCCGGTTTCGCCGTCGCAAGTGCATGTTTACGACGAAAAGGGCGCGTATCTTTATTCGGCCAAACCCGGACTCGACAATCGCTCGATCTACTACAACCCGAACACGCGCCGTCTGGAAACCGTCACCTACAACATTTCCAGCGACGCCGGTTTCACGCCCGGCAGCGGCGTGTTCGCGCTCAAGCTGGACGATGCGGGCAAGCTCACCGGCCAGACCGATGAAGTCGCCGGTCCCAACCCCGCCTTCGGCAGCGCCTCGACCATGCCCGCTTACGCCCCGGCGGAAAATGTTTATTACGCCAAGCAGGAACGCAGCGGCAAGGTGCGCGTGGTCAGCCTCGCAAGCCGCGCGCCGCTCAAGGAAATCGCGCTGGATTTGAGCGCGGCGGATGTCAAAACCGACGAAATCAGCGAGCACTTTGTCGCTTACACCGGCATCGCGGGCGCTGAGTTGGCGTTGCTGGATGTGGATCACAAAGCCGTGCTGGTGTTTGATCTGAACGGAAAATTCGTCGGCAAAAGCGCGTTGCCGAATACTATGAAACTACGCGCGAACAACCACTACAACGGACTCGGCTACGCCCACGGTTTGTTTTTTGTTTACCACGAACCGGAAGGCGAATTCGGAACCTATTACGGGTTTCGGATATTTGACAAGTAAATTTTCAGTACGCAGGAATTGAAGCGGTATCACCTTTCATCATTCTCGTCATTGCGAGGCGCGGAGCGCCGTGGCAATCCAGACCCTCGCCTTCGCGGGGGTGAGCGGATAATAAAACTGGATTGCTTCGCTACGCTCGCAATGACGGGGCAGCTACGATTTCTTCTCCCCCGCTTTGCCCGCGGGATTTTCCCCCACACTGCCTGCCGGATATGCCCAGCGTTTCCATGCGGCGAGCACCGCGTTGGGGTAGGCGGCTTGTCCCACGCTGCCGTTGTAGCGCCCCAGCGCGCGGTAGAGATTGCCGTTTTCGCCATCGAGGTAGTAGCGCAAAATGGTGCAGCCGTAGCGCAGGTTGACACGCAGGTGGAACAGGTTTTGGTCGGGCGCGCCGATGGCGCGTACCCAGAACGGCATGACTTGCATATAGCCGCGCGCGCCCGCCGATGAAACCGCGTATTTTTTGAAACCGCTTTCCACTTGTATCAGCCCGAGCACCAATTGCGGATCAAGTCCGGCGCGGGTGGCTTCGTAGTGCACGGTACGCAAAAAATCGAGGCGGTAGGTTTCGTTCGGGATGCGTTTTTCCAGACGGCTCGACATTTCAGCCAGCCATTTTTCGCCTTCCTTTTTGTCGGCGAACATGAGTTTGGGCACGCCGCTGTCGCTGATGGATTTGTGCAGCATCGCCTGCACGCTGTTGGAAAGCGGCTCCTCCTTCTGGTTGCCCGCAAAAGCGGGCAGGGCGCAGACGAGCAGCAAAAGTGATAGCCAAACACGCATGTTTTTATTCCGTGACGGGTTACAGTGATTTTACAAAATTCGCGATCTCGCTCAACGGAATGGTGCGCGCTTCCTTGTCGGCGCGCGCCTGATATTCCGCCACGCCTTCCTTGAGGCCGCGCTCGCCCAGCGTGATGCGGTGCGGGATGCCGATGAGTTCGAGATCGGCGAACATCACGCCGGGGCGCTCGCCGCGGTCGTCCAGCAACACATCCACGCCGAGCGCGGCGAGTTCGTCGTGCAATTTCAACGCGGCGGCGCGAACTTCCTCGCTGCGATCAAAACCGATGGCCGCAATCGCCACAGTGAAAGGCGCGAGCGCGGCGGGGAAAATGATGCCGCGCTCGTCGTTGCCCTGCTCAATCGCGGCGGCCACGATGCGCGACACGCCGATGCCGTAGCAGCCCATGGTCATCACCTGCGCCTGTCCGTTTTCGTCGAGACAAGTCGCGCCCATCGCCTTGGAATACTTGTCGCCCAACTGAAAAATATGGCCGACTTCGATGCCGCGACAGATTTCCAGAGTGCCTTTGCCGTCGGCGCACGGATCGCCCGCGACCACGTTGCGGATGTCCGCCACGAGATCGGGTTCCGGCAAATCACGTCCCCAGTTGACGCCCGCGATGTGGAATTTGGGTTTGTTCGCGCCGCAGACAAAATCGCTCATCGCGGCGACGGTGTGGTCGGCGATCACGCGGATGTTTTTGCGATCAATACCGACCGCGCCGAGAAAACCCGGCGGGCAGTTGAACGCCTCGCGTATTTCCGCCTCGGAAGCGAAACGGAAATCGGCCAGACCTTCAATTTTCGCGGCCTTCACCTCGTTCAACTGATGATCGCCGCGTATGAGCAACACATGCAATTTTCCGCCCGCGACGACCGCGATGAGCTTCACCGTTTTTTGCAGCGCGATTCCAAGCAATGCGGCGACATCCTCGCAGGTGGTTTGCTTGGGCGTTTCCACGTCGCGCATGGTTTCCGTCGCAGCGGAGCGCGGTGTCGCGGGCGGCAAGGCTTCGGCCTTTTCCACATTGGCGGCGTAATCGGAAGCGGGGTTGAACGCAAGCGCGTCCTCGCCCGAATCGGCCAGCACATGAAACTCGTGCGAACCCGTGCCGCCGATCGCGCCGGTATCCGCCGCGACCGCGCGGAACTTGAGACCGAGCCGCGTGAAAATATTGGAATACGCGCGGTGCATCGCCGCGTAAGTTTCTTCCAGACTGGCCTGGCCGGTGTGGAAGGAATACGCATCCTTCATCACAAATTCGCGCGCGCGCATCACGCCGAAACGCGGGCGGATTTCGTCGCGGAACTTGGTTTGAATCTGATAAAAATTGAGCGGCAGTTGCTTGTAACTTTTGATCTCCTTGCGCGCGATGTCGGTGATGACTTCCTCGTGCGTGGGGCCGAAGCAAAAATCGCGCTGGTGTCTGTCCCTGATCTTGAGCATCTGCGGCCCGAACACATCCCAGCGCCCGGTCTCCTGCCACAACTCCGCGGGTGTGACGGCGGGCATGAGCAATTCCAGCGCGCCCGCCTTGTTCATTTCCTCGCGCACAATGTTTTCGACTTTACGCAACACGCGCAAACCCAGCGGCATCCAGCTATAAAGCCCCGATCCCAGGCGTTTGATAAGCCCCGCGCGCAGCATGAGCCGATGCGAAACCAGCTCGGCCTCCGCCGGAGCTTCCTTGAGCGTGGAAATAAAAAATTGCGAAACGCGCATGGGAAAACTTTCAGGGTTGAATCGTTGAAACGCGGGATTTTATAGGAAAAGCGGGTTTGTAGGGTGGCGCTGAGCGAAGCGAAGCCCACCATTCACCGACGGTGGGTTTCGGCTCACCGACGGTGGGCTTCGGCTTTGCCTCAACCCACCCTACCACTCATAGCCCCCGCATCACCCGCCGCGCGAAACACAAATCTTCCCACGCTTTCGCCTTGTCGGTGAGGGTACGCAGCAGATACGCCGGATGATAGGTCACGACCACCGGTACACCGTTGTAGTCGTGCAATTTTCCGCGCAGGTTGCCGATGGAATCATCGGTATTCAGCAACGCTTGCGCGGCAAAACGTCCCATCGCGACGATGAGTTTCGGGCGTATGAGTTCGACTTGCCGTTTGAGAAAGGGCGCGCATTTCACGACTTCCTCGCCGTGCGGATCGCGGTTTTCGGGCGGGCGGCATTTGAGCACGTTGGCGATGCAAACATTTTCGCCGCGTTTCAAATCTATCGCCGCGAGCATGTTGTCGAGCAGCTTGCCCGCCTGACCGACGAAAGGTTCGCCGCGCTTGTCCTCCTCCGCGCCCGGCGCTTCGCCGACGAACAGCCATTCGGAATGGGGGCTGCCCACGCCGAAAACGGTTTGGGTGCGGGTGTTCGCCAGCGCGCAGGCGTGGCAGTTTTTCACGGCGGCTTCAAGCGCCTCCCAACTCATTTCGGCGATGTTGGCGGTGACATTCGCTTCGGTTTTTTCGACCGCGCCAACAGACGCTTCTTTCGCCGCCGACGCGTGACGCGCTTTCCACACCGGCAGCAATTCCAGTTCCTTGAGAATTTCTTCGCGCGGCAAATTCATAATGCCAATCCCATGAGTATCGCGTCTTCACGCCCGTTGCCCGCAGGGTAATAGCCCTTGCGAACGGAAAATTCGTTGAATCCCGCGCTTTCGTACAACGCAATCGCGCTGGTATTGGAAGGCCGCGCTTCGAGGAACATCATCGCCGCGCCGTTGCGGGCGGCGGCATCCGTCATGTGGCGCAGCAATGCGCGTCCCAGCCCGCGCCCCTGAAATTCGCGCGCGATGCTGATGTTGAGCAGATGCGCCTCGTCCAGCACCGACATCATCACCGCGTAACCGATGATCGCGCCGTCGCATTCGCACACCTCGCAACGGTGACCCGCTTGCAGCGAATCGGCGAAATTGCCGCGCGTCCACGGGTGGGAATAAATGACGGATTCGATTTCCATGACGCGGGGCAAATCCGCAATCTGCATCGCGCGGTAACGGACGGAAAGTTCAAGAACGGCGCTCATCGTTCCGCCATCGTCAGCGCGACTTTGTTGCGGATATAGATGGGCGCAGCCTCCGCCGCCGACACGCCGCGCCCCGCCGCAAATTCCGCCGCCGCCAGCGCCGCGATGTCGCGCGCGTGGGGAAAGGTTTCGGGATCGCTGTCGGAAATCTGGCCGGCATAACGCTCGTGCAAGGCATCGTCATGCGCGATCCAGCCGCTGCCCGTGCCAAACCAATCCGTGCCCGCGATGGGCGGCGCGTTTTCCGGCTTGCATAAATTCGGTTCACAAACCACGCGCCACGTCGCGCCGTCACGCGCATACGCCGCGTGATACACCTCGCCCATGCGCGCATCCAGACAGGCGACCACGCGCGGCTTGACGGATGCGTGCGCGAGCGCGAGCAAGGTGCTCACCCCCACCACCGGCAGATGCGCGCCAAACGCCAAACCCTGCGTCACGCCGCACGCAATGCGTAAACCCGTGAACGAACCCGGCCCCGCGCCAAACGCGATGCCGTCCAATTGTTTCAACGACAATCCCGCCTCGGCCAGCAATTCGCCCACCAAAGGCAACACGCGCTGCGAATGCGACTGCCCCGCGTGCAGATCGCGCGACAACGCCGCGCCGTCCTGCCACAGGCACAGGGAAAGATATTCGGTGGAAGTGTCGAGCGCGAGCAATTTCATGCCGCGATTATAACGTGAGCCGCAGAGCGGCGGCGGCTTGCACGGCGGGGATTATCCGGTATAATGCACGCCTCTCAAACGCGCCCGTAGCTCAGCTGGATAGAGTACTTGGCTACGAACCAAGGGGTCAGGAGTTCGAATCTCTTCGGGCGCGCCACATTCAAGAAAAAAGCCGGTTGGTTTGCGCCAACCGGCTTTTCTTTTGCGCGGTTGCGGGCGGTTTAACAAAAACTGTCACACACGCATCATGCAATTTGTGTATTAATGACATCCTCTTGTGAAAAAAGGTGGATGGATATGAGCAAGGAAATCTGCAACCCGCAGTATCTCGCCAAAGCGCGTCTGCTCAAAGGCGTCGCGCGGGAAAGAACGTTGTCGCGCATGGGCGGCAAACTGTCGCGCCGATTGGGAAAACAGAAGTTGACGGCGCTTGAGGCGCTGGCGATCCAGCTTGAAATCGAGGACGCGCAACTCGCCAAATGGCGCGAAAAAACACGCGCAGCCAAGATCGAGGCGCAGAAGAAAAAAGCAAAAGCGGCGCAAAAGACGGCAGGCAAATCCAAAGCGCCGACACCGAAAAAAGTTGTGCGAAAAATTGCCAAACCGACTTCCCGCGCGACGCGGGGGAAAACCAAAGTAGCCGCGTAACTCTCATTTCAACCCTCTCCCGCGAGTGGGAGAGGGGGAACTTTGGTGGCAGGGGAAGGTTATTGGCCGACCTCCCGTTTATCGCACCTTCAGCAACTCCACATCAAAAATCAGCGTCGCGTTTGGCGGAATCACGCCGCCTGCGCCGCGCGAGCCGTAGGCCATGTGGGGCGGGATGATGAGTGTGCGTTTGCCGCCGACTTTCATGCCGGCCACGCCTTCGTCCCAGCCGCGGATGACTTGCTGGCCGCCGAGCATGAAGGAGAACGGCTCGCCGCGATCAACCGAGCTGTCGAATTTGCTGCCGTGACCGTCGGGTTTGGCCGGGTCGTACAGCCAGCCGGTGTAGTGCACGTCAACTTGCACGGGCGGGAAGGCTTCCGCGCCGGTTCCGACCTTTTGGTCAATTTTCATGAGGTTGCTTACGGTCATGGGTAAGGTCATGCTTTTTTCCTTGGAAGTGGAGTCGGCCATCGCGCCGACGGAGAACAAGGCCAGCGTCACGCCGACCGCTAAAACGAGTTTTTTCATGTTGACCTCAAATCAAAATTCGGGGAACGCGCATGATACCGCAATTATTCGGAATAATTGTAAAGCCAGTCCAGCAGTGCATCCTGCGCCGCCTTGCCCGCTTCGGCGCGCGGGTGGTTGGCGATGAACACCACGATCCAGAGCCGTCCGCGCGCGTCGAGCAGATAACCGGCGGCGGCGCTCACGCCGTCCAGCGTGCCGCTTTTGAGATGCGCGCGTCCGGCGGCGCCGTTGCTTTGCGAGCGTTTTTTGAATGTGCCGTCCACGGCGTAAATCGGCAGCGACGACATATATTCCGACATGAACGGGCTGGCATATGCAGCGGCCAGCAGGTCGCCGAGATGCTTCGCGCTGATGCGTTCGTTGCGCGATAATCCCGAGCCGTTTTCAAGCACGAGTTCGGGAAAATCCAGCCCGTTGGCCGCGAGCCATGCGCGCGCCGCGACGCTGCCTTTGGCCGCGCTGCCGCCCTGTCCTTTTTCCGCGCCCAGCGTAATCAGCAGTTGGCGCGCCATGAGGTTGTTGCTGTATTTGTTGATGAGGCGGATGACATCGGCGAGCGGCGGCGACTCGACGGAAGCCAGCACGGGCGCGTCCGCAGGCGCGACGCCTTCGCGCAATTTGCCTTCAAACACGCCGCCCTCGCCGCGCCACATGGTGGTGAAAAGCTGGAACACATAATCGGCATAACGTTGCAGGCTGAGGTGATAAACCTGCTCGTTGCATTTCTCGGAATAATTGCCGCTGAAGGTGATCGTCAGCTTGTCCTCGCCCTGCCGCACGTCATAACTCATGCGGTTTTTCCAGTCGCCGCACGCGGCGCGGTCGGCCTTGAGGCGGTTCACGATTTCGAGCTTGGGCGCGACCGGATCGGCGGTCACATTCACCGCGCCGTCCTCAACGCTAAAGTGAAAATCCGTGGCCTTGAAATTGATGAGCAGCGCATCCGGCCCCGCGTTGTAGGGGCGGTAGGTGTCGCCGTCGAACGCGCCGGGATTGAACGCGGGCATGGGTTCAAAATAGCTGCGGTCAAGCACGAGATTGCCGCGAATTTCGCGCACGCCGGACACGCGCAAGGTGTGCACCAGCATCCAGAATTTTTCCAGCGTCAACGCGGGGTCGCCGTAACCCTTGAGCACGAGATCGCCCGTGAGCACGCCCTTGACCGGCGTTTGCGCGGCGCGAAATTCGGTGCGCCAGACGTAGGCGGGACCCAGCATTTCCAAGCCCGCATAAGTCGTCACAAGTTTCATCACCGAGGCGGGAATCATCGCCTGTTCGGAATGCTCGGCCAGCGCGGGCAATTTCGCGTCCACGCGCCGCGCATACACCGCCACGGCATCCTGCGGAATACCCGCCGTCTTGAGCGCCTGCGCGACCGGCTCGGGCAACGCGGCTTGCGCGGCGCAGGCGAAAAATGTGAGGAAAAATAGCGCGTATCGCATCATGTCGTGACCTTCTTCATCACCAAAATTATCCGTTCCGCCAGCCAATCAATTTCCGCATCGGAAATCACATACGGCGGCATGAAATAGACCGTGTTACCCAAGGGGCGCAACAGCAGCCCGTGCGCCAAAGCTTGTTGATAAAAATGCCGGGGGAAATCGGCGGGCGCGTCCGGCACGTCGAATGCCCAGATCATGCCGGTGTTGCGCGGATGCGCGATCGGCAATTCGCGCAAGGGTTGCAGCGCCGCGTTCATGCGCACTTGTTTGGCGCGGTTGGCGACCAGCACATTGTCCTGCTCAAAAATTTCCAGCGTGGCGAGCGCGGCGCGGCAGGCGAGCGCGTTGCCGGTGTAGCTGTGCGAATGCAAAAAACCGCGCGCCGTCGCATCGTCGTAAAAACATTCATACACGGCATTGGTGGTCAGCACGGCGGAAAGCGGCAGATAGCCGCCGGTGAGACCTTTGGAAAGACAGATGAAATCCGGCGTGATGCCCGCCTGCTCGCACGCGAACATCGTGCCGGTGCGCCCGAAGCCGACCGCGATTTCGTCGGCGATCAGATGTACCTGATAACGGTTGCAACTTTGCCGCGCGAGCAGCAGATAATCCGCGTGATACATCGCCATGCCCGCCGCGCCCTGCACCAGCGGCTCCAGAATCACGGCGGCGATTTCTGCGTGATGCGCGGCGAGATAATCGTCGAGTGCCTGCGCGCAACGCAGCGCGTAATCTTGCGGCGATTCGCCGCTTTCCGCGAGTCGCCAATCCGGGCTGGGCACTTGCGCGCTCGCGCGCAGCAGCGGCGCGTAGGTGTCCCTGAAAATGGGGATGTCGGTCACGGCCAGCGCGCCCACGGTTTCGCCGTGATAGCCGTGTTGCAGACTCACGAAGCGGTTTTTGCCGGAAAGTCCACGGTTGCGCCAGAAATGAAAACTCATCTTGAGCGCGATCTCGGTCGCCGATGCACCGTCGGAACCATAAAACGCATGACCCAGGCCGGTCAATCGCGCGAGCTTTTCCGACAACGCGACCACGGGTTCATGCGTGCAACCGGCCAGCATCACATGCTCCAGTGTGTCGAGCTGCGCCTTGAGCGCGGCATTGATGCGCGGATTGCGATGACCGAAAAGATTGACCCACCACGCGCTGGTCGCGTCCAGATAACGGTGGCCGTCATAATCGTGCAGCCACACGCCTTCCGCCTGCCGGATCGCCAGCGGCGGCAGGGTTTCCAGCGTCTTCATCTGGGTGCAGGGATGCCACACGGCGGAGCGGCTGCGTTGCGCGAGATCGTTGTTGCTCATGGGTTTCCGGGGTGAGATTCAGCGCAAACGATTATACTGAAGCGTCCGCTTGCGAGCCAGCGCAAGGCGGCGCTGCAAATCGCGCCAAGTTGTTATTTTTGGCTAAAAAATTACGTTTTTGGAACTGTCCAAATGTGCAAGTCAGCGTTATAAACTTTAATGTACAATACGCTAGTTTAAAAAGTAGTACTGAAACTTTATCTTAAATAACGGATGGTTCATGACGACCCCCGAATACATTTCACGTTGGACGCGCGCGGCGTTCGCCTGCATTCTGCTCACCGGCTCCGTGGCGGCATTCGCCCAGAGCAACGAGCCGATCCAGCCCTTGCCGCCCGTGCCCAAACTCGATCCCGGCAAGGTGGCGCTCGGCCAGCGTTTGTTCAACGACGCGCGGCTGTCCAAAAACAATACGATTTCCTGCGCGAGTTGCCATGTTTTCACGATGGGCGGCTCGAACGGGCAAGCCATCGCGCTTGGCGTCAACAGCGCAAAGGGCGTGGTCAACACGCCCACGGTGTTCAACAGCGGTTTGAATTTCCGCCAGTTCTGGGACGGTCGCGCCGCATCGCTGGAAGAGCAGGCGGCGGGGCCGATCAACAATCCGATCGAAATGGCGAGCAACTGGCCGGAGGTGATCGGCAAGCTCACAAAAGATACGGCGCTTTCCGCGGAATTTAAAAAACTTTATCCCGATGAGGGCGTGAGCGCCAAAAGCATCACGGACGCGCTCGCCGTTTATCAGCGCACCTTGCTGACGCCCAATTCGCGCTTCGACAAATTTCTGAAGGGCGATACCAAGGCGCTGACCGCCGACGAGCAGCGCGGTTACCAGCTTTTCAAATCCTACGGCTGCGTTGCCTGTCATCAGGGCATGAATGTCGGCGGCAACATGTTCCAGACCTTCGGCGTGATGGGCGATTATTTCGCGCAGCGCGGCAACCAGACCAACGCCGATCTGGGGCGCTACAACGTGACGCACAAGGAAAGCGACAAACATGTGTTCAAAGTGCCCAGCCTGCGTAACGTCGCGCTCACCGCGCCTTATTTCCACGACGGCTCGGCCAAAACGCTCAACGATGCCGTGAATGTGATGTTCAAATACCAGCTTGGCCGCGAAGGTTCGGCGCAGGACAAGGAGCTGATTATCAAGTTTCTCAACACGCTGACGGGCGAGTTGAACGGCAAACCGCTGCAATCCGCCGTGCCGAATTAATCCATCAAGAATTGGGGAGAAGGACAAGAATGAAACCGGGGATCAGAACCATCGTCATCGCTGTCTTCGCGTTTGCGCTCATCGTCGTTCTGGGCGTGCTCGTCATGAAAACGCGCGCGTTTGACATCAACGCGCAAAACGAAATCAACAGCACGTTGCGCGAGCTGCGGCAGGTGGATTCCGAATGGGACGTGGACGTGCTGCGCGCCAAGGTCGGCCTGAGCAGCAACTACGACCGTGTGGCCAGCCCGCTCGCGCGCATCACGGCGCTCAAGGAAGATCTCGCCGCCAAAAGCGCCAAGCTGTGGGGCGACCGCGGCGAGAGCTATGACCGCCTGAACGCGCTGGCGATCACATACGGCAAATTGATGGACGATAAAATCGGCCTGATTGAACAGTTCAAATCGCAAAACGCGATTCTGCGAAACTCCTCGCGCTTCCTGCCTCTGGCCGCCTCCGATCTGGCGGTCACGGTGCGTTCGGAAGATGTGCTGCTGCGTAACAACAACCGCCCGGAATTTGAAAGCGCGTTGAACAATCTGCTCACCGACCTCGCCGAATTTGAAGCCGCGCCCGGCTTGACGGAAGCGGGTTTGCGCGATCGCGTCACCGCGCACTCGGCTGCGCTGGTGCGTTCCGTGGAGCCTTTCTCGCAGGACGCGCACGCGCAGACGACGACCTTGCTCACGCATGTGCAAACCCTGCTCAAGCAGCAGGACATCGGCGAGCAACTGCTGACCGATCTGGGCAAGGTGGATACGCTGGGCGCCGTCAACGCGTTGAGCAACGCCTACAACAGCGAGCAGGCCGGGATATTGAACGATCAGCAATTCTGGCTGCGCGCGCTTATCGTCTATTCGGGCATTTTGCTGGCGATGCTGGCGTGGGCGGCCTGGCGCATCGCGCGTTCCATCCGCTTGCTGAACCAGAGCAACAGCGCGCTCAACAAAGCCTACCGCGATCTTCAGGAATCGCAGGTGCAGCTCGTGCAATCGGAAAAAATGTCCGGGCTAGGTCGCATGGTGGCGGGCATCGCGCACGAGATCAACACGCCGCTCGCCTATGTCAACGGCACGCTGGCGGTGTTGCAGGATCAGCTCGCGCCGCTCGGAAAACTCACCACGCGCGTGCATGAGTTCATCCAGATGTTGCGCTCCAAACCGCAGGACAAAACCGCGGTGAACAAGGCCTTGCTGGAGATCGAGGCCGACACGACCGAGATGGCGGAACAAGGCGTGATGACGGAAATTGACGCGCTGCTGCAGGACGGTATGCACGGCATAGACCAGATTTCCGAGATCGTGCTCAACCTCAAAAACTTCAGCCGCGTTGACCGCGTGCAGGTTTCCAACTTCTCGGTGGAATCCGGTCTGGACAGCACGCTGGTGCTCGCCAACAACATCCTGAAAAATCACAATGTCGTCATCCACAAGGATTATCAGGGCGTGCCGACCATCAACGGCTCGCCTTCGCAGATCAATCAGGTGCTGCTCAATCTCATCACCAACGCGGCGCAAGCCATGCCCGCCAACCGCGCGGAGCAAAACGCCATCACGCTCAGCACCGGGATGGAAGACGACGACACCGTGCGTATCGAGATCGAGGACAACGGCGCGGGCATTCCGAAAGATGTGCTGCCCAAAATTTTCGATCCCTTCTTCACCACCAAGCCGATCGGCGAAGGCACGGGCATGGGCTTGTCCATCTGCTTCCAGATCATCGAGGCGCACGGCGGCAAGATTCTGGTGAATTCCGAACAGGACGTGGGAACCGTATTTACCATACTGCTGCCGATCAAACCCGCGCAGCCGACACCAGCCGCCGTCGTGAGCGACGATTAACACAGAAACCGGGGGAAATGCCATGCAAGAGAAAGCCAGACTGCTATTCGTTGACGACGAGGAACGCATCGTCAATCTGCTGCGGACGATATTCCGCGCGACCTATGAAGTCCACACCGCGACCTCCGGTCAGGAGGCGCTGCAACTCGCCGCCACGCAAAATTTCGACGTGATCGTCAGCGATCAGCGTATGCCCGGCATGACCGGCATTGATCTGCTCGCGGAAATGCGCCGTCGGCATCCGGCCACCATGCGGATTCTGCTCACCGGCTATTCCGACCTGACCGCGATTGTCGGCTCCGTCAACGAAGGCGAAGTGTTCCGCTTCATCAACAAACCGTGGAATCACGAAGAGATCAAGCAGATCATCGCCGAAGCCGCGAACGCCGCGCGCGCGACCGCAACACTCGTCACAACCCCGACCGCCGAAGTTGATCCGCTGGTCGCGCCGATCAGCCAAGCCGATCAGGCCGGTGTGCTGGTGATAGATGACGCGCCGGACGACCGGCAAATGGTAACCTCCGCGCTCAGCGAGCATTTCACGGTTTACAGCGCGGCCAACATCCCCGAGGCGCTGCGCGTGCTGGAAAACAAAAACATCGGCGTCATCGTCGCCGAAGCTCAGATCGGCGGACAAGGCATCACCGACCTTTTGCGCGTGCTCAAACAACACCACCCCGCAGTCACGGCGGTGATGCTGACCAACATGGCCGACTCGAATTTCATCGTCAAACTCATCAACGGCGCGCAGATTTTCCGCTTCAGCATCAAGCCGGTACGCAGCAGCACCTTCCGCCTCACCGTCAAAACCGCGATGAAGGAACACTACCGCATGTTGGCCAACCCCGCGCTCACCCAACGCTACAGCGTGGACACCACCACCGAACTCGAAAACCCCTCCCTCGCCACCGGCATCCTCTCCAGCCTGCGCGAACGCTTCCGCCGTTTCGCGGGGTTTGCGGGATAAAGTTCTCTTTCCTCCCTTACCCCTCTCCCACGCTGGGAGAGGGGTTTACTAATCTCCTCATTTTTCGGCGCTTCGGAAAATTCAAGGCGGCAAATTCAAGGCAAGTTTCCGCCCTCCCCAAAAAACCTTGTTTTATTTTAAAACCGGATTAATATGTCCGAATGTGACGAATTTAGTTAACTCAACAGAAGGAGAGCATCATGCTGAAAGTGTTGTTCGGTTCCTGGGTCGGGATTGTGTCAATATCAACAGTGGTTCTCACGATATGCGTGGTCAGTTTCTGGCTGGGCTATCTTTATGTGAAGAGTAACAGCAAGAGTTAATCCAGCCCCAGCGCGTCCCACATCGCATCCACGCGCGATTTGACGGTTGCGTCCATGATGATAGGCCGTCCCCATTCGCGCGTGGTTTCGCCGCGCCATTTGTTGGTCGCGTCCAAGCCCATTTTGCTGCCGAGTCCCGAAACGGGGCTGGCGAAATCCAGATAATCAATCGGCGTGTTTTCGACGATCACCGTATCCCGCGCCGCGTCCACGCGCGTGGTGAGCGCCCACACCACTTCCTTCCAGTCGCGGATATTCACGTCGTCGTCGGTGACGATGATGAATTTGGTGTACATAAATTGCCGCAGAAAACTCCACACGCCCATCATCACGCGTTTGGCGTGGCCGGGATATTGTTTTTTCATGCTGACCACGGCGAGGCGGTAGCTGCATCCTTCGGGCGGCAGATAAAAATCGGTGATCTCGGGGAATTGTTTTTGCAGCAGCGGCACAAACACTTCGTTGAGCGCCACGCCCAGCACTGACGGCTCATCCGGCGGCTTGCCGGTGTAGGTGCTGTGATAAATCGCGTCGCGCCGCATGGTGATGCGCGTGACCGTGAATACCGGAAAAACATCCACTTCGTTGTAATAGCCGGTGTGATCGCCGAAGGGGCCTTCGGGCGCGGTTTCGCCCGGCATGATGTGGCCTTCGAGCACGATTTCCGCGCGCGCGGGAACATGCAAGTGATGGCTCACGCACTGCGCGATTTCTGTTTTTCCGCCGCGCAACAATCCCGCGAACTGATATTCCGACAAGGTATCGGGAACCGGCGTCACCGCACCCAGAATGCTCGCCGGATCCGCGCCCAGCGCCACCGCGACGGGAAAAGGCTCGCCCGGATGCGCGCTCTGCCAGTCGCGGAAATCCAGCGCGCCGCCGCGATGCGCGAGCCAGCGCATGATAAGTTTGTTTTTGCCGATCACTTGCTGGCGATAAATGCCGAGATTCTGCCGCTCCTTGAGCGGCCCCTTGGTCACGGTCAAACCCCAGGTAATCAGCGGCGCGGCATCGCCCGGCCAGCACGTCTGGATCGGCAGTTTGGCGAGATCAACTTCATCGCCTTCCAGCACGATTTCCTGACATGGCGCATGGCTGACGATCTTGGGCGCCATATCGAGAATTTTCTTGAATTTCGGCCACTTCTCCCACGCATCGCGCAACCCTTTGGGCGGCTCCGGCTCCTTGAGAAACGCGAGCAACGCGCCCACATCGCGCAGCGCGGCGACATCCTCCTGTCCCATGCCCAGCGCCACGCGGCGCGGCGTGCCGAACAGATTGCCCAGCACCGGCATGGAATGCCCCGGCACATTCTCGAACAAAATCGCCGAGCCGCCGGATTTCAACACGCGGTCGCAAATTTCCGTCATCTCCAGTTTCGGGCTGACCGGCGCGCGCACGCGGCGCAGTTCGTCTTGAGTTTCGAGTTGGGAGATGAAATCGCGCAGGTCTTTGTACTGCATGGTCGGCATCCGAAAGGTAGAGCTATTAGTTTACCTCAGCTAAAATCCCGAATATCGAAACTCGAATCAGGAAAAATCATGCGCGCGCGCGTCAAATGGGTTGAAAATGTTTGCTTTGTCGGAGAGTCCGAAACCGGCCACGCCATCGTCATAGACGGCGCCCCCGAAGCAGGAGGCCGCAATCTCGGGATGCGCCCGATGGAATTGCTGCTCATCGGCATGGGCAGTTGCACCTCGTTCGATGTCGTCACCATCCTCAAAAAAAGCCGTCAGGACATCACCGACTGCTACGTCGAACTCGACGCCACCCGCGCCGACGAAATCCCCAAAGTGTTCACCAAAATACACGCGCATTTCGTCGTGAAAGGCCGCAACCTCAACCCGACGCAAGTCGAACGCGCCGTGAATCTATCCGCCGAAAAATACTGCTCCGCCTCCATCATGCTCGGCAAAACCGCCGAGATCACGCATGATTTCGAGATTGTGGAGGAAGAGGCGAAGTGAACCAGAAGGCCATAGACCCTGCCATGTCCGCAAACTTTATTCCATCCGCAGTGCATTGCCCGCGCGACGTTGAGCGCATTGTTGAGGGCGTTGCCACTTCTGATGGCGCTGGGGTCAGGTTGACGCGGGTGTTGCATGGCGCGTTGCAGCGGCGGCTTGATCCATTTTTGATGCTGGATGCGTTTGGCAGCGACGATCCTGATGATTACATCGCGGGCTTTCCCGAGCATCCGCATCGCGGTTTTGAGACGATCACTTACATGCTCGCGGGGCGGATGCGTCATCGTGACAGCGCGGGGCACGAGGGTTTGCTGGAGGACGGCGGCGTGCAGTGGATGACTGCGGGGCGCGGCGTGATTCATTCGGAAATTCCGCAGCAAAAAGACGGCGTGCTGGAAGGGTTTCAGTTGTGGCTCAATCTGCCCGCCGCGCGCAAAATGAGCGCGCCGTGGTATCGCGATTTTCCCGCGTCGGAAATCCCCGAATATGTCACGCCGGAAAATGTCGTCGTGCGCGTGATCGCCGGGACGAGCAACGGCATCACCGGCGCGGTCACGCGCGAATTTACCGAGCCGTTGTACCTCGACATCCACCTGCCCACCCGCGCCACATTTGCCGCCGCGTTACCGGAGTCGCACAACGCGTTCATTTACGTTTATCGCGGCGCGGCGAAAATCGGCGACACGAAAATCGCCGCGCAACGCATGGCGATTTTGCGTAACGCGGAAGGCGGCGACGGCGTGATCGTGTCGGCGACGCAAGAGGAAACGCGATTGATTCTGGTCGCGGGCAAACCGCTCAACGAACCCATCGTGCAATACGGCCCGTTTGTGATGAATACGCGGGATGAAATCGAGCAGGCAATCCGCGATTATTCGTCAGGCAATTTTGTTTGATTTGCAAATTGCCGGGCAAGCGGGGTAGCTCGCAATAAAACGACGTCATTGCGAGCGTAGCGAAGCAATCCAGAGTCGTGACTTTCTGGATTGCCACGGCGCTTCGCGCCTCGCAATGACGAACTCCGCCTACTTCGGCGCAGCCGCTTCCAGCACTGCGGCGGCGCGGGTTTGCCAGCCTGCGCCGCTGGCTTTCCAGCGCGCCAGCGTACTTTCCGGCAGACGGATGGAAACCAGCCGACGCGGGTCGGCGGCGAGGGGTCGTCCGCCCTTGTTGACCACTGCCCGCGCCAGCATTTCATCCGTCAACTCGGGCAATTCGTCATATTCCTCCGCGGCAATCACATGCGCGTCCACGCGCGGCAAATCAGAGCGCAAGGCGCGGCGCGATTTTGGCTTGTTCGCGTTCATTGGCTTTCCTCATCGAAAAAACGTGGCGAGCCGCGCCACGCGGTGTATAGCCCACAACCACCATACGCCCGGCCAACCAGCCGTAGCAAACGATCCGTTTTTCGCCGTAGTTGCGACGGACATCTTCGACCTCCAGCGTCACACCGGAAAAGACAAGCGCCGCATCCGCAAAATCAAGCCCGCGATCAGCCAAAGTCGCTTCGCGTTTGACGGGATCAAAAGTGATTTCCATACCAGTTATTGTAGATACATAAACCGATAAAAAACAAGTCCCGCCACACCACAGCAACCCAATTCACCTCAGGGAGATACCAAAATGAACCACATCCACAAAACCGTTTTCAACCGCGTCCTTGGCCTATGGCAAGTCGCATCCGAATTGGCGAAGGCGCAGGGGAAGTCGTCCTCTTCGTCATTCTGCGCGGAAGGCGTGTGCCACCATCGTCATTCCGCGCGAAGTCGCGGAATCCATGGGTTTCAAAGGCAATGGATTCTGCGACTTCGCGCAGAATGACGGAACGTTCCCGCGCGCAGGAAATTGCCCCGCGGTTCTCCCTCTCCCGCTTGCGGGGCAGGGGTGAGGGTTGTAGGGGCAGGTTTCAAACCTGCCCACGCAGACCACGGAAAAAACCCGGGCGGGTTTGAAACCCGCCCCTACGCCAACCACGTCATTGCGAGCGCAGCGAAGCAATCCAGAACCGCGTCATTGCGAGGCGAAGCCGAAGCAATCCAGAAACAATGTCTTCCGCATTGTTTCCATTCCGGCAGTTGTGACTTTCTGGATTGCTTCGTCGCTACGCTCCTCGCAATGACGGCATTCGATAATTCTCCCGCACATAATAAATTTCCCGTTTCGCACTTTTTTACAATTCCAATTTAACAATACCGGGTATAGTTACGCTCCATAAATTCGGGTGAGTTCATTCGTCGTTCATGCGGCGGAAAAACTTCCCGGCAAAAAACAGGGCGGCGCGGCTGCCCAGCCAAGCGCACTACCAAAAAAACAAGGAGAGAGATACAAATGAACAAGCACAGCTTCAAGCAGGTATTCAGCCGCCGTCTCGGCGCATTGGTCGCCGTGGGAGAAAACGCAAAAAGCCATTGCTCCGGTTCGCAGAGCAGCGTAGAATCAGCCCCCCCCCCCCCCTAAACTCCGTAACTCACGGGGGTTTCTTTAGCTTTCTTGATTCCGCAGCCCTCACCCTGCCCTCTCCCATAAATGGGAGAGGGAACAACACGCCGTCATTGCGAGCGCAGCGAAGCAATCCAGCGCGATCTTGTAATCTTTCAAAAACATTTCTGGATTGCCACGGCGCTTTGCGCCTCGCAATGACGAACTCCGATGAGTCGCGCCGGTTGACCAAGGCCGCAGGCCGTTATCCGACATTCAATTTTTCACTGGATTCTGCGACTGCGCGCAGAATGACAATGGCCTCCGCCCTTGCCGCCGCGTTCGCGCTGGCAACTCCGGCGTGGGCGAACAACATCACCATCAGCTCAAATCCCTCCAACGCCATCGTCTTCTCTCCCGGCATCATTACCACCCCCTCCGCGAGCGGTGGCAATCTCCAGAACACCACTCTCGTCACCCAACTGAATTCCACTAGCGCCATCACCGTCAAAACCGCGAACGGCGGAAACATTCTCGTGAACGTCCCCGTCTCGTGGTCGGTCGGCTCCACGCTCACGCTGGATTCCAATGGCGCCATTACCGCGGATGACGGTCGGCTCGATGGTCAACAAAGCACCGCCATCACCCTGCAAGCCGTGGGCGCCATCACGCTGCAAAACAGCACTGCAATCAGCGCTCCCGGTGGGGCGATCCGTTCCGGCGGCACGGTGACCCTCACCGGCAGCCAGATCACGCTGACGAACAACCACGTCACGACCACGATCGTGAATGGCGGCGCGATTTACGCCACGGGCAACATCTACATCAACGGCGCATTGACCGCCAGCGGCAACACGGCGACGGGCACGGGTGGCGTGCTGCACTCCAACAGCGTCAACATCGTGCAGGACTCCGGCAACGTGAACATCCACGACAACCAGGTGGGCGGCAGTGGCGGCGCGATCTACGTCACCAACGGCGTTGGCAGCGTCAACCTCGCCAACACCTCTGGCAACGTCACACTGCAAAACAACATCGCGGGCAGCACGGGCGGCGCGATTTATTCAAACGGCACCATCGTGATCGGCAACGCGAACGCCATCCTCGACATCCAGGGCAACCGCGCCGGTTTCAGCAACCCGACAACGCCCATCACGAACAGCAACGCCAGCGGCGGCGCGCTCATGGCCAACAACAGCGGAACCGTGACCTTGACCGGCAGCAGCATCACGCTGTCGGACAACATCGCCACGCAGCACGGAGGCGGCATTTATTCCAGCGCCGGGGTCACCATCAACGGCAACCTCACGGCGGAGGGCAACAAGGCGCTGAATGGCGCGGGCGGCGCGATCTTCGCCAACGGCGCGCTCGGCATCACCGGCGCGCTGACCGCCACCGGCAACACGGCGAAGAGCTCGGGCGGCGCGCTGTATGCCGCGAGCGGAACCATCACGCAAAACGGCGGCAACGTGGATATCCAGCACAATCAGACGACCGGCTTTGGCTCTGGCGGGGCGATCTACGCCGACGGCCGCGTCAGCCTCGCGGCCACTTCGGGCAATGTCACGCTCGCCAACAACATCGCGGGCAGCTTCGGTGGCGCGATCTATGCGCTGGGAACCGTCACGATAGGCAACAACCTCAGCACGCTCGACATTCAGCACAACCGCGCGGGCTACAGCGATGCGACAACGCCCATCACGGGCAATCTCTCCAACGGTGGCGCGATCTTCAGCAATAGCCTCACCACCCTGACCGCCAGCAGCATCACGCTCTCGGACAACATCGCCACGCTGCACGGCGGCGGCATTTTTTCCAGCGGCACGGCCACCATCAACGGCAACCTCACAGCGGAGAACAACTGGGCGCTGGGCGGCTTGGGAGGCTCGGGCGGTTTGGGCGGCGCGATCTATAGCAACAGCAACATCAACATTGCGACGACCTTCGGCAGCAGCGTCACGCTGAACAACAACATTGCGGGCAGCCACGGCGGTGCGATCTATGCGGCGAACGGAACCGTCACGATAGGCAACAGCCTCAGCACGCTCGATATCCAAGGCAACCGCGCGGGCT
>JAITWS010000083.1 GCA_031285185.1 Methylobacillus sp.
CGGCGGACAAGGCGATCAGCCACAGATAAAGATCGCGGTTGAGGCCGCGCTCGGGGAAAAGCGCGATCTGCTCCGGCAAACGCAAAGTTTCCTCATCGCGCCACGCGAGTTCGACGCGCTCGCCGCTGCCCGCGATGCGCTCCATCCAGCGGCGGCGCGCGCCATGCCGCACGGCGGGCGCGGCGGCGAGATTGAGTCCGGCATCACCGCCCAGCGCGCGAAACAAAATCGCCGCGCTTTTGCGAATGTCGTCCAGCCGCACCGCGGCATCCGCGTGCTGGCGGCTGGCGACGCGAGTCACCAGTTTGTCCCAAAGTCCGCCGACGAATTCTTCCATGTCAGTTCATTTTAAAAATTCAAAAAATTTCCACACCACACCTGCCATCCGCCTCCGCTCATCCCCGCGCAGGCGGGGATCCAGTTTTTATGAATTAAGCTGGGTTCCCGCCTTCGCGGGAACGAACGGGAGGGCAAGCGGGAACGAACGGAATTTGCTCTTCCTTTGCCTTATCTGCCGAACGTGGCATTGATGACTTCCTGCAACGCGACGGCGGTTTCCGGGTCGTCGGTCAGCGTTTCCACCAACGCCGCGCGACAGGCCAAGAGCGGATCGCAGCCGTCGCGTATCAGCGTGGCCGCATAAACCAGCAGGCGCGTGCTGGCGACTTCTTCCAGATCGTGGTCGCGCAAGGCGCGGAAGGCTTGCGCGATGGAAACCAGCCGTTTTGCCACCATCGCATCCACGCTGGTTTCGCCGGTGAGTATGGCTTCCTCCTGCGCCGCGTCGGGGAAATCGAACGCGAGCGAAACAAAACGCTGGCGTGTCGAAGGCTTCATGCCCTTGAGAAAATTTTGATAGCCGGGATTGTAGGAAACGACCAGCATGAAACCGGGCGCGGCCTTGATTGTTTCGCCGGTGCGGTCTATCGGCAAAATGCGCCTGTCATCCGCAAGCGGATGCAGCACGACGGTAGTGTCCTTGCGCGCCTCGACCACTTCGTCCAGATAGCAAATGCCGCCTTCGCGCACCGCGCGGGTCAGCGGGCCGTCCACCCAAATGGTTGCGCCATCGCCGATAAGATGACGTCCGACAAGATCGGCGGCGGTGAGATCATCGTGACAGGCCACGGTGTAAAGCGGCAGACCGAGCCGCGCGGCCATGTGCGTGACGAAGCGCGTTTTGCCGCAGCCGGTCGGCCCCTTGATGAGCAGCGGCAAACGGTTGCGCCACGCGCGTTCAAACAGATCAATCTCGCTGCCTTGTTGTTTGTAGAACGGAATGCTGTCCGTTTTGTCGTCCATTGTTGTCTCCGGTCAAGTCAGTTTGTAGGCCAGCGCGATCAAGCCGCCCACGATCAAAAACCAGCCCAGTATCAAAAGCCGCCATCCGGGCGCGACATGCCGCAACCCCATGAAATAATTGGCGACCATCTGGCCTTTGACCAGCGCGATGAAAAGCACGGTCAGCATCGCGCCGCTGCCGGTCATGTCGCTTGCGCCTATCGCGTAGGTGGTCAGCGTCAGCGCGACCAGCGCGAGCCAGATGAGCGTGGGAAAGTTTGCGTTCATGTCAGCGTATCACGTAAATCAGCGGGAACAGAATGATCCAGAGCAGATCAACCATGTGCCAGAACGAGGCCGCCGTTTCGACACCGGCGTGATCGCGGCTGCCGTAGCCGCCGCGCCGCGCTTTGACGATCACGACGGCGAGGATAATCATGCCCATCAGCACATGCATGAAATGGAAAAACGTCAGCGCGAGATAGAACATGTAAAAGCTGTTGGTGCTGAGCGTGATTCCGGCGGAAAATTTTTCGTGGAACTCCGCGCTTTTGATGGCGATGAACACCGCGCCGAGCAGCCAGGTCGCGCCCAGCCACCACGCGCAATCGCGCGACAAATCGCGTTTGATCGCGTCAACTCCGCGCGCGACAAAATAGCTGCTGGTAATCAGCACCAGCGTGTTGATCGCGCCGGAGGTGCGGTTCAGCGTTTCCTGCGAGGCGTTGAACAACGCGACATCGTGGGCGCGTGCGAAGGCGTAGGCCACGAACAGCACGCCGAAAGCCAGCATTTCGGCCAGAATGAAAATCCAGATCGCAAAATCGCCGGGCAATCCTTCGTGTTGATTTTTTGCTTCCGCCGTCACGCCGTCTCCATATGAAAAATCGGGATGACATGGCTGTCATCCCGACCGAAAACTTCATTCAAAAACGCTCAGGCCGCGGCCTTGGTTTCGCCCTTGATGAAGAAGCTGGCGACATAGGTGAGCAATCCGATCAGGAAGATCACCCCCGCGCCTTCGCGCATCCAGTAGAAGATGGCCGCCTTGTCCTGCACCGCCATGAAAGCCATGGGCGCGTCGGAATAGCGTTGCAGCCAGACTTGCACGATGCCCGCCGCCGTGAGGAACAGCGTGATGAACACAATGGAAACGCTCATCAACCAGAACGACCACATTTCCACCACCTGCGCCTTGTTCGAGTTGGCGGCGCGACCGCGCAAGATCGGCATGGCGTAGGAAATCATGGTGATGACCACGCACACATACGCGCCGTAAAACGCGAGGTGGCCGTGCGAGGCGGTCATCTGCGTGCCGTGCGTGTAATAGTTGACCGGAGCCAGCGTGTGCAAAAATCCCCATACGCCCGCGCCGAGGAAGGCCAGCACGCCCGTGCCGAGCGCCCACAAGACCGCGGCTTTGTTGGGATGCTCGCGGCGACGGCGATTCACCATGTTGAAGGCGAAAATGGTCATCATGAAGAACGGTATCGGCTCCAGCGCGGAGAACACCGAACCCCACCACTGCCAGTATTCCGGCGCGCCTATCCAGTAATAATGGTGGCCGGTTCCCAGAATGCCGGTGATGAGCGTCATGGTGACGATGACATACAACCATTTTTCGATCACCTCGCGATCCACGCCCGTGACCTTGATAAGCACAAAGGCCAGAATCGCGCCGAGGATCAGCTCCCACACGCCTTCCACCCAAAGGTGCACCACCCACCACCAATAGTATTTATCCAGCACCAGATTGGTCGGGTTGTAAAACGAGAACAGGAAAAACACCGCCAGCCCGACCAGCCCCAACACCAGCACGAGGCTAATGGACGTTTTGCGCCCCTTGAGCAGAGTCATGCAAATGTTGAACAGAAATGACAAGGCCACGATCACAATGCCGACCTTGGTAATCAGCGGCTGCTCAAGAAATTCGCGCCCCATGGTCGCCAAAATGTTGTTGCCCGTCCATTCGGCCAGCGTGGAATACGGCACGAACAGATAGCCGACCACGGTTAACGCCCCCGCGACGAGGAATATCCAGAACGTGATGATCGCGAGTTTCGGGCTGTACAACTCGTTTTCGGTTTCCTCGGGAATCAGGTAATACGCCGACCCCATGAAACCGAACAGCAGCCACACGATGAGCAGATTGGTATGCACCATGCGCGCGATGTTGAAAGGAATGGCCGGGAACAGAAAGTCCCCCACCACATATTGCAGACCCATGACCAGCCCGAACACAATTTGTCCGATGAAGAGTCCGATGGCGGCGATGAAATAAGGCTTCGCCACTGCCTGGGATTTATATTGCATTTGCGTGATCTCCATAATGGTGACGAATCAGCCTTCGATATTGGGCGGCCATTTTTCGGTGTTGATTTCCGAAACGTATTTCAGAAACGCCACCACGTCGTCCAGCTCCTGATCGGTCAGATGGAAATTCGGCATCTGGCGGCGACCCGGAATACCGGTCGGCTGCGCCTTGATCCAGCCCTTGATAAATTCCGCGCCGCCGTTGTCCCCGCCCCGGCGCTTGTACACATTGCCGAGCTCCGGCGCGAAATACGCGCCCTCGCCCAGCAGCGTGTGGCATCCGATGCAGTTGTTGGTTTCCCAGATTTTTTTGCCGCGCGCGACTTCGGGGGTGATGTTCTGACTGTTGTCACGCTTGGGCAGCGCGTGCGTGGTATCCACCGTCAACGCGATGAACAACAGAAAGAAAAACACCGACCCTCCGTAAAAGATGTTGCGCGCCATTGATTTGGTAAATGTCGTGCTCATTGCGTCCTCCCGTTGGTGATTAGGGAAAGTTTACGGCGTTGCGATAAAACGAACCTTGATTCACATCAATTTTCGGGTATTACTACGGGCGAGTTTGAAACCCGCCCCTACGCCAACTCCGTCATTGCGAGGCGAAGCCGAAGCAATCCAGAAACGATGTCTTCCGCATTGTTTCCATTCCGGCAGTCGTGACTTTCTGGATTGCCGCGTCGCTACGCTCCTCGCAATGACGGAGTGAGGGGCAGGTTTGTTTTGCTGTGCAAAATTCCGCTTCGCGGAACCAGCTTTCGGCTGTCCTGCGCCCTTCGGGCTGGTCAAACCTGCCCTCGCAGACGACAGAAAAAAACCGGGCGGGTTTAAAACCCGCCCCTACGCCAACCGCGTCATTGCGAGACGAAGAGAATAGGTTGGGGTGAGGCACGAACCCCGATCTGCGAGCTACCAAATAGTTTTGACATGTTTGTAAGCGCGGATTTTTTCGTCCCGCGTCACCAGCGGAGCCGCCAGTTTGCGCGCGGTCGCCACGATCATCCGATCCGTCGGGTCTTTGTGAAACTCGCCCGGCAGATTCACCGAGTTCAGGCTGATATCAATATCCACAGGCATAAAATGCACGGCTTCGATTTGCGCCACGGCGTTCAGCCAGCTCCGCGCATCCATCGAAAGCACCAGTCTTTCGCATTTCACCAGCATGGCGATTTCCCAGGCCGAAATCACGGAAACAACAATCTGCCCGCCGTTCATCTCGCGCTCTATGGTTTTGCGCGCTTTGGCGCTCAGTAATTTGTCCCCGCTTCCCCACCATATCAGCGCATGTGTGTCGAGGACGATCACGACAAAGCTTCCCACTCCGCATCCACGGGCGCGACAGGATCATCGTAACGAATCACCGAGCCGCGCAACATATCCAGCGGAGCTTGCTCAATGGCGCGATAGGGGCGAACCTCAAGCGCGGGTTTGCCGTGATCGGTCACCACCACGCTTTCGCCCGTTGTCTCAACCTGCCGGAAATATTCAAGCGCCCTTGCCTTGAACTCCGATTTCGATATCAGGGTATTTTCCATTTGATCCTCCAAGCCATCAGCCTAGCCTATTATGACTATGCCAACAAGTCATTTTTCGGAATCGGGGCGCGGGTTGGTTTTAATGGCTCGTCCCCGAAGAGCGCTTGATCTTGTTGTAAACATTGTATTTCCCCGAGGGCTTGCTCATGGGGATGCGCTTGATTTCCTTGAGCGTCGTCGCGTCGTAAACAATCAACGCGCCGTCGTTTTCCCAGATGCTCACGAGCGCGTAGCGTCCGTCGCGCGTGAACTCGACATGCGCGGCGGTCTTGCCGGGAATCGGCGTGAGCGTGGCGGCGATTTCCAGCGTGTTTTTATCAATCAACTGCAAAGTATCTTTGGTCGCGCCGTTGAAGGTGTCCGTCCACGCATAAGGCGTATTTTCATGGCTACGCAGAAAAAATCCGGGGTCGGGCGTGGCGATTTCCTTGATGACTTTCCAGTCGCGCATATCAATCACCGTGACGATGCCCTTGGCGAGATTGGGCGATGCGAGCACTTCCCTGCCCTGCCATTTCCAGGTGATGCCGGAGCCGAGATGCGGCATTCCGGCCAGCGGCAGATCGGCGATTTTCGCGCGCGCGTCGAGGTTGATGACCTGCCCCTTGCCCTCGCGCGACGCGCCCATCAGATAACGGTAACTCTGGTCGAAAAAGAAATCGTCGAGCGGCGCTTCCAGCGGCGTGCGGCGCGGATTGAGAAAACCCGGAATGCCCAAACTCTCCGCCATTTTGTAATCATGCACCAGTCCCGGATAAATCGGCGCGGCGGCTTCGTCATAGCTGATTTCCCACAACTCCGGCACATCCTTGAGCGCGACGATGAAGCTCTTGCGCGGCGCGGCGTCATACACCGCCGACACGCGCGAGCTGCGATCCGCAGCATCGGTCGCCGGAATGGTTTTGACCAGACTGAGATCGGCGGCATTGAGCAGCACCACGCTACGCGGCAGATAATTGGCCGCGATCACAAAGCGCCCATCATCGGAAACCGCGATATTGCGTGTGTTAATGCCCACGCGAATTTCGGCGGTATATTCCAGATTCCAGATGTCGAAACGCGACACCCAACCGTCGCGCGAAGCGAAATAAACATAACGCCCATCCGGTGAAAATTTCGGCCCGCCATGCAGCGCGAAGCGCGTGGGGAAGCGTTTGATCGGCGTGAAGGTGTCGCCGTCGAGCAAGGTGGCATGATGATCGCCGGTTTCAACCACGATGAAAAGATTGAGCAGATCGGCCTTGAATTTCGGCGTATCCGGCAAACTTCCGGGCACATGGAGCGCGATGCGCGAAGCGCGGATGTTGTCATCCGTCCACTCCGGCGGCTGCGCCAGCGGCGTGTAGAGATAATCCGCAATCGCCTTGATCTCCTCCGCCGAAATTTTCTGCTCAAACCCCGCCATCTGCGTCGCCACGCGCCCCTGCGTGATGACATTGATCGCCTCGCTCTTTTTGATGCGCTCCAGACTCTCCGGCAACAACGCCGCTCCCGTCCCGCCCAAGCGATCCGCGCCATGACAACTCGCGCAATGCTGGCTGTAAAGCTGCGGCGCATCGGCGGAAGCGGAAGGTGTCCAGAGAAGAAACGGCAATAAAAAAATCGGCCACAGTGTGCGTTCATCCTTCGTCCTGCGACTACGCGCAGGATGACGGCTCAGGACGAACAGTTTTATTTTTATTCCCCTCTCCCCTACCCCTCTCCCACGAGGGGAGAGGGGAGTTTGCCGAGTTTCCTTGATCTCCATCACGCCACCTGCCGCGTATAAGCCGTGAGCTGAACGCGCTCAACCGGCGCATCCAGCCCGATTTCCGTGTCGCTCAGATAACATGCCGGGTCTTCCTGCCACGGATCGCCCGTGAGTTGCAGGGCGCGCACGCGGGTGTTGCCGCCGCAAATGTCGAAATACGCGCACGCGCCGCAGCGTCCCTTGATCTTGCGCGGTTGCGCCTTAAGGCCGGCCATGAGCGGGTCGGAAACGTCCTGCCAGATTTGCGAAAACGGGCGTTGACGCACGTTGCCGAGCGGATAATGCCACCAGAAAGTATCGGGATGCACTTCGCCGAGATTGTCTATGTTGGCGACATTGACGCCGCTGCTGTTGCCGCCCCATTGCGCGAGTTTGGCGCGGATATGCTCTTCGAGATGCGGAAAGTTTTCGCGCACCCAGAACAGCAGATAAACGCCGTCCGCGTCGTTGTTGCCGGTGACGAACTCGCGTCCCTGCCCTTCCGATGCCGATTTCCAGGCCGCGCCGAACAGCATATCCATCACGCGGCGCGTGGTTTCGCGCATCGCGTCGCGCGCGCGATTGGTGTTGCCGCGTCCGGCGTAGTTGAGGTGCGAGAGATAAAATTTGTCCACGCCTTCGTCTTCCGTGAGTTGCAAAAGCGCGGGCAAATCGTGCGCGTTGTCCTGCGTCAGCGTGAAGCGCACTCCGGCCTTGATGCCCGCTTCGCGGCACAATCTTATGCCGCGCAGCGACGCGTCAAACGCGCCGACTTTGCGACGAAAGGTGTCGTGCGTGGCTGCGATGCCGTCGAGACTGATGCCCACATAGTCGTAACCCGCGTCGGCGATTTGCGCGATGTTGTCTTCGGTGATGAGCGTGCCGTTGGAAGAGAGGCCGACATAAAACCCCATCTGTTTGGCGCGGCGGCTGATGTCGAAAATGTCCGGTCGCAGCAACGGTTCGCCGCCGGAAAGGATGAGCACCGGCACGCGGAATTTTTTGAGATCGTCCATCACGGCAAACACTTCTTCCGTGCTCAATTCGCCCGCGAAATCCTTGTCCGCCGAGATCGAATAGCAATGCTTGCAGGTGAGATTGCAGCGTCGTATGAGATTCCAGATCACCACCGGGCCGGGAGGTTTGCGCGACGCGCCCAACGGTGTCGGACGGGCGATTTCCTGCATGAATTGGGAGATGCGGAACATGATTTTTTCCTGACTCTAAATTCGCAATCCGGTTTTTTTGAGGATGCGCGTGCTGTACAAAATCGCGCACGCGCGGCAGTGGGGTTGCAGCATTTCCGCGATGCGCGCGGCCTTGGCTTCGACTTCTTCGCGGTCGCGTCCGTGCACCATCGCAAACAGGTTGTAGCGCCACTCCGGGAGCCGTCGCGGGCGGCGGTAGCAGTGCGTGACGAAATCCAGCGCGCCGATTTTTTCGCCGAGCGCGTCAACATGCTCATTCAGCACATCCCACACCGTCATGCCGTTGGCGCGATAGCCCAGCGCGTAATGATTCGGCACCGCGCCCATGCGCCGGATGATGCCTTTTTCCAGCATGGCCGTCATGCGCTGCATGACGATTTCCGGTGTCGTCGCCAATTTTTCTGCGAGGACATGATAAGGCTGCGAAACCAGCGGCAGCCCGCCCTGCGTGGCTTCGACGATGGCGCGGTCGAATTTGTCCATCACGCCGCGAACCTCGCGCCGACGAAGTATTCGCGTTCTTTCGGCATGTTGATGACGCGATGTCCGGTGGCGGATTCTATCTTCGTGATCGCCGCCGCGATTCCGCCCGGCGTTCCGGTTGCGAGCACAAACCACATATTGAGCGGGTGCGCGCGTTCGTAATTGTGCGCGACTTCCGGCAGCGCGTTGACGATTTCCGCCACGCGCCCGAAATCCGCTTCCGGCACGCTCATCGCGGCAAGGCTGAACGCGCCACCCATGCGCTCGATCTGGTACATGGGGCCAAAACGCGTGAGTGTTTTTTCATCCAGCAAACGTTGCAAACGCGTCAGCAGGTCGTCCTCGGAAATGCCGATTTGCTCCGCCGCCACGCGATACGGATGTTCGCAAATGGGGAAGCCGCCCTGCAAATGGTTGATGATGGCGCGGTCAGTTGCGTCCATGATGTTCCTCGAAAACATAACGCGCGCCATATTGTTTGAAGCGGCGATTGCTGAACAAAACGCGCGCGGGAAAATCCGCGAGACCGCTTTCCCGCGCAAGCGCCGCGACTTGCGCCTGCACCGTCGCGCGCGCCGTGCCGTGCACCATGCAATAAAGGTTGTACGGCCAGTCGGGCATCTGGCGCGCGCGGCGATAGCACAGCGTCACGCCCGTTTGTCGCGCGGCGATTTTTCCGATCGCGCTCGCCGCTTCGTCCGGCACATCCCACACCGCCATCGCGTTTTCGCGGTAACCCAGTTCGTGATGCCGCACCACCACGCCGAAACGTTTGACGACGCCCTGCCCGTGCCAATGCGCGATTTGCGCGAGCACCTCATCCGGCGTGATATTCAAACGCTGCGCGATTGCGGCAAACGGTTCAGCTTGCAAGGGAATGCCGGATTGCAGCGCGGCGACGATGGCGCTCTGCGCCGCGCTCAGTTGAACGCGCGCGCCGCCGCTTTGCGCGCGATGCCGCCGTGGTTTGCCCGCGAGGTCGAAACCGAGATCAATATGAAAACTCTCCAGCAGCGGCAAAGTCAGCATGGAGCAGGCGGCATGTTCGGCGATGTTTTCCAGCGTGCCGTTCAGCCGCGCGGCATCGGGCGCGGTCGCGACAAACCAGAGGTTATAGCGATGCTCGCGCTGATAATTGTGGTTGATCTCCGGCAGCCCGTTGAGCCATTGCGCCAGCGATTCCAGTTTCGTCGGTGACGCGGCCAGCGCCGCGAGCGTGCTCGCGCCTATGCTGCCGGGGCTGAACACCGGCCCCACACGGCTTATCACGCCTTCTTCGCTCAAGTGCGCGAGATGTCGCAACACCGCGTCTTCGGAAATTCCCAACTGCTCGCCCAGCGCGCGAAACGGGCGCTGCGTGAGCGGAAAGTCATGCTGAAAATCGTTCAGCAATGCCATTTCAATGTCGTCATATTTTCGCATCAGAAACCAACCCGATTGGCGCGTGAGGTAAAGAAAATTCCGCTCGGCGCGGCCAGCGGCAACTCGGCGATTTTTTCGAGACGCGCGGTGTCGTAGATCGTCACCTTGTTGTCGTCGCGCGAGGAAATCCACACCGCTTCGCCGCGCGGCGTAAATTCGAGATGCAGCACGGCGCGTCCCGGCTCCAGTGTGCGCGTGACTTTTCCGCTTTCCGTGTCTATCACCTGCACATGCTGATTGTCGGGATAGGCGAGGCTGACCCACACCTGTTTGCCGTCCGGTCGCACGATGGCGAACACCGGCTGACCCGCCAGCGCAATGCGCCCGACTTCGCGCCAGCTTTGCGTATCAACCACCAATAATTCGTGATGCCCGATCGCGGGCAGATAAGCGCGTGTTCCCGCCACCGCCCAGCCGCGCAGATGCGGCATTTTATAAACCGGCAATTTTTGTTCACCCTGCCCGTAGCCGTCGAGAATGCGGCGCGCGCCTTGTTCGGGATGCCACAGATCGAGCAGCGCCAATCCGTCCTCGCCGAACAATCCGGCGATGTAATAGCGTCCGTCCGGCGTAATCAGCGCGTCATACGGCTGCCTGCCCGCGGGGAAACGGCTGATCGCGGGATGCGCGGAATCGCTCATGTCCGCGACCCAGATTTCGCCCGCATCGAACAAACTGAACACGAAACGATTGCCCGAAGCATCGGCCAGCCCGACGACCTTGGAAAGTTGCCCGTCGCCGTAAACGGCGGGAATATCGGCCACCAACGCGAGCGTTTCCGCATCAAACACCTTGACGCCGCCCGGCGCGTAATTTTGCGCGGCGACGAAACGACCATCCTGCGAAACCGCGCCGCCTATGCTGTTGCCCGCCTGCATCACGCGCTTCGCGATCTTGCGCGTCAGCAAATCAACCTTGGTCAACCCGCCATCGCGCCCGAACACATAAGCGTAACGCCCATCGCGCGAATACACCGCCGAAGCGTGCGTGAGATCGCCCAATCCTTCCACCTTCGCAAGCACGGTGCGCGCTGTGGTGTTGACGATTTGCACGCTGCCCGAATCGCGCTCAACGACAATGCCAAGATCGCCCGTGCCTTCAAGCCGAACCCCGGCGCAAGCGGTGAGCGTGAAACAGAAGATGAGCGCGAGGAAATTCCCCAGCCAACCTCCCCTCGCGATTCCCACTCTCCCCGCGCAGTTCTCCCTCTCCCGCTTGCGGGAGAGGGTTGGGGTGAGGGTGTCAAAACAAAAAACCGTTCGTCCTGAGCTTGTCGAAGGATGAACGCACAACGCCGCCTTTAAATTCCCTTCTGCCGCGCTGAGCAGCGCAGCCGAGCCGGGGGATTTCGGCGAGCGTCTGTCTGAGCACTGGCGAAGCCAGTGCGAGTTCAGCGAGCCGCCCGGATCGGCGAGCAGCGCAAGGGAGCGCGAAGCGCCGCGGAAGCAGGGTGCCCTTTTCTTTGGGTTCTTTCTTTTGGGCAAGCAAAAGAAAGAATCTCGCCCGTCGGGGCGAGTCCCGACCAACTCAAGTTTGCTTTGTCGAAATGTGTGTTCATCCTTCGACGGGCTCAGGACGAACGGTTTTTTTGTTTTGTTCTGGATCCCCGCCTTCGCGGGGATGAACGGAAAGTATGCAGCCCCTCCTCCACCAGTGGAGAAAAATGTATGCGAAGTTTCATCACCGCGCATCTGGAAATCCCTTCAATAATTGATCCACGATCCAGCCCGCTTCTTCTTCGTTGAGAAAATCCGACCAGGGCGGCATCGCGGTTTCGGCGCGGCCATGCAGTATGGTGGCGCGCAGGGTTTCCGGCGGTTTGTCGCGCAGATTTTCCGGGCGCAGCGGAAGCCCCAGACCGCCTTTCAGTGTTCCGCCGTGGCAGGCGCCGCAATCGTTACGCACGAGGCGGATGATTTCGTTCCGGCGTTCGGGGGAGATGTTTTCTTCCGCCCACGCGGAAAAAGCAGACATCAAAAACAAAAAAAACACCGCCCGCGCCCATGCCGGAGAAAAGCGCCCGGCATGGGCGTTCGGGCGGCGGGTTACAGGGAAAGTATCCATTCGACGACGCGCTTGAACTCGTCATCGCTCAGTTTGCCGGTGTTGGCTGTCATGGGGATGGGTCCCCACACGCCGCTGCCGCCTTCCTTGACCTTTTTGATGAGGAGCGCTTCCGCGTCTTTTTGTCCCTTGTACTTGGCGGCAACGTCCTTGTACGCGGGGCCGAGGATTTTTTTGTCCACGCTGTGACAGGCGATGCAACCGCCTTTTTGCATCAGGGCGCTTGCGTCTTCCGCGTGCGCCGCGGGCGCGGCCAGAATGAATCCGCCGGACAACAATGCTGCGATCAATGCTTTCATGCCAGGGTCTCCTTTGCGTTAGTAGATGTCATGCTGCGTGTTATAGACGTTGAATTTTCCGGTCGGCGTGATGAGGCGCGGATCGCGGATGACGGCTTTCAGCTTGCGCGTTTTGTCGTCAACCACCACGATGGCCGATTCCTTGTCCTTGGCGCTCCACACCGAGAACCACACTTCGTCGCCCGCCTTGTTGTATTCCGGCTGCACGATGCGTTTCGCGCCGTCGCCCAGACCCGACCACTCGGCGATGGGCAGCACCGCAAAACCTTTTTCGAGATTGTTGATGTCGAACACCGCGACCGACTGGCTGATCTTGGGATCGGGATTGAGCGCGGTATCCACCCACAAATTCTTCGACTTGGGATGCGTCTTGATGAACAGCGAACCGCCGCCCTGCCCTTGCAAGGTGCGTACCACTTTCCACGCATTGCCCTTGTGCTTGAGCGGATCGGTTCCTATGAGCGAAATGGTCTCGTCGCCCAGGTGACCAGTCGCCCATACCGGGCCGTATTTCGGATCAACGAAATTCGCGCCGCGACCGGGGTGCGGGGTTTTGCCCACATCCACCAGAGCCGCGAGTTTGTTGTCCTTGGTATCCACCACGGCCACCTTGTTGGAGGCGTTGGCGGCCACGAGGAAGTAACGACCCGTGGAGTCGAATCCGCCGTCATGCAGGAAGCGGGCGGCATCTATGGTCACCGTCTTGAGGTTCTTGAGATCGCTGTAGTTGACCAGCATGATCTTGCCGGTTTCCTTCGCGTTCACAAGAAACTCGGGATGGTAATGCGAGGCGACGATGGAGGCCACGCGCGGTTCGGGGTGATATTCCTGCTCCGGCGGAACCGTCATGCCGCGCGTGGAAACAATCTTCTGCGGCTTGAGCGTGTCGCCGTCCATGATGACGTACTGCGGCGGCCAATAAGTGCCCGCGATCGCGTATTTGTCCTCATAACCCTTGTACTTGGAAGTTTCCACCGAGCGCGCTTCCAGCCCGACCTTGATCTCGGCCACGGTATCCGGCTTGGCCATCCACAGATCAATCAGGTTGATGCGCGCGTCGCGACCAATCACAAACAGATAACGTCCCGAGGCCGACATGCGCGAGATATGCACCGCGTAGCCGGTCTTGATGATGTTCACGATTTTTTTGCTGTCGCCGTCTATGAGCGCGATCTGCCCTGCGTCGCGTAGCGTGACCGAAAGCAGATTTTGAATGTTGAGATTGTTTTCCTTTTTCTTCGGACGCTGATCTGGCGGCACAAGCAGCTTCCAACTCGCTTCCATTTCCTTGATGCCGTATTCGGGCGGGGTCGGAGGCGTTTGCTGCACATAACGCGCCATCAAATCAACCTGCTCGTCGGTCAGCTCGCCGGATGTGCCCCAGTTCGGCATCCCCGCGGGTGAGCCGAATTTGATGAACACCTTGAGATAATCCGTGCCGTTCGCCAGCGTTTTGTCCGGCGTCAACGGCTTGCCGGTCGCGCCTTTACGCAGCACGCCGTGACAACCCGCGCAGCGCTGAAAATAAATATCCTTGGCCAGTTCAAATTCCTTGGCCGTCATCTGCGGCGCCTTGGGATTCACATCCTGATGCATTTCCACATTTTCGAGCGGCGAACCGCCCGCGTGATAATTTCCCTCGATCTCGCTGTTGCTCGCGGCATAAGCTCCGCTGACGGCCAGCGCCAGCGCGGATACAACCAATCCACCCATCCATTTACTGTTACGCATGTTGCTCTCCCGGCATTCAAGTTGAAAATGAAAAATCTCAAACACAGAATGGATGAATTCAGATTCCCCTTCCTTGATGCAAGTCAAGTTTCAACAATCGGCGATCGGGTAAATTGCGAACATGAACATTCAACTTCCATTTCGCCGCGACGAACGTCCGCATGGCGGTCAGATTTTTCTCGTGGGCGCGGGGCCGGGCGATCCCGATTTGCTCACCGTGCGCGCGCTGCGCCTCATGCAGGAAGCCGAGGTTGTGGTGTATGACGCGCTGGTGTCGGACGCGGTGATGGAACTGGTCTGCGATACTGCGGAAAAAATTTATGTGGGGAAAAAATCGGGCAATCACGCGCTGCCGCAGGAGGACATCAACGATCTTCTGATTTCGCTCGCGCGGCAAGGCAAAAATGTGCTGCGGCTGAAGGGCGGCGACCCGTTCATCTTCGGACGCGGCGGCGAGGAAGTCGAGGCGCTCGCCGCGCATGGCGTTCCGTTTCAGGTGATCCCCGGCATTTCCGCTGCCAACGGCATCGCGTGTTACGCGGGCATTCCGCTCACGCATCGCCAACACGCGCAATCGGTGCTGTTCGCCACCGGCCATTTGTGCAACGGAAAACTTGATCTCGATTGGGTCGCGCTCACTCGTCCGCATCAGACGGTGGTAATTTACATGGGATTGGGCGCGCTTCCCGCGATCTGCGAAAAGCTCATGGAACACGGCCTGCCGCCCGCGCATCCGATTGCGGTGGTGCAACACGGCACAACGACGGAACAGCGCATTGTGAGCAGCACGCTGGATACGATTGCCGGATTGGTAACCGCTTCCGCGCTGCAAACGCCCAGCCTCATTTTGCTCGGCAGCGTTGTGCCGCTGCACGAAACGCTGGGTTGGTTCGCGCCGGAAACTGCGTCAGCCGCGGGCTGACTTTTTGGCGTGGGGATGGATCAATATCTCGGCCAGCGGCTGTCTGCGTTTCCGCAAAACATCCGCCAGCGTGTGCTTGTCCATGACTTTGAACATGGCGTTTTGGGCATCGCGCAAAACATCAATCAGATTGCACACGCCGCCGATGCAGCAGGAACCCTGCCCGTCCACGCACGGCAACAGGCCGGATTCGCCCTCGGTGAAGCGCAGCACCTCGCCCATGTTGATTTCCGCGGGTCGCCGCGCGAGTCTCATGCCGCCGTTTTTGCCGCGCACAGTTTCGATAAACCCGCGCTTCGCCAACTGGTGCACCACCTTGGTCAGATGGTTTTCCGAAATGTCGTAAGCCTTGGCGATGCCGGCAATCGTGCTCAACTCGTTGCGCGGCAAGCCGAGATAAATCATCACGCGCATGGCGTAATCGGAATATGTGGTCAGTCGCATAAATTTCACCAAAAATTAATTTGCAGCGTTGGATTATAAAAGCATGTTGCACCAAATAACCAGACTTAGTTAAATTTTCATAATATGGGATAATGATGTCTCGTTTTATATTTCCGCGCCCCGATTCCTTTTTCAGCATGGATGAAAACCCGCATGTCGTTTGAACTGGTCTGCCCAGCCGGAAATCTTCCGGCGCTCAAAACCGCGATAGATCACGGCGCGGATTGCGTTTACATCGGCTTCCGCGACACCACCAACGCGCGCGCTTTTCCCGGACTCAATTTCGATCCCGCCACCGCGCGCGAAGGAGTGCGCTACGCGCATCTGCACGGCGGAAAAGTGCTGGTCGCGCTCAACACCTTTCCCCAGACCGCGACCTGGCTGCAATGGCGGCAGGCGGTGGATGACGCGGTGGAAATCGGCGCGGACGCGATCATCCTCGCCGACCCCGGACTCATGCGCTACGCGAGCCGCGTTCATCCCTACATGCGGCTGCATCTTTCGGTGCAAGGCTCGGCGACCAGCTACGAGGCCATCAATTATTACCACGAACATTTCGGCATCCAACGCGCGGTGTTGCCGCGCGTGCTCTCGCTCGCGCAGGTGGAAAACGTGGTGAAAAACACGCCGGTGGAAATCGAGTTGTTCGGGTTCGGCGGTTTGTGCGTCATGGTCGAAGGCCGTTGCGTGTTGTCGTCCTACGCTACGGGCGAATCGCCCAATACCGCGGGCGTGTGTTCCCCGGCCAAAGCAGTGCGCTGGGAACAAACGCCGCAAGGTCTGGAATCGCGCCTCAACGGAATTTTGCTGGATCGCTACGCAGCGGGCGAAAAAACCGGCTACCCAACCTTGTGCAAAGGCCGCTTTGAAGTCGAGGACGAAACCTATTACGCGATTGAGGAACCGACCAGTTTGAACACGCTGGAACTTTTGCCGGAAATGCTCGCGATGGGCATAGCCGCAGTCAAGATCGAAGGTCGCCAACGCAGCCCGGCTTATGTCGAGCAAGTCACCAAAGTGTGGCGCGCCGCGATTGACCGCGCGCAACGCGACGCCGACCGTTATACCGTGCAAGCCGCATGGACGGCGCAACTCGACAAGCTCGCCGAAGGGCAACAACACACGCTGGGCGCGTATCACCGCCCGTGGAAATAGGAACGCCATGAAACTTTCGCTTGGCCCCGTGCTGTATTACTGGCCGCGTCAGCGGCTGCTGGATTTTTACGCGCAAGCCGCCGATTGGCCGGTGGACATCGTGTATCTCGGCGAAACAGTGTGCTCGCGCCGTCATGAATTTCGCCTCGACGACTGGCTGCAAACCGCGGAAATGCTGGCCGCATCCGGCAAGGAAATCGTGCTCTCCACGCAGGCGCTCATCGAATCCGAATCCGATCTCAAAACCCTGCGTCGCCTCGTCGCCAACGACCGCTTTCGCATCGAAGCCAACGACATGGCCGCCGTGCGACTCGCACAAGGTCAGCCTTTCGTCGCGGGGGCGCACATCAACATCTACAACCCGCAAACGCTGGAACTGCTGGCCGAAGCGGGCGCGTTCCGCTGGGTCATGCCGGTCGAAATGTCGCGCAAGCTGTTGCATGAATTGCTCGCGCAAAATACGCGCGAACTGGAAACCGAAATTTTCGCCTGCGGACGTTTGCCGCTCGCTTTTTCCGCGCGCTGTTTCACCGCCAGACGGCACAATCTGCCCAAGGACAACTGCGAATTTCGCTGTCTCGAAGCGCCTTATGGCATGACGCTCAACACCCGCGAAGGCCAGCCCTTTCTCGCGATCAACGGCACGCAAACCCAATCCGCAAGCGTTTACACGCTGATGGAAGATCTGGAAGAACTGGCCAATTGCGCCGACGTGCTGCGTATCAGCCCGCAGCCGGAACACACGGGCGACGTGATCGCGCTGTTCCGCGCCGCGCTCGACGGCCTCACCCCCGCCGCGCAAGCCGCGCGCGAACTCGCGCCCCTGCTGCCCGATCAGGCGTGCAACGGTTATTGGCACGGGCGCGCCGGGATCGAACATTCCGCACATTCACCGCAAGGAGCACCCGCATGAATTTCCCGCAACTCCGATTCCCCGCCGCCGCAGCCCGCGTGATCGCCCGGCTGCCCGTATTGCCGCCCTCATTCGTGCTCGCGCGTTTGCTCAATCTCGCGCTCAAACACGCCATCGCACGGCAGGATTTTCAGCCGCTGCACCACAAACGCATCGCCATCCGTGTCAGCGACACCGGCTTGCAAGCGCACTTCACCGTGGACGAAAAAGGATTCCGCGCGATCAGCAAAACCGCGCAACCCGACCTCACCTTCGTCGCCACCGCGCACGATTACACCCTGCTCGCCACGCGCCGCGAAGACCCCGACGCGCTCTTCTTCAGCCGCCGCCTGCTGATCGAAGGCGACACGGAACTGGCGCTCATCGCCAAAAACACGCTGGACGGACTGGAGCTTCCCGAATGGATGCAACGCCCGCCGCTACCCGGCGATTTGCTCGCGAAATTTCGCTGATTCTGGCACAGGAAAAACTGTTTTTAACCCCCACCCTCACCCCTACCCCTCTCCCGCAAGCGGGAGAGGGAACTACAAAACCTGGCATACCACGCTGTTCTCCCTCGCCCGCTTGCGGGTGGGAGAGGCCTGTCCTGAGCCTGTCGAAGGGGCTGGGGTGAGGGTGGGGGTTAAATGACGTTATTCAGACAGGTTGAATAAGGCCGAAGGCCGCCATCCAACACAATCAACTTCGATTCAAACAAAAAAGGTGGATTGCAACTGCGCTCAAAGCACTCTTTTGGCGAAGCCGTCAGCTTGGCGATTTATCGCCGCTAATCCAGTTCTCAATCTTGAGACCGCGGACGCGGCCAAATTCGCGGGTGTTGTTTGTGACCAGCGTCATCCCAAGGGCGAGCGCGTGGGCGGCGATCAGTAAATCATTCGCGCCTATGGGTTGACCATCCGTTTCCAGTGCGGTGCGGATGCGACCATAGAGGGCATCCGCCGGGATATCCAGCGGCAATACGGAGATGGTTCCAAGCAGGCTTTCCACTTGGTCGCGCAACCTGATTGAACCTTTTTTCGCGCAACCATAGCGCAACTCGGCAGCGACAATGATGCTGGTAAAAATCTGCTTTTCGCCAACCTCACCCACGCGACGAGCCGCCGCGCCGTCCGGGTTGCGGATCAAGTCGCTGATGATATTGGTATCAAGCAAATACTTGCTCAAAATATGTCCTCCGGCGCAGCGGGTTCGTCCTCAATCTCGGGGAACAAATCATCCTCCGAAAGCGGCGGTTCTTTCCGCCACGCGGCTAACAGTTCGACGAGGCTTGTCGGTTTGGTGACCGGCTCAATGATGAGCTTGTCACCTTCGCGGTGGATCAACACGCGATCACCCGGCAACTCAAACTCGACCGGAATCCTCACCGCCTGATTGCGATTGTTGCGGAACAGCCGCGCCTCTCTGGGGCGCGGAGGTGTGAGCATCGAGGGCATAGTATTAGCCTCCTGAAAGGATATGCCTAATTGTATATGCCACCATATGACGACCGCAAGCCCCGAGCGTGCCGCTGCCTCAGAATTTGTTCGCGAAATTTCGCTGATTCCGATGCGGGCAAATCAGGGGCAGGTTTCAAACCTGCCCGCGCAGGCGGCGAAAAAATCCGGGCGGGTTTTAAACCCGCCCCTACGCCAACCGCATCCCTGTCATTGCGAGGAGCACCACGCCAAAAAAAACGGCCACCTTCGTGACCGCTTCAAATTTCCCCCTAGCTTTTGCCTCTTTGTGCTTGCGTAGTCTGACTATTTTGACAAGTTCCCCCTGCTTTGATTATAGCTCCCATCCCGTCGCGCGTACTTTTAAACCATCGAAAATCCTATAACTATGGGATGACGACAACCTAGCATACAGCAAAAATTCCTCCAATAGTGGGAGGAATTTTGGATACAGCTTTAGCTTTTGGAAAGGTGCTGCGAAAAATGCGACTGGACGCCGGGTTGACGCAAGAGCAACTGGCGCTGGAAGCCGACTTGCGCCGGACGTATATCAGCATTCTTGAACTGGGACAGCAACAACCATCTCTCACCACCCTCTTCAAACTCGCGGGCGCATTGAATTGCCCCGCCCGACAAATCATCGCCGATGTCGAATCCATAATGCAGCGTCCAAATCGCGCAAAAGTTGGCAATTGAAGAAGCCACTCAACAAACAACCCCTCTTCCTTGAAAAGAAGAGGGGTTGAAGAGAAGATAAACTGCGCTTACTGCCAATTCGCCGCGATCACTGTTTCCAGAGCATTCTGGTAATTTGTCGGCAATGTAGTCTGTCCCGACGCCGGAGGCGCGAAGGCGGCCATGGCTTGCACGAGGTTTTGCACTTGGGTGTCAGCCAGCGTCTTGCCGTCGGCGGTCTTGAACTGTTCGACGTGATAAGCGTTGCCGGAATACCAATTGCTGATAGTCATGGAATCGGTTGTGCCAATGATGCTTACGACAAGATTATTGCCAGATCGTTGGAACCAAAGCTGGTCTGCCGAGACCCCGGTACCAAAAGAAAGCACGTCTGTATTCCCCGCCGTAGTATCGTAATCAATGAGCGTGTCAGTACCTGAGCCAAGGCCAAACAGATAGGTATCATTACCCAAACCACCATTGAGTGCGTCATTGCCTGCACCACCATCCAAAGTATCGTTGCCAGCTTGCCCATAGAGGACATCATTGCCACCCCCGGCGTTGATGCTGTCGTTACCAGTAAAACCAACCAGTGTCTGCGCGGTGTCGTTTCCGGCAATCGCCAAGGCTTTGATCGTTTCAATATCCCAGATTGTGCCGTCGGCGAACCGGACTTGTTGAACCGGGTTGTAAGGGTCGGTTGGGTTGTCGGCGTTGAAGAAGTAGTAAATTGTGACCGAGTCGGTAGTGCCTGCAATGGACAATACCAAGTGCGAAGTTGAACGGGTAACTATGATCTCCGAAGAAGCAACGCCTTCCTTGAATTGCAGCACGTTGAGCTTGTTTGCGGAGGCATCGTAATAGGAACTCACGCCAACAATGTCCTGCCCGTCACCCTTGCCAAACAGGTAGGTGTTGTTGCCCGCGCCGCCCACGAGACCGTCATTGCCCGTGCCGCCGTCGAGAATGTCGTTGCCGTTCTCACCATGAAGAGTGTCGTTTCCATCACCGCCACGCAACACATCATTGCCATCGCCGCCATGGATGTTATCGTTCCCGGCGCCTCCATCGAGCGTATCGTTGCCAGCTTGCCCATTGACAACATCATTACCACCCCCGGCGTTGATGATGTCATCACCGGTGTAGCCGGTCAGGGTCTGCGCTGTGTCGTTTCCGGCAATCGCCAAGGCTTTGATCGTTTCAATATCCCAGATTGTGCCGTCGGCGAACCGGACTTGTTGAACCGGGTTGTAAGGGTCGGTTGGGTTGTCGGCGT
>JAITWS010000099.1 GCA_031285185.1 Methylobacillus sp.
TCGGCCTGCGCCGCATCGCGCGCAACGCCCCGGCCATCTGCGTACAGCGAACCCAGACCTGCGGCAGCTTCGCGATCGCCTTGCTCCGCCGCCTTGCGATACCACTCGGCGGCTGCGGCCTCGTCCTGCGCGACATCCCAACCGCTCTCATATCTCAGACCAAGCTCGTATTGCGCGAACGCATTGCCGTTTTTCGCAAGAGCGCGCAGCGCGGGCAACTCGGCATCGCCCAATGCGTTGCGCCACTTTTCTTCAACCAGACTGACTTTTCTGTCCGCCAGATACTGCCCCTGCTCCGCCGCCTTGCGATACCAGAACAGCGCCTGCGCGTAATCGCGCTCCACGCCGTGCATTCCCCACTCATACATTTCGCCGAGATCGTATTGCGCTTGCGCGTTGCCCTGCTCGGCCTGCTTGCGAATGCTGTCTGTCGTGGCGGCGGATGGCTCGCTCGCCGACGGTTCAGCCGCGCAAACCGGCGCGTAAAAACCAAACGCGAGTATCAGCGCGATAAGGGCGCTTTTCATTTTTGTGTTCCTTCGGGAGTGTTGAGTTTGTTTGTTGCATTGATGATGCCCGACGTTTCAGGTGTTTCCACTGCGCCATCCGGCTCCATATCGTGTATCGGCATGATGCTGTCGAAGAAGCCGGTTTTTTTCTCACGGGATTTTTCCATCCACCGGGCGCTTTGCTCCCGGTCTTCCGCAACGCCCCGGCCAAAATAATACAGCGTGCCAAGACGCGCCTGCGCCGTGGGATTTCCCTGCTCGGCGGCTTTGCGATACCACTCCGCGGCTTTGGCATAGTCCTGCGAATAATCGTCGCTTTTCCAGTCCTGATACTCTTGCGGATAACTGATATTTTCCCAACCGCGCTCGTAAATTTCGCCGATCATCACCTGAGCATCCGCATTTTCCTTATCGGCGGATTTGCGAAACCAAAAGGCCGCTTGCGCGGGATCCTGGGCGACCCCTTCTGCCGAGGAATACATATCGCCAAGATAGTATTGCGCCCGGGCGTTGCCCTGTTCGGCGGCCTTGCGATACCCTGCCGCCGCCTCGGCAAACCATTTGGCGGCGCGCTCTTTGCCCGTATCATCAAAGCTCATCCATAACCGCCGCGCCAAATTGTATTGCGCATCGGGATGCCCCTGTTCGGCGGCTTTTTGATACCACTTTTCGGCCTCATCGCCGCGCCCGTCCAGCTCATATATGACGCCAAGCCTGAATTGCGCCCTGACATCCCCGCGCCCGGCCTTCTCGTGCAAAATCTCCCGCGCGACAGCTTCCCGCTCCTCGGGCGTGCGTTCACGGTCGCACGCCGCCAGCGCGAGAGCACAACAAAGAGTGAGAAGGAGAGCAATAGCGGCGTTTTTCATTCAGGGTGCTGTCCGTGGTCATGACGCGAAAATGCAATGCCAGAGTAGCTTACGCGACAAATTCCATCAAGGATTTGCGGGGATGATTTGGAATAGTGCTTGCTGCTCAAGTGCTTACTTGACTCCGCTCCGTCACTGCGAGCGCAGCAATGAAAACATTATCACCCACGCGGATGATGATCCGCATGAAGTTTTTTGAGTCGCTCCCGCGCTACATGCGTGTAAATCTGCGTGGTTGAAATATCGGCATGGCCGAGCAGCATTTGCACCACGCGCAGGTCGGCGCCGTGGTTGAGCAGATGCGTCGCGAACGCGTGGCGCATCACATGCGGCGACAGCGGTTTGGTGATGCCCGAAGTTTTCGCGTAGCGTTTGATGAGATACCAGAAGGCCTGCCGCGTCATGCCTTCGCCGCGCCGCGTCACGAAAATCGCCTCGGCCAGACGGCCTTGCAAAATTTCCGCGCGCGCTTCGTTGCGGTAGCGCGTGATCCAATCCAGCGCCTCCTCGCCCAGCGGAACCAGCCGCGTTTTGTTGCCCTTGCCCGTCACGCGCACCACGCCCATATCCAGACTGACTTCGCTGACCTTGAGCGCGACCAGTTCGGAAACACGCAAACCCGTGGCGTACAAGGTTTCCAGCATCGCGCGATCGCGCAGTCCCAGCGGATCTTTGTCATCGGGCGCGTGCAGCAGCATGACGACCTCGTCCTCGCTGAGACTTTTCGGCAAACTGCGCGGCAATTTGGGCGAGCCGAGTTGCAGGGTCGGGTCGAGCGCGATGCGATTTTCGCGCAGCGCGTAGCGGTAAAGCCGCCGCAAACTGGCGGTCAAACGGCTGATGCTGCGCGGCTTGCTGGTCGGCGAACGGTGGGCGAGATAATTTTCGATGTCGCTTTGTTCCGCCTCCGGCAAGGATTTCGCGGCGGATTTTTCCAGCCATTCGGCGAATTGTTTGAGATCGCGCCGATAACTTTCCAGCGTGTTGCGCGACAGCCCTTCCTCCAGCCACAGCCGGTCGGTAAAGTCATCAAGCAGCGCGAGATTCGCCGCGTTCATGCGCCAGCAGCCATTGCTTGATGTTGAGGGAACCGCGCGCGCGACCTTTCATAAAGCCGCCCAAACCGTCGCGCGCGACCACGCGATGACAGGGAATAATCACCGGCATCGGATTCGCGCCGCAGGCATTTGCCACGGCGCGCGCGCCTGAGCCGACTTTTTCCGCGAGTTCGGAATAGGTCAGGGTTTTTCCCGCCGGAATCGCCGCAATCGCCCGCCACACGCGCCGTTGAAATTCCGTGCCGCCAAATTCAAGCGGCAGATCGAAAGGTCGGCGCGGATCGTCGAGATAAGCCCGCAACGCCGCGCAAACCTGCCGCGCGAACGCGGTCTGCGGCGGCACGGGCGGCGCGGAAGCGGGCAGAAAATCAATCCCGGTCAGCGCATCGCGCGACACACGCAACCCAAGCGCGCCGAAAGGCGTGGGCAAAATGGCCTGGTAGTCGTCAGGGTTCATCGGCATATGCTACCCCAAAGCCGTCGGTCGCCAAAGCGAAGGCAACGAAACAATCCGGTTTTTCAAAATTCGGATTGCTTTGTCACATTCGCAATGGCAGCGGAAATTTAAACTTCCGCTTCGACCATGGGCAAGGTCATGCGCGCTTTGGTGAGCGCCATGCCGAGGTTGACGGATTTGCGGCAGACGAGCACCAGCACGTTTTCCGGGTACAGTTTGCCGCGCATGAAAACGTGAATCAGGTTGTCGCTGTTGACGATGACTTCCTGAAAGTAGTGGTGGTCGTCTTCCTTGAGGCCGCGCGAGCGTTTGAACATGGTTTCGATCATGCTCACGTTTTGTCCCTGGAACAAATCCGCAGTCGCGGCGGCCAGCAGGTCAATGACTTCGTGTGGATGTGAATCCACGGTTTTGATGGCCAGCAACATGCCGGATGTCAGGTCAACGTAACCGCCCGCAAGGCACTCGGGCACGGATGCGACAGCTTGGTTAATAGCTTTATCAAGGCTCACTTTTTATCTCCATTGGTTGTTGTTAAAAAACTTGCGTATATGAACAATAATTGCACCAGCCGATCCATTGTCAGTTCGAAAGATTAAGATTTGCTTACGGTCGCTAAAATCACACTTTGCTAATCAAATACGTTTCAAAGTCGTGCAAAAATTTTTCCTGTTCCACGGTTTGCACATAATGTTTGTCTATTTTGCGGATGCGTTCCAGCGCGGCCTCCGCAGTCAGCCCTTCGCTGACGAGCCAGCCCGCGACCACGGTTCCGGTGCGTCCGATTCCGGCGCGGCAATGCACGGCGAGCGCCTCGCCGCGCGCGAGCATTTCCGTCATCCGCAAAGTCAGCATTTTGAGTTGCAGCACGGTGGGCGCTTCGCGGTCGTAAATCGGCAGATGCACGTTACGCAAGCCGTGTTTTTGCAAAACGTCCTGCGGCAGATCGCCGGTGGTGAGTGTGATAAGTGTGGTGATGCCGACCATGCGTAGCGCGGCGAGATCGTGGTTGATGTCGGCAACCGCGCCGGGTAGCGGCGTGGTTCCGAGCTTGCCGGGGATGATCCAGCGGAATCCGCGCGGACCGCGATATTCCGGCGCGGCCTGCGTCGCCATTTGCGCGATGAGCGGCAGGGGCGGCGGCGGTTCCACATCTTCGCTCAAATCCTCGGGGTTGGCGTCCGGCGAAGGCACATGGCAACTGCCGGTTTTGATGAATTGACGCGCGACATCGTTGGGCGGATTCTGGAAAAAACGATTCGCATCGCACTGCGTCTGTATGCGCCCGCCCGCCAGCAACAGCACATCGGCGGCAATCATGCGCGCTTGCGCCTGATTGTGCAGACTGACCAGCACCGCCGCGCGGCGACCGATTTCCGCGATGAGTTCAAGCACGGGCAGCGCCTCGTCCTTGTTCATGCCCGAAGTCGGCTCGTCTATCATCAGCAACGCAGGTCGGGCGATCATCGCGGCGATGATGGCGAGGCGTTTTTGCGCGGCTTTGGACAGGCCGATCGCCTGCCCGTCCAGATGCGCGGCAATATCGTGGGCGAGCCAGTTGCCCAGCGTGATGCGGGCGATTTCGTGCAAATCCTTGGAGGCGAGCTGGGGTTTGGTTTTGCGGATTTCGGCGGCGATAAATTCGTAAACGGTGACGGCGGGCAGATCAAGATTTTGCGGAACCAGCGCGGCGTGATTATGTTCGCCCAGAAGCTGGCCGCCCAACTCGACGCGCCCCCAGTTGCGGTATTCCGGGATGTGAGCGTCCTGCCAGGCCAGCGAGCGCATCAGCGCGGATTTTCCTGTTCCGGTCGGCCCCATGAGCACGGTGACACCGCGCGCGACCAGATCGAAATCGAGTTCCGCCAGAATGACGCGCTTGCCGAACGATACCCCGAAACCGCGCGCGCTTAAAACAACTTCGCTGGACAACTATCCCACCCCTTCCCGATATTCATTATTTAAATTTGATTCGGATCAGGATCGTCACCGTGATTCATGGTGCGATCAATTATTAACTGACCAATCATACTATACAGACTTCTTTCCGAAAAAAAACCCCACGTCCGAAGAGGTGGGGTTTTTCGCAAAAGCGTGTGGCGGGAATCGAAAAATTACTCCTCGGCAACGCTTTCCTTTTCGCGCGCTTGCAGCTTTTCGCGGATGCGCGCGGATTTGCCGGAACGTTCACGCAGATAATACAGCTTGGCGCGACGCACATCGCCGCGACGCTTGATCTCGATGCCCGCGATCAGCGGGGAATAGGTTTGGAAAGTACGCTCCACGCCTTCGCCGGAGGAGATTTTCCGCACGATGAAGGAGGAGTTCAAACCGCGATTGCGTCTGGCGATCACCACGCCTTCGTAAGCCTGCACGCGCTTGCGTTCGCCTTCCACCACATTGACGCTGACGACCACCGTGTCGCCGGGAACGAAGTCGGGAATCTTTTTGCCGAGACGGGCAATTTCTTCCTGCTCCAGTTGTTGAATGATGTTTGCCATTACCTGTTTCCTTTTAATTGTGAGGTTCCTGTTCCTGCGCGTACTCGGCGAGCAGCCGGGATTCCTCTTTCGTCAACGGCCTTTCGGCCAGTAAATCCGGGCGCTTGTCCCGGGTTCGCCCCAGCGATTGTTTCAATCGCCAGCGCTTGATGAGCGCATGATTGCCGGACATCAAAACTTCCGGCACGTTCATGCCCTCATAAACTTCAGGCCGCGTATAGTGCGGGCAATCGAGCAAGCCGTCCACAAAGGAATCCTCGGCTGCCGAATCGGCATCGCCCAAAGCGCCGGGCAACTGCCGCACAATCGCATCAATCAGCGCCATCGCGGGCAATTCGCCACCCGACAGCACATAATCGCCCATCGAAATCTCTTCATCCACCTCGCGCCGCAACAGGCGCTCGTCCACGCCTTCATAACGGCTCGCCAGCAAAACCAAACCGGGTTCGCGCGCAAGTTCGGCAACTTTCGCGTGCGTCAGCGGACGGCCTTGCGGCGAAAGGTGGATCACTTTCGGTTTTTCCACCCCGGCCTCGCGCTGCCGCGCTTTAGCCGCGTGAATCGCCTTTTCCAGCGGCGCGATCAGCATCACCATGCCGGGGCCGCCGCCGTAGGGACGGTCATCCACCGTCTTGTAGTTGTCGCTCGTGAAATCGCGCGGATTCCACAACGTCAACCCGTAAATCTTTTTTTCCAGCGCCCGCGCCGTCACACCATGCGCGGCAATCGCCTCGAACATCGCGGGGAACAGCGTGATAACGTCGAAATTCACAGCTAAAAATCCGCGTCCCAATCAACCGTCATGCGCTTGTTTTGCAGATCAACATCCCGCACCACCTGCGCGGTGAAAGGAATCAAACGTTCCTGCCCGCCCTGCACGACCATCACATCATTGGCGCCGGTCTCGAACAAATGCGCGATGCGACCGAATTTTTCGCCTTGCAGGTTTTCCACTTCCAGCCCGATCAGATCAGACCAGTAATATTCATCTTCATCCGGCGCGGGCAATTCCGCGCGCGGCACTGCGATGGTTTTGCCCTTGAGCTTGAAAGCCTGCTCACGGTCATCCACGCCTTCAAGCCGCGCGACCAGATGATCGCCGTGGATTTTGGCCTCCGCGACGGGAAACTCCCGCCACGCGCCATCGGTTTCCACCCACCACACGGGATAATCAAACAGACCGTCGAGATACTCCGTATCCGGCTGGACATTGATCCAGCCGCGCACTCCATAGGGGACGGCAATCCGTCCCATCACCACCAGATGCTCGGGCGGCGATTGCGCCAACTTGTCAGGCGGCCTTGGCCGCTTGCTTGACCAGCAGCGCCACGCGGTCGGACAATTGCGCGCCCTTGCCCTGCCAATAAGCGATGCGCTCGCTGTTGAGGCGCACGGCTTCGCGGCCTTCGGCGGCGATCGGGTTGTAAAAGCCCACGCGCTCGATGAAACGGCCATCGCGACGATTGCGCGAATCGGCCACCACCACGCTGTAGAACGGAGATTTCTTCGCGCCGCCACGGGCAAGACGGATCACTACCATAATCGGGTCTCTATGTTGAATAAACAGAAAGGGCGGGATTTTACGTTATTTTTTAGGGTGTTGGCAAGGATAATCCGCAATCGGGGAAGATTCACCCGTTTTTACATTGACAGCCGGCAAGCCCCCGATGAATCATGGCGGAAGTTTATCTTCTTTCGCGGATGCGGAACAGAATGCAGCGCCTTTTGATTTTTGTATTCGTGGACAGTGTTTTTCTCCACCGCTGGTGGCGTTGCCATCGCCGCGCGGAGCGTTCCTTTTTCGTCGCCGGACGGCAATTTCACATTTGCGCCCGCTGCACGGGAATTTTTATCGGCTATGCGACATCGCCCTTTTTGATTCCGTGGCGGGAAAGCGCGCTCTATCTTTTTCCCATCGCGCTGATGTGCATGGGGCTGGACGGCGTAACCCAGAATCTGGGTTGGAGAAACAGCAATAACCCACTCCGGCTGGCGACCGGCTTTGCTTTCGGATTTACTTTTTTACCCTTTATTATTCACATCGTTGAAAGGATGAGCGTTGGCTACTGAATTCAAAACCCTGACTTTCCCCAATACCCCCGGCGGACAAACGCAGAAAACAGCCGCACTGCAAAAAGAATCCGCCGACGGCTGGGAAGTGGTCTCGGAAACAATCACTCCGGGGAAATTCAACGGCGGAAGCGCCTGCTGTCTGGCTTTGATTTTTCTGCCGCTCGCCTTCTGCGCGGGTTCTTCAGACGGAACGATCACGGTGACATTAAAGCGCGGTTGATTTTCCTTTCGGGGGCAGAGGTAATGCCCCCATTCAACCGCACCAGCCATCCGGTTGCGGCGTTCCGTCTTCCGAATAGTCGCAGCTCATGAAAAAATCATCCAGATAGTATTTGCGGGGAGTGAATTTTTCCGTAAATTCCTTCCGTTCCGGTTCCCCGTTTTGCTCCTGCTCTTCGGACGTGTATTCTTCGCTGATGGTCACCTTCTGCCCGGTCAGATAATCAAAGCTGCGCTGGGACATCGTCCCCGTGTTTCGGATGAGTGTGAGATCGCCATAATGCACCAGGCGGAAGCGTTCACCCTCAAGCCGGAAGGTGTAGGTCACGGTGGGCACGCCCCAGCCGCCGCAACTCATGAAATATTGCAGCGAGATGATGAGATCGCCGCGTTCGATGGAAACATCACCATTGGCGAGCGGATCCAGCAAACATGTGTTTTCCTCCTCGTCCTGCGTGGGCAGCAGATCGTCACGACTCAGAATTTGCTTGTAACCGCCTGGCGTGTTGAGCAGCACGAGCAGCCGACGCGGATTGAGGTTCAGCTCGGGTGCTCCCAGACCTTTGTTGGGTTTGATGTTGGCGGGATCGGTTTTTTCCAGCACCAGCGCGGCATCCGCCGCGCCATCGTTGTTCAGGTCGCCTGTCCGTTGAATGAGCAATTTCCAGCCCGCAGGTATCCATGAGGCAAATGGGTCGAGCGGCGCAGCGTGCGCGGATGCAGCGAAAAACAGAAATAGCAGAAAAAGTTTGGGGCTGAAGTAGATTAGTCTCAAATTTCTGCCCACTCCTCTCAGTATTTTCAGTTGTTGTTTCGGGGTTCCGTAGTTGAATCTGAATTCGCATTCCTTGAGGAAGAGCGGAAACGATGTTTTCGGAATCCCATTGTACTTTCTCAACACACACTTGGCCTGATTCCAGAAGTTTTCAATGCCATTGATGTGGTTCTTGCCCTTGGCAAACAGGAGGGAGTGATTCACCCGCATGTGGTAGAAGTCACTCACATCCAGCGCATTATAGCTGCCATAGCTGTCCGTATAGACGATGCTGTCAGGCGCAATCTTCCTTGCAATCAGCGGCATCAGGGTCTCGCCTCGGGTATCATTGACCACCTTGATGAAGACCTTGCCACCGCGCTTGAGAATGCCAAACACCGCCACCTTGCCCGCCGCACCGCGCCCCCCGTTTGCCTTTGCGTGCGCCGCCAAAGTAACTCTCGTCCAACTCAACTGCGCCATCGAAGACTTCATGGGCTTCTTGCTCCAGGTAATAGGCAATGATCTCACGCAGCTTTCTGTAAAACAGAATGGCTGTGTTGGCTTGTATGCCCAGAATATCGGCTGCGGATCTGGCTGTCACTTCCAGAACGAAGTATTCAAGCAACTTTGCCCGCTGTTTTCTCGATAACTTACAATGCGTTAGCTTCATGGGATTAGCTTATCATCTAAGCTAATCTACTTCAGCCCCAAAAATAAAAGCTGGGTATCACCCCGAATTAATCAGGGCGAAAGTCAAAAAAATGGGGCGAAACCCGCAGAAAAAGTGTTGTGAGCATTTGGACATAACGGCATTAATGCAGACGAAAGCCAAAGCCGGTACACTTTAAAGAAGTCATTAACTCAACAACCAAACTTACCTATGGAATACACCGTCATCAATACCCAGATTGCTCCGACCGGGCGGTTGGAGGTTCTTTCCAAAACGGAGGCGACTGATTTGCTCGATCGGGGGCATGGCAGTTTGCATCGGCTTTATCGTGATTGTTCGTTGGCGGTGTTGAATACCGGCAACGAGTTGGATGACGCGAAGGAGTTGCTGGATCGGTATGGCGCGTTCGACATCCGCATCATCCAGCAGCCGCACGGGATTCGGCTTGACATCAGAAATGCGCCGGCGTCGGCGTTTGTGGATGGCAAGATGATCGCTGGGGTGCAGGAGCATTTGTTTTCCGTGTTGCGCGACATGATTTTTGTGCATGAGGAAATTTCGGAAAATTCGCGTTTTGATCTGGAAACTTCCGAAGGGACGACCGAGGCGATTTTTCATATTCTTCGCAATGCGGGCGTGCTCAGGCCGCGCACCGATCCGAATGTGGTGGTGTGCTGGGGCGGGCATTCGATCAGCCGCGATGAATACGAATACACCAAGCTGGTCGGTTATCAATTGGGCTTGCGCGGCTTTGATATTTGCACCGGCTGCGGGCCGGGCGCGATGAAGGGGCCGATGAAAGGCGCGACCATCGGTCATGCCAAGCAACGGGTCGGCAAGGGGCGCTACATCGGCTTTACCGAGCCGGGCATCATCGCGGGCGAGCCGCCCAATCCCATCGTCAACGAGCTGGTGATTTTGCCGGACGTGGAAAAACGGCTGGAGGCATTTTTGCGTTTCGGCCACGGTTTTATCGTATTTCCCGGCGGCGTTGGCACGGCGGAAGAAATCCTCTACATTCTCGGCGTGTTGCTGCATCCCGAAAATCGGGGGACGCCGTTCCCGCTTGTTTTTACGGGGCCGAAAAGCGCGGAGGAATATTTCCGCCAGATTGATGCGTTCATCGGCGATATTCTGGGCGCGGAGGCGCAACGTTGTTACAAGATCATCGTTGACGATCCGGCGCAGGTGGCGCTCGAAATCCAGGCTGGGATTCAGGCGGTGCGCGCGCACCGCGAGCAGCATTTCGACGCCTATTATTTCGATTCGCGGCTCAGGATCGAACACGATTTGCAGCAGACTTTTCACCCGACGCACGAAAACATGCGCGATCTGAAGCTCAACAAAAATCAGCCCGAGCACACGCTGGCCGCCAATTTGCGCCGCGCGTTTTCGGGCATCGTCGCGGGCAACGTCAAAAGCGTGGGCATAGACGCGATCAAGCAGCACGGCAAATTCGCGTTGCGCGGCGATGCGGAAATAATGCGGCGCATGGACGCGCTGCTGGCCGCGTTCGTCGCGCAAAAACGCATGAAGCTCACGGGTGAATACAAGCCGTGTTATGAAATCGTCATGGACGAATCCGCATAACGGATTCACACAATGGAAAAATTTGCATGAAAAAAATCCTGCTATTGAGTGTCAGCGCCGGAGCTGGACATACGCGCGCCGCCGAAGCGATACGCGCGTATGCCGAACAACATCCGGCGGGCGTGGAGGCGGTGCATCTGGATGTGATGGATTTTGTCTCCGCCGGTTTTCGCAAACTCTATGCCGACCAATACATCAAACTGGTCAACGATCACCCCGAGTTGTGGAGCTATCTCTATCGCAAAACCAACGAGGCATCGCCGGAAAAGACCAGCCAGAAATTGCGTCGCGCGATCGAGCGCCTGAGTTGTCGCGCCTTGCTTGCCGAGGTGCGGCGGCAAAATCCCGACGCGATCATCTGCACGCATTTTCTCCCCGCAGAACTGCTTTCGCGCGAGCTGCGCCGGGGGCATCCCGTGCCGCCGGTGTGGGTGCAGGTGACGGATTTTGATTTGCACAGCTTGTGGATCGTGCCGCACATGCGCGGCTATTTTGTGGCGAACGAGGAGATCGCGTGGCGCGCGCAGCAACGCGGAATCGCGGCGGACGCGGTGATGGTCAGCGGCATTCCCATCATGCCCGCGTTCAGTGAAAAATTAAGCAGAAGCGTATGCGCGGAGCAATTCGGTCTCGATCCGGCGCGCGAAACTTTTCTGCTCATGGCCGGAGGCGTGGGCTTGAGCGGTCTGGAAACTCTGGCCGCGCGGTTGCTCGCGATGCCGGGCGATTTTCAACTGATCGCGCTCGCCGGTCGCAATGCGGCCATGCTCAAGGCGCTGCAAAAACTCGCCAAACAACATCCGGGGCGTTTGTTCCCGCAAGGTTTCACCCATCAGATCGAGCGTTTGATGGCGTGTTCCGATCTTGCGATCACCAAACCCGGCGGGCTGACGACTTCGGAATGTCTCGCGATGGGCTTGCCCATGATTGTGCATTCGCCGATTCCGGGGCAGGAGGAACGCAACGCCGATTACCTGCTGGAACAGGGCGCGGCGCTCAAGGCGGTTGACGGCGACGCCATCGCGTATCGCGTCGCGGCCTTGCTGGAAACGCCCGAGCGCCTTGCCACATTGCGCCGGAAAAGCGGCGCGCTGGGTCGTCCGCAAGCGGGACGTGTCGTGCTGGATCGCGTGTTGGAGCTTGCATGAAAGCCGCCGATTTTTTGCCGTCCCGCCGCACATGGATGCAAATTTTTTGGGTCTTGCTGCTCGCGTTTTTCTTCGCCAATGTCGAAATCCAGATTGAAGGCGGCGCGGGTTGGGCGGCCAATCTTCCGACCTGGCGCATTCCGCGCAATGCGTGGCTGGATATTTTCTGGGGCAGCCGCGAGATGACCGGCTATCATGCGTGGGTGTTTCCGTGCGTCGCGCTGTTTTTTCATTGGCCGGTGCTGTTCAGCGGACGCTGGACGTGGCGCATCGAAGCGCGTTTGCTCGCCTGTCTCACGCTGTTCTGGCTGGCGGAAGATTTTCTCTGGTTCGTGCTCAACCCCGCGTTCGGGCTGGCCAATTTTGATCCGGTTCATGCGCCGTGGCACATTCACTGGATCGCCTTCGCGCCCACCGATTACTGGACGATGAGCGCGGTCGCGTTGGTGTTGTTTTTTATTTCCCGGCAACGGGTTGAGGAGTGAGGTACATGTTTTTCTCCACGCGAATTTTCATACTCATTGCGGCGCTGATCGTGTACGGCGCATTGCCCGCTCATGCCGACGAAGCGATTGCGGAACGTCCGGTGGAATGGGCGCAAAGCGTGCCGGGCATCGGCAATCTGCACCGCATCACGCCGTCACTTTATCGCAGCGAGCAATTTACCAAGGCCGATGTCGCGCGACTGCAAACACTGGGCATCAAAAAAGTCATCAGCTTCCGCGCTTTTCATTCGGACGAGGAAATGCTGGCCGACAGCGGCATCGCGCTTCAGCGCATTCCCTTCAACACCTGGGACATTGACGACAAGGATGTCGTCGCCGCGCTCAAAGTTTTGCGCGATGTTGATCGTGATGGTCCGATACTGATCCACTGCCAGCACGGCGCAGACCGCACCGGGCTGATCGCGGCGATGTACCGCATTGTGTATCAGGGCTGGAGCAAGGAACAGGCGCTGGACGAACTGCAAAACGGCGGCTACGGTTTCCACACGATCTGGCGCAACATCCCGCGCTACATCAAAAATGTTGACGTGGAGAAATTGCGCGCGCAGATCGGGGAATGAATCATGGCTCCACCCGGATGCGATACCGGCCTATCCACAAATCCTTCCACTCCTGTTCCCTGACGGAGAGTTCGCCCTTTTCCAGTCGGGCGAGAATGTCTTTCTGATCGGCATCGTTGTTGGGCAAGCGGGTGAATTTGTCATCCGTCGGATCGGTGATCGTCACCGCCCCCATACGTCGCCATCCATCGGCTTCTTTCCGATAAACCAATCCGTTCCGGTAACGGACATCCGGTAGCAGCAGCACAAAATCTTCCACGTCCGAACCGTCACCATGCAGATTGGCGAATATGCCCACCACGTTTTTGCCCTGGATGATGTCATCCGGCCCTACCATCCCGAGCGGATAACTTCCGTCGGCAAAATCATCGCCCAGTTTTTTCGTCAATTCGGCATCCAGTGTCCGGCCTTGCGGATAAATGCGTAACTTGGCGAGCGCCACGCCATTGGCATCGGCGTTGGGCGACCAAGCCTCGAATACGCGCGGATCATCGGTTGCCAGTTTGCGTATGCGTTCCGCGTCGGGATGATCTTTCAACTGCGCGAGTTCTTCCAGTTTGCGCTGGCCGTAACTGCCGGTATCGTAACGCAAGGTGCTGAACGGCGTGCGACCGCTGTTGATCCAGGATTCATCGAACGGTCCCGCGAGGATGCGGTTATATTGGCTCTCCGCCGCGAGACGATGCGGCGACAAAATCGGCGTCATCATCAGCGCAAGCACGGCCATCAAAACCAGCGCGACGATCACATTGACACGCGCGATGCCGCCGAACCACGCGCCTTTGCGCGCCGCGGCAATCGCGTAGCCGACCGAATAAAGCAGCGCAGCGCCCGCGACCACAAACGCCCATACGCGATCAACCGTCAGCCCGTATCCGTTCGCGCGGACGCACAGCGCCCAGGCCGCGGTCACGGAAACGATCACCATGAGCGGAATGACGAAACGCATGAACAGCGCGATCCATTTTGGATAAGGTTTTTCTGCCGCGCCGTCGCGGAAGGCGGCATTGAGAAACAACACCACCACCGCGATCAGCCACAGCAGCCAGACGGCGCTGATGGCCTTGTTGCCGGAGGTGAACAGCGCGGGCAACTGCGGCAGCAATGCGAGCGTGAAGAGCGTAAGCAGCAAGGCGGTCACCGTGCCCAGCCATTTGAACAGATTGAGCACCTGATTGAGCACCACGGTCACCACGCGCCCGGCGTTTTCGGTCGAGCCGGTGAGATAAATCGCGCAGCCGAAGATCAGCGTGGTCGCGGGATGATAAAACAAGGGCGCGGAAAACAGCTCCTTGAAAAACATGATGTTTAACATGCCGAACAAGGCTTGCCACAGCGCCAGCAATCCCCAGAATAATCCGGTGAAAAGCGATGCCTCGAACAACACAATGGTGTTGTGCCAGGAATAGGCGAACAGCAGTTTGTAATCCGCCGACCACGCGCCGAGCTTGAGCCGGATTTGCACGAACGGCATGAGCAAAAACCACAGCGCGAACAGCGCGGGTGGCGGGAGAAAAGCCGTGCTTGTGCTGAACGCGCGGCTGTGATGCCAGCCGAAATAATAAAACGCGGCGGCCATGATCGCCACGATGAACCAACCCGCGCGGCGTGTCAGCAACTGCGCGGCGAGCAACTGCGCCGTGACCGGAACAAACACCGCCACGGCCAGCAACGCAGGCCACCAGGTCGGGGCGGAAGTCGGCTCGTCTGTTGAAGTGATGTAAAACTGCAAAAAATAAAAAATGCCCGCCTGCACCAGCGCGGCGATGAGTATGAGCGCGAGTTCCGCGCGACGCGATGTGGAGGTTTGCTGCATGATAGCCCCTGCGAATTTGATTGATCGCAGTATCGCATAACTTCGCGCCGCTTGCCTCGCGCGGGCGGCTGGTACAATCTGCTTTTCGCCCACCTTCCGCAGGATTCCGCCATCAAACTCGCGCCCAATCTGATCGTCTCGGAAAACGAGGCCGCGCCTTTCCGTTATGTGATTTCGGTGCGCGCGCTGTGCGATCTCACGGCGCGCATCGGCGATCTCGACCAGCGTTTCACGCCCACGCCCACCGCGCTCGAAGGCATGGCCGGACACAACACCGTCACCGCGCGTCGCGCGCCGGGTTATCTCACCGAAATTCCGCTCACGGGCGAATACAAAAACATCTTCATCCGCGGTCGCGCCGACGGCTACGATCCGCATGAAAATCTGCTCGAAGAAATCAAAACGTTCAAGGGATCGCTGGAACGCATCCCGGAAAATCACCGCCATCTGCACCGCGCGCAGGCGAAGATGTACGCGCATTTGCTCGCGGAGGAACGCGGGCTGGACGAGATCAATGTCGCGCGGGTGTATTACAACGTTTCCAGCAAGGACGAATTTCCGTTCACCGAAAAATTTTCCGCCGCCGAATTGCGCGATTGGGGGCGGCAGCAATGCGAAAAACTGCAAGCCTGGGCTGACCGCGAAGTCGCGCATCGAAACGCGCGTGATGCCGCGCTCGCCGCGCTCAAATTTCCGCATCCCGAGTTTCGCGCGGGGCAGCGGCTGCTTTCCGAAGCGGTTTACAAAACCGCGCATCTTGGGCGTTGCCTCATGGCGCAGGCGACCACGGGCATAGGCAAAACGCTGGGCACGTTGTTTCCGTTGTTGAAGGCGATGCCGGAGAAAAAACTGGACAAGATTTTCTTCCTCACCGCCAAAACTTCGGGGCGCGGATTGGCGCTGGATGCGCTCGCCACGTTGCGCGCGGCCAATCCGAATCTCAAGCTGCGCGTGCTCGAACTGGTCGCGCGTGAGAAAGCGTGCGAGCATCCGGGCAAATCCTGTCACGGCGAATCCTGCCCGCTTGCGAAAGGTTTTTATGATCGCCTTCCCGAAGCGCGTCATGCCGCGCTTGAACGCGCTTTTCTCGACCGCGACACCGTGCGCGAAGTCGCGCGCGGGCATCAAATCTGTCCGTATTTTCTCGCGCAAGACCTCGCCAACTGGGCGGACGTGGTGGTCGCCGACTACAACTATTATTTCGATTTGTACGCGCTGCTGTACGCGGGCACGCTGCTCAACGAATGGCGCGTGGGCGTGTTGGCGGACGAGGCGCACAATCTGGTGGAACGCGCGCGCGGCATGTACAGCGCGACCTTGAGCCAGGCCGCGTTTGAGCAAATGCGCGGCCACGCGCCCAAGGCGCTGAAATCCGCGCTGGATAAACTGGCGCTCGCGTGGACGCGCGTGACGGATGGGCAGGAAGCGCCCTACGAAGTTTATCCGGCGATGGATGAGGAATTGCAATTCGCCTTGCAACGCGCGGTGACGCGCATCACCGACTGGCTCGCCGAGCATCCGACCACGGACGACGCGGATCTGCTCGATTTTTATTTCGACGCGCTGCAATTCGCGGCGCTCGCCGATTCATTCGGCACGCATTCCATTTTCGACGTGACGCAAAGCCGCGACGACACTGTGCTGTGCATACGCAACGTGATTCCCGCGCCGTTTCTCAAAGGCAGATTTGAAGCCGCGCAATCGGTCACGCTGTTTTCGGCCACGCTCAGCCCCGCGCATTTTTACGCCGACATGCTGGGCTTGCCGGAGGGAACGCCGTTTCTGGACGTGCCCTCGCCGTTTTTGCCCGAGCAGTTGCGCGTGCGCGCGGTGGATCACATTTCCACGCGCTTCATGCGGCGCAAACATTCGCTCATGCCCATCGCGCAACTGATGGCGAAACAATACCGCGAGCGCCCCGGCAATTATCTGATGTTCGCCAGCAGCTTCGACTATCTCGAACAAGTGTATGCGCTGTTCACCGAACGCTTTCCCGAAATCCCCGCATGGCGACAATCGCGCGCGATGAACGAGCAGGAGCGCGAAGCATTTGTAAACCGCTTCACCCCGGAATCGCAAGGCATCGCCTTCGCGGTGCTGGGCGGCGCATTCGGCGAAGCCATAGATTTGCCGGGCGAACGGCTGATCGGCGCCTTCATCGCCACAATAGGTCTGCCGCAGATCAACGAAATCAACGAACAAATGCGCGCGCGCATGGAAACGATTTTCGGACAGGGCTACGAATACACCTACCTCTACCCCGGCCTGCAAAAAGTGGTGCAAGCCGCAGGCCGCGTAATCCGCACCACGCAAGACACCGGCACGATACACCTCATAGACGACCGCTACGCGCAAAAAGAAGTGCGCGACCTGCTGCCGGTGTGGTGGAGGATGGACGGTTAGAACATTTTGATTTATGGGCGCGCGCGCATGAATGAATTTTAAAATGCGCTGAAACTATTCCTTGCTCGCTTCCATCGAAATATTGATCGTTACTTCGTCGCTCACGTTGGGTGCGTATTTGCCCATGTTGAAATCCGTGCGTTTGACGGTGGCCGTGGCATCCGCGCCGCAGGCGTCCACTTTTTTCATCGGGTGCATCGCGCAGTGGAAGTTGGTGATGGTGAGCGTGAGCGGTTTGGTGATGCCTTTCAATGTCAGTTCGCCGGATATTTTCGCGGGTTGGTCACCGTTGAATTCCACCTTGTTGCCTTTGAAGGTGGCTTTCGGGAATTTTTGGGTGTCGAGAAAATCTTCGCCCTGAATGTGTTCGTTGAACATTTTGGAACCGGTGCTGACCGAGGCGGTGTCTATCGTGATGTCAGCCGCGCCGGATTTCGCGGCGCGATCCAGCATGAATTTGCCGGAAACATTGTCGAAACGGCTTACTTGCGTGGAATAGCCCATGTGGGTGTAGGAAAATCGCGCGTATGTGTGGTTGGCGTCGGTGACGTAGGTTTCGGGCGCGGCCTGGGCGGCGCCGGTCGCGCCCGCGAGCAGCAGCAACATGGCAAATCGGTTCATGATTATCCTTTCAGTTCGTCGTTGGAAAGCGGCTATTATGAACCCGGACGCGCCGCAAGAAAACCGCGCCGGATTTCGCGGAAAGTGGTAAATTCACGCTTTGCAAAATTTCACGCATCGTATGTCAAAACTTTCCTGGCCTTTCACACCGCAAATCCGCATCGCGCTGATCGCCGCGCTGTTTCTCATGCTGACCGGCAACGTGAAATTGTTCGAGCGCTTGCTGGACACTTATCCGCTCACGCTCGCCAATACGCCTTTTCTGCTCTCGCTCACGTTGTTTTTCACGCTGGGAACGATGTTGTTTCTGGTGCTGGTTACGCCGGGTCGCGTGGGGCGCTGGATATTGATTTTTTTGCTGGTGGCATCGGCGCAAACGGCGTATTACATGGATCATTTCGCGTCCGTGATTGATTCGGTGATGCTGGAAAACGTCCTCGCCACCGATATACACGAAGCGACAGGTTTGATGAGTTGGAGCCTCGCATGGCGCACGGTGGTGTTCGGTCTGATCCCCGCGTGGCTGGTGTGGCGTTATTGGCCGAAATCGGAATCGCTGTGGCGCGAAATCGTCGCGCGGCTCGGGCTGGCGATGATGTTGATCGCCGCGCTGGTGTTGGTCGCAGCGCCGTTCACGGCGGGTTATGCGTCCTTTATACGCGAGCACAAAATGGTGCGGCGATATGCCAATCCGACCTTTTTTGTTTCCTCGATTTTCAGTCTGATCGGCGAAAAACTCCACCGCCCTTACACCGGCCCGCTGCTGTCAACCGCGCCGGACGCGCATCTGCTGAATCCCGATCGCAAAAAAAATCTGGTCATCGTCGTGGTGGGCGAAACTGCGCGCGCGGATCGCTTTTCGCTGAACGGTTACGCGCGTCCCACCAACCCGCTGCTGGCGCAGGAGGAAAATGCGGTCAGCATGACTGCGGTGACTTCGTGCGGAACCTCGACCAATTATTCCGTCCCCTGCATGTTTTCGGTGCTGGGGCGCAAGCATTTCAGCATCAAAAAGGCGGAGCAGATGGAGAATGCGCTGGATGTGCTGGCGCGGCTTGGCGTGCAGATTTTGTGGCGCGACAATAATTCCGATTCCAAAGGCGTGGCGACGCGCGTGCCGTACCAGAATTTCAAAACCTCCACGCACAACCCGGTCTGCACGGAAATGGAATGCCGCGACATCGGTCTGCTGGACAAGCTGGATGATTACGTCGCGTCGAAAAAAGGCCAGGACATGCTCATCGTGCTGCACCAGCGCGGCAACCACGGCCCCGAATACTATCTGCGTTATCCCAAGGAATTCGAGCGATTCACGCCGACCTGCAAGGATCGCGATCTGCGGATGTGCAGCCAGGAGGAGATAGACAACGCCTACGACAACGCGGTGCTCTACACCGATTATTTCCTGTCCGAAGTGATCAAGTTTTTGAAAAAGCACGACGACGAATACGGAACCGCGATGCTGTACGTTTCCGACCACGGCGAATCGCTCGGCGAATACGGCATCTATCTTCACGCCACGCCCTACGAATTTGCGCCCAAAGAGCAAACGCACGTCCCCGGAATCATCTGGCTGGGAACGAATTTCGGCTATAGCGCCGAGCAACTCAAACCCTTGCGCGATACTCCGGTCAGTCAGGACGATATGTTCTGCGCGCTGCTTGCCGGTTTTGAAGTCGGCACAAAAACATGCGAAGGGGCGCGAAACATCCTGCCCGAAAATCTCGATCTGAAACGCGCGGGAATAGCACCGGGTTCTTAGGCGTTTACCCTCACCCCTGCCTCTCTCCCACAAGCGGGCGAGGGAGCTGCATCCATCTCAATGAAAAGTAATGCGCGCCAGCAGGCCGCCGTCGGGTGCGTTGTTGAGCGCGAGGGTGGCGGCGTGTTTTTTCAGCGCGCGCATGGCGATGGCCAGTCCGAGGCCGTAGCCGGTGGGTTGCGATTTGTCTTTTTCCGAGACGCGGTAAAACGGTTGGAACACTTTGTCCAACTCGGCGGCGGGGATGCCGGGGCCGTGATCGCGGATGAGCACAACGGGTTTTTTCGCGTCGGCGGTGAGCGTGATTTCCACGGCGGTGTTTTCGGCGGTGTATTTGAGCGCGTTGCGGATGATGTTTTCAAACGCGCGGCGCAGCAGTTCGCGCTGGCCTTGCAGCTCGGCGCTGTGCTCCACTTTGAAGCGGACGCTGCGGTTGAGCGCCTGCGCCTCAAAGCCGACATCTTCGGCGATTTCGGCCAGCAATTCGTCCAGGCTGACTTTTTCCGTCGCGTCGCGGTTGAGGTTGGATTCGAGCCGCGCCAGTGTGAGGATTTGCCCGAGCAATTCGTCCAGCCGTTCGGTTTCGCGCTCGATGCGTTCCAGCGCGAGTTGCAGTTTTTCCGGCTGTTGTTGCGCGAGACCGGCGGCGAGCCGCATACGCGCAACGGGCGAGCGCAGCTCATGCGAAACGTCGTGCAGCAACTGGCGTTGCGCGTCTATGAGCGATTGCAGACGCCCCGCCATGAAGTCGAAATCCGCGCCGAGTTCGGACAATTCATCATTGCGGTTGCCGATGAAAGGTACGACGCGCGCGTCGAGATCGCCTTCCGCGAGGCGCGTGCTGACTTTACGCAGATGGCGGATGGGGCGCGTCATGTAAGAGGCGAAGATCGCGCTGAACAACAGGCTGGCGAGCAGGGCGATGGCGATTTGCGCGCTGATTGGCAACATGCGCGGCGGGCCGGCGTAGGCGTTGCTGTCCGCCGGCAAAAACACGATATAACGCTGATCGTCGGGCGCTTTGACTTCGCGCACGCTTCGGTTGTCGTGGTCGTCGTCGTGATCGCGGCCATGGTTGCGTTCCAGCAATGCGCGCGCTTTGGCGAGCGCGTCCTGCGGCACGGTTTGCCCCAGCGCGTCGCGTCCGTCCGCATCCACGATCATCGCGCGCGGCGGATATTGTCCCGGCCAGTTGGTCAGCAAATCGCGCGCGCCCGCCACGCCGCCATGATGCAGCGCGTTGGCGATCAGCCCCACGGCAAATTCGGCGCGGCGGTCGCGCTGTATGCCGTCCGCGTTGCGCTCGTGCTGTTCGTGCAAATAAACGCCGCCGCCGATGCCGATGCCGATGAGCACCAGGGTGATGGACAGGCTGATGAACAGTTTCCAGAAAAGGCGACCCATGATGGAACCTCTAAATAAGTCTGAGCGAGCGGGCGCGCCCGGATTCGGGATGGGATGCAAGGCGCAAAGCGCAGCGATACTCAACGGTATCGCGAGCATTTGCAACGCGGCAGACCGCCCGAACCCGGGATGCGCCAGCCGTGAGAGACTTGTTTAGAGGTTCCATATTTAGCCTGTGATGAATTGATAGCCGACGTTACGCACGGTCTGGATGGGTGAGCGGCCATCGTCCAGCGTTCCGAGTTTTTGGCGCAGATTGCTCACATGCACGTCTATGCTGCGATCATATTTGGTTTCGGGACGCCCCAGCGCCTGCATGAACAAATCGGATTTGCTGACGACATGCCCGGCGTTTCTGAGCAGCGTTTCCAGCAGCGCGAATTCGCTTGTGGTGAGCGGCAGCGGCTCGCCGTTCCATTCGGCGGTGCGATTGGCGGAATTGACTTGCGCGTGACCCACGCGCAGCACGTCGTCTTTCGGCTCGTTCGCGTCGCGCCCCGTCACGCGGCGTTGTATCGCCTTGAGCCGCGCGACCAGTTCGCGCGGGTTGAAAGGTTTGGTCAGATAATCGTCGGCGCCGAGTTCCAGCCCGATGATGCGATCAATGTCGTCGCCCTTGGCGGTGAGCATGATGACCGGAATCTGGCTGGTGTTGCGGATGAGGCGCAGCGTGTCGAAGCCGTTGATGCCCGGCATCATCACGTCCAGCACCACCAGATCATGTTTGCCGGATGTGGCCATGCGCGCGCCGGTTTCGCCGTCGTGGGCAAATTCCAGCGCGAAATGTTCGGCCTCCAGATATTCTTCCATCATCTGGCACAGCTCGATGTCGTCATCTATCAGCAGGACTTGCAACATGTTTCCGTTTACCATGCGAATTGCGATGGGTGGATTGTGCCAAAGAACTGCCCGGCGTTGGTGCGCTTCTTACACAATTTTACCAAGTCTTACCCCGTCCATACCCACACTTGCGCGGCGATCGGGAAAATGGGCACCGTGTTCAACGCAAAGACCTAAGGAGGTCATTATTATGAAACGTCATTATTTACTCGCATCCGCCGCGCTTGCCGCTGCCTCATTGCTGGCCACCGTGCCCGCCGTGGCAGGCGATCATGGCGACTGGGGTCGTCATTCCGAAAAACGCTGCGGCGGTCACGATGGCCACGATTTCGGAGCGTCGTTCAAGAGTTTGAAACTGACCGACGCGCAAAAGTCGCAGATCAAGAATATTCGCGAAAAGCAGAAAACGCAGTTTGAAGATCGCCGCAAGGAAATGCGCGAAACGCAAAAGGCATTGATGGAAGCCGCCCGCGCCGACAAGTACGATGCCGCCAAGGTGCGCGAACTGGCGAACAAGCAGGGCAAACTGATCGCGGACGCGACGGTGCAACGCATCGAAACCATGCGCCAGATTCACGCCGTGCTCACGCCCGAGCAAAAGCAGAAACTGGAAGAGCGTCGCAAACGTCATGAGGACGACGAAGACGACGAGGATTGATTGGTCGCAATATCGCGCATAACTTGATGCGCCGAATTGTGTTTACGCGCTGCTCCGGGTAATGTACAACTTACCCGGAGCTTTTCCATTTGAAATCACCATGAACACAAATCAAAGCCGTTTGCTGGTAATTCTTGCGTTGCTGTTGGCGGGATGCAATCCGCCCGGCGACAAAAAAGACGCGCCCAAACCGCAGCCGACGGAAGTCGGCGTGATTACCATCACCACCGGCGCGCAAACGCTGGTATCCGATCTGCCAGGCCGCACGACGGCGCGCGTGGTCGCCGAAATCCGCCCGCAGGTGAGCGGCATCATCCGCGAACGCGCGTTCGTCGAGGGTGCCAACGTCAAGGCGGGCGATGTGTTGTATCGCATTGATCCCGCGCTTTATCAGGCGGCGGTGGACAGCAATCAGGCCGCGCTGGAAAAGGCGGAGGCCAATCTGCAATCGCTCAAGCTCAAGGCCGAACGCTACGCCGAACTCATCAAGATCAACGCCGTCAGCAAACAGGATTACGACGACGCGCTGGCCGCGCAAATGCAGGCGCAGGCGGACATCGCGCTGGCGAAGGCCGCGCTGCAAACGGCGCGCATCAATCTCGGCTATACCCGCATCACCGCGCCGATTTCCGGTCGCGTGGAAACTTCCGCCGTCACGCCGGGCGCGCTCGTCACCGCGAACCAGACCGTCGCGCTCACCACGGTGCAGCAACTCGATCCGATTTATGTGGATGTGACCCAGCCCAGCAGCGAGCTGCTGCGGCTCAAGCAGGAACTCGCGAGCGGCAAGCTGAAACGCATGGGGCGCGACGAAACGAGCATCCGGGTGATGCTTGAAGATGGCACGGAATATCCGCATCCGGGTCGTTTGAGTTTCAGCGGCGCGACGGTCAACCCGACATCGAGCACCGTGACCTTGCGCGCCATTCTGCCCAATCCCGAAGGCTTGCTGCTTCCCGGCATGTATGTGCGCGCGAAGCTGGAAGAGGCGGTGGACGAAGCCGCGATTCTGGTTCCGCAGCAAAGCGTGACGCGCACCGCAAAAGGCGTGGCGATGGTGCTCGTGGTCAACGCGCAAAATATCGTCGAACAACGTCCGGTGGAAGTGAGCCGCACCGCGGGCGATCACTGGGTGGTGGAAAGCGGATTGAGCGCGGGCGACCGCGTGATCGTGGACGGTTTTCAACGCGTCAAACCCGGCGACGAAGTAACGCCGCGCCCGCCCTCCGCACAATCCGCCGCACCTGCGTCCGCGCCGGTTTCCAAACAGCAAGGGAAGTAAGGCATGGCGCGTTTTTTCATAGACCGCCCCATCTTTGCCTGGGTGATCGCCATCATCATCATGCTGGCCGGTCTCGCTTCGATTTTCACCTTGCCGCTGGAACAATACCCCGACATCGCGCCGCCGGTCGTCAACATCAGCACCAATTATCCCGGCGCATCGGCCAAGACGGTGGAAGATTCGGTCACGCAGGTGATCGAGCAGGCGATGACGGGCATAGATCATCTGACTTACATGACCTCCAGCTCCAACTCCTCGGGCGGTGCGACTGTGCAACTCACGTTCGACGCGGGAACCAACCCCGATGTGGCGCAAATGCAGGTGCAAAACAAGCTGCAACAGGCGATGCCGCGGCTGCCGCAGGCGGTGCAAACGCAGGGCGTGATCGTCAACAAATCCAATGTTGATATTCTCATGGTGGTGTCGCTGATCTCGAACAACCCCAAAGTCACGGCGGTGGACATCGGCGATTTCATCAACAGCACGGTGATTGACCAGATCAGCCGTCTCGACGGCGTGGGCGAGGTGACGCCCCTGGGCGCGGGCTACGCAATGCGTGTGTGGATGGATCCCGCGAAGCTGGTGAAATACAACCTCATGCCGTCCGATATCAACACGGCGATTCTCGCGCAGAACACGCAGGTTTCCGCCGGACAACTGGGCGACGTGCCCGCCGTGTTCGGCCAGCAACTCAACGCGACGATCACCGCGCGCAGCAAGCTCACCAATGCCGACCAATTCAACGACATCGTGCTGAAATCCGGCGCGGACGGCTCCGTGGTGCGCCTCAGGGATGTGGCGCGGGTCGAGCTGGGCGCGAGCAGTTATTCGCCGCGCGCGCGTTTCAACGGCAAAACTTCCGCCGCGATGCTGATCCGTCTTTCCTCCGATGCCAACGCGCTCGGCACGGCGGACGCGGTCAAGGCCAAGATGAAGGCGCTGGAAGCGTATTATCCGTCCGAACTCAAACTGGAAACCTATTACGGTTACGACACCACGCCCTTTGTGCGGATTTCCATCGAGGAAGTGGTCAAGACGCTGCTCGAAGCCATCGCGCTGGTGGTGCTCATCATGTTCGTGTTTTTGCAGGAATGGCGCGCGACGCTGATTCCCGCGATCGCGGTTCCGGTCGTGCTGCTCGGCACCTTCGGCGT
>JAITWS010000046.1 GCA_031285185.1 Methylobacillus sp.
GTTATCAATCACGCCATGCGGCACATAAGCGAATAGCTCATCGCCGCCGGTGTCGTAGTCGGGGGAACCGTCAGCATTAAGGCCGTAGGCTCTGAAGCCGTGCAACATGCCATCATTGCCGCCCACATACAGCATGGATGGGCGTTTTAGGGTGATTTGATCTTGCGCAAAGGTACTGTAATCCTTGAGCGCGTAGCCGCTGGCAGGGACGCTGTCTGTGTACCACAAAATGGAGTTGACGATATCGCCTTGGGCGCTGGCGCGCACGCGGAATGGGGCAGTGGCGGTTCCGGAGCCTTCTTTGCTGCGATCGCCCCGAATGTAGGCCACTCTGTCCTTCCCCAAAGTATCCGTGCCGGCGGGACTGGTTGAGTAGTTCTGGTTCAGCGCAGCTCGCTCGGTGGCGTTCAGGAGAGTCCAATCAAAATTCTTGCCCTGAGCCAAAGCATCATCCCAAGTCAATATCACGCGGCTGTCGGGTGAGCGCGCATCCAGCTTGTTGGAAGTCGTCCACAGAGGCGTTTTTATATCCGTGACGGTCGTGCCGCTCGTGCTGCTGGTGATTTTGAACGCTTGCACATATCCCTTCCAATGCTCTGCGGACTGATAGGCGGTGAGATAGCGGCCTACATCAACGCGCGAACTATTGGAACCGCTGGTGGTTCCGTTACCTGTGACGGGCTGATTGTCGGCATTGATGGTACCGATGATCTGGCGGAAGGCGGCTTCCAGATCTGCTGCGCTGTTCACCGCGTAGAATCTGCCTCGTCCATTGACTGACGCGTGCCAAAGGTCAAGGGCGTGTACGGTTTCATCGCCAACACCTCCCATGCTAGGCCAGTTTTTCGTGCCGGTGACCAAATCAGGAAAGCTGCCATCGTAGCTGTAGGGAACATTTTGGGAGGGGGCGGTCATCGCGGGACCACCCGTTGCGGTATTGCTCCAGGTTGTGGCATCACTGCTAAAGCCAATGGTATAAGTCACCATATGCGGCCAAGTGGCTGGGTCGTACCGGGGATCCCAGAACTTGTCCATGGAAGCAGCACCGAAGGTGGATGTTGCGGGCGCTGCGGTGTAGGCGGGATCCACTTGCGGTTTCCCTGTCAGGTCAGTCGCATTTTGCAGAGGCTTAGCCCAGCTATAGAAAGCCCAGTCGGCCAGAGTTCCCGCAGAGCTGTCAGTATAGACATTCCGGCCTGCACCAACAGGTGCCGGAAAAGCTTTGGTGCTTCCATCGGGCGCGGCAAAGCTAAAGATGCTGTCGTCAGAGTTCGACGGTGTTGACTGGGCATTGTTCCAGCGTCCATCCGTCATCAGGATGTGATAGTTGCGACGGCAACCCAGATAAACTGTTTTTCCCGAAGCATCCTTTGATGCCCAAGGGCTGTTGGTGTTCAGCGAGCCTCTCATATAGCCATCTGCCTGCGACACCAACTTATGCAAAGAGGTATTGCCACTAGTAGCCAAGGCATTAATAAAAGCAATGAAATCAGTCCGATGCGCGCCCTCCAACGGAGCCATGGAGTTTAGCTGGTTTGGTCCAAAACTCCCCGCCTTTTTCAGAGCCTCCGATCCTCCATAAGTGCCTATCCAGATTGATTGCCAAGCGAGACGGATTTTCCCATCGGGCAGCAGATCTTTATCCTGAAAAACTGATTTGACTGCGTTTTTTAATGCAGTCAAACGTGAGATGTAGGCACCTGAAACAGGGTCTTTCATATCGGTGGACCCCATACTCCCGGTGTCATCCAGGCTGATGATGACGTTGGGTGCCACATAAGGCGGAACGACTTGCGGCGGCGCCTCCTGCAAATTGAGCGCCCAGGCAGAAGCAGGCGCGAGCGCGGCGCTGATCGCCAGCGCGAGCAGGGTTTCGCGGCGATGCGCGAAGTTGAATTTGGAGCAGTTTTTGCGAGGCATGATGTCCCTCTCTTCGTTAATCAATTAAATAGTTGAAGTTGCCATCAAATCAGTTCCCGGTTTCTTTTCTCGGGATGTAGCTTTCTTGCAGTACCACCATGGTGTTTGCTTTGTGTCCATAGGCCAGCGCGGTAATGCGATATACCGCGCAGGGGTTTTGATCCCCGCCGCACTTGACTTCAAGCGGCTTTGTGGTGGAAGTTGTATCCATGAGCGCTGCGTTGCTCAAGTCTTGATAGGGTATTACCTCGACCCAGTAGTAACCGTAATAACCATCTTTGTTGGGACGAGCATCATTATCTTTAAGCGTCAGGAGCGGATTAAGACCGGCATTGCCCACCTTTGCGAATGTGTATTGGCCGTAGTGCGCGGCATCCTGGAGCATGTTGGCCAGCGTAGCCTCACCAATTGATTGTGTGGGATTGCAAGTGGCGTCAATGCAGTTCCAGAAATCTTGTCTGCCCGCCCGTTTGGCGCATATGCCTTGGTAGCAGAGGGTGCGATTGCCTGACGGGTCAGTGGTCAGCTCAATCAGCAAACGATCACGACTTGTGTCGGATGCCGGGAAATAATAGATCGGATCTTTGCGACAAATAGTGCCTGCGGCCTCATCAATACAAGGGTCGCCATTGGCCTTTTCGCTGCGAATATCGAGTTCGGCATCTTGCAACAGAGACTGGGCGGCTTCGAAAGCGCGTTGGTAATCGGCATCGTTGCCGATCACGACTTCGTGATAGATCGCGGTACGACCAGCCCACAGCACAAGCAACGTGGACAGCATCACGATGATAAGGACGACAAGCAACGCAATGCCGCGCTGTTTTTGATGCGGGGCGCTGCGGTTATGAGACAAAAGTCGGGCGTTCATCATGGGGCGGTTTCTCATAAGGTCGAGCGGCTGCGTAACTGAAAGACGCTGCGGAATGTCATGTGCATAACAGTAGTCATATCTATCGCCGTTCCATCACAACCGATGTAGGTACTGCCGGACGGCACAGTGGTAACCTCATTGCCATAGAGTTCCAGGCAGACTTCAACACCTTGCACCTGCGCCCAATTGGCATCAGTCCAACCTGCGGTGTCGGTAACATACGCAATTTTCGGTTGACGCGCCGCAGGGAATGTTTGCACCAAGTAGCGTAGCCGGAAATTGGCGACATTTCGGACGACGACTTGAGCCGCACCGCCAGCAGCTTTGCACTTCAATTCATGCGTGGCGGCGTCAAGCTCGAAAATGCTTTGGATTAAATCGTTGGCAGCAGTGGGCGATGTGCCGACGCAGTTCGCCGTCAGTTGATCTGTGTTGGCGCTGAACAGGGAGCCGGCCGGGTAATAGTTGCTAAACCCGGTGGTAAGTGTGGTGGGTGTACCACTGAGCATTTGATCGGCGGTGGCGGGGGTGCCTGCATCCTCCGGAAACTCAAACTGCGCCCTGGCCAAAAACGGGTCGGCATCATTTTTGGGATTGGGGTTAAGGTACAGTGAACCGGCTTGGCGCAGTTGGCTGCCGAGGGTACGCATGGCATAAGCGCCCTGTTGTGCCAGCCCGGCGGCATCGGTGATGGTTCCTGAAGTTCCGCGCGAAATCATAAGCGCGGCCACGCACACGGCCACTATGAGCAGGCCGATGACGATGCCGACCATGAGGTCAATCAGCGTCACGCCGCGTTGGCGAGTTACCCCCCTGCCATGGAGACGCGCTTTGGAATTAAGAGAACGGATGCCCATGGTTTATTTGCTCCCCTGTGAGCAGGAATACTGCGGGTTGGTGCCAGCCAGATAAGCCGCGCATCGGGCGGCGACGGAGATATATTGCAAGTGACAGGTACTGCCCACAGGGCAGGAAACTGTTGCGCTACCACCGCCGTTGCTTGTGACCACATTGGTCGGGTCTGTGTATGCGGCATCCGTGGATTTTTCATTTTGTCGCCAACTGATCATTACGCCCACCAAGCGGCGATTGGTGTTATCTGTGTCAGCGGGAGCCAGAAAGACATTGGCGTTGCCGCCCGGAAGAATACACCGAACGGAATTTTTCCACTGATCCCGGTCAGAGGTAGCCAAACTTGCGGCATCGGCAGCTACGACGGGGACGCTGCTATCGGGACCCGCAGCACCGCAAGACGTGCCTGCCGCATCCCAGCTAGCGACGTAGCTATCAATGTAGTACAGCGCATTCGGATTGACGCGCATACGTTCACTCAGATCATCAATAAGCCGGATGGCTTGTTCGCGGCGCACGGAGGTGGTGGTGTCGCTGAGCGCGCGCAACTGAATGCCGATGATGCCCAGTATGCCGAGCGCGGCCACAACCAAGGCGACCAGTGATTCAAGCAGCGTGATGCCGCGTTGTTTTTTCGGGCGCGATGCGCGCGCGGAGATGTGGGTCTGTGTCAGCATGATGTTGACGCGCCTCCCGAAGCTGCTTTAATGCTGCCGCCCACACTCATGGTGAGAACGAGCGCCGAGCAATCGGTTGATGAAGAGGTTGCTCCCTTGTTGGGATACAGAATAAACGTGATGTCGGTCTTTGCCTTGTTCATACCCCAGCGGTCAAACTCTATGGTGGTGGGGTTCCCGCTGGCGCTGACGATGACATTGGGCATGGCGTTGACATGCTGGATAATCTTGTCGGTGCATGTTGTGCCGCTGCCGGTGCAGACAATCTCCCAACCATAATTCCATCCGCCGCTGGAGCTATCCACGATAACATTGCCGCCGCGCTTGAGCGCTTCGGAACGGGCGAGATACAGCGAGGCTTTGAGACCCTCCGCTGCCTGACGCACACGATAACGCTCCATCATTTGCTGAAAGGTGGGAGCCGCCAATGCCAGCAGTATGCCCATGATGACGATCACGAGCATCAACTCAATGATCGTAAACCCTCGCACTGAATAATTAGTATTGAATAATCGGTTCATGATTGCCATTTTAAGAAAAGGTATCTTTCATACCAGCCCTATCCGATGAGCGGCACTTTTGAAGCGATAAGCAGTGTCGGCGGGCGCGCTGGGGGTTTGCTCCCAGGGCAAAGGGCATTTTGGCGAGACCGGGCGGCTTCTCTGATTGGTTACCGCACCTGGCAGCGCGGGCAATAAAACGTCGAGCGTTGGCCTTGTTTGAGGGTTTTGATCGCGCTGTCGCAGATTTTGCATGGTGCTCCGGCGCGGGAATAGACGTGGTATTCCTGCTGGAAATAGCCGGGGTTGCCGTCCACGCCGAAGAAGTCGCGCAGGCTGCTGCCGCCTGCTCGGATGGCGTCGTTCAGCGTGGCTTTGATTTCTTGCGCGAGGCGTTCGCAGCGGGGGCGGCTGAGTTTGTTGGCGGAAAGTTTGGGGTTGATGCGGGCGCGGAACAGCGATTCGCTCGCGTAAATGTTGCCCACACCGACGACGAGATGGCCGTCCATGATGGCTTGTTTGATCGCGCAGCTTCTCGCGCGGAGTTGGCGGTGCAGCCATGCGCCGTCGAATGTTTCTTCAAGCGGCTCAATGCCGAGTTGGGCGAGGACGGGGTGATGCGCGACATCGTGCGTCCACAGCACGGCACCGAAACGGCGCGGGTCGCGTAGGCGGAGCACGGCTCCGTTGTCGAATCGCAGATCAACGTGATCGTGTTTGCCGGGCGGCTCGAATGCTTGCAGATGGCACAGGCGCCCGGACATGCCGAGATGCACGATCAGCGCGCCGTGATCGAAATGGAGCAGCAGATATTTGGCGCGGCGCGACAAGCGGCGCACGATTTTTCCGCGCAGCAGCGCGTCGAGATTTTGCGGAACCGGCCAGCGCAGTGCGGGATTCCGCACGGTGACTTGCGCCACGGCGCGGCCTGCGAGCGGACGTTCGAGACCGCGCAGCGTGGTCTCGACTTCCGGCAATTCCGGCATTATTTGGGCACGCCGACCGGCGGGTTGAGCAGCGTGAAGCCGAGGTCGGCGGCGTAGTGATACGCCATGCCTTCGTCGGGTCGCGCGAGGACGAGTTCGGGCGATTCCAGTTGTTTGTCAACGTGGATGCGTTTGCCGTCCTTGAGGATGATTTCGAAATACGGGTAGCTTTGCCGGGGATCGGGCTTGTACGGCTCGACCGCATTGGCGCGCAGGGTTTTCCAGCCGTCGCCGAACCAGCCGTCGAGTTCGCCCGGCGTCGGCTTGGCGGTGGGAATCGAAACTTTCCAGTTCGCGCCGTCGCGCTCGATCACGAGGCCGGTTTCTTCCCATTGTTCCAGATGCGAAAAATCGAACCCGACCACTTCCTCGCCCGGCGCGATCAGGTGTTTGTCGAGCATCTCCACGACTTGCGTTCCGGCCACATCGTAAAACCGCGTGGCGACCAGATAAACCGCGTTTTCAAACGCGATGTACTGGCGACCGTTGACCGGGTTGGTGGTTCCGAACAGCATTTCCCTGTCGTCCAGCTTGAGGCGCAACGCAGGTTGGTCGAGGCCGTAACGCGCGGGATCGGCGGCGTCGAATTTGTCCACGCTGTCGGCGTTGAGCACGTCCAGCAACTTGCCGACGGATTCCCCGTCTGCCCGCGCGGAATAAGGCTGAACGAGCCGCCAATGGCCGTCCTGTTTTTCAAACACGACCGGATTTTTGGCGGGGAATCCGATTTCGATTTTGTTGACGGCGGACGGCGCGATGGACGACACCTTGATCGCATCGGGCGCGGCTTCCTCTTTCTTCGGAGCGAGCCAAAGAAAAATTCCCAGCCCCGCGATCACCGCCAGCAGCGCCAGATTCACGAACCAGCGGGATTTCATCGCGTGCGTCTCCTGCGCCAGACGACGATGCCCACGATCAGCAACAGCAGCGGCAGCGCGACCACAAAGCCGCCGAAAATCATGACGCCCTGCGCCGAGGTGTAGCTCACGGTGATGTCCTTGAGCGGCTTGGGCTGGACGCTGATGAGCTGGTCGTCGTTGGCGAGCCAGTTGACCATGTTGATGCCGAGATCGAGATTGCCGCCATTGGAAATGAACTGGTTCGCGAGGAAGTTGCCGTTGCCCACCACCACCACGCGCTGCGTGATGGAAGCGGTCTCCGTTTGCGCCTTGCGCTGCATCGCCACGGCGATATTCACGGGGCCGGTGATGTCGGTCTTGGCATCGAACTGGATTTTGCCGCCTTCGATTTTGCCGGTTTCGTACCAGCCGTTGATGCCCACGGAAATAAGGCGCGACACTTCCCAATCGCCCGCAGCCTCGCTGACATCCACGGAGCGTGCTTCGGGGAACAGCGTCTGCAATCTGAAATCACTGGTGATCGGATGATGATCGTACTGGCTGCCGATCACGGTGCGCGGGTCTATGCCGTTCGCGGCGGAGGTTTGATCCACCACCACGCCGGGCGTCAGCACCAGCCCCAGATATTCGGCCAGCGGCTGCAAACCGCGCAGCGAACCCTGGTCAATCAGCCACAGCAGATTGCCGCCGCTCGCGACGTAATCCATGATTTTTCTGACTTCAACATCACTCACATCCACCTGCGGCCCCGCGATCACCAGCATCGCACCTTTGCTCGGCACGCCCTGCACGGTAAGGTCGGGGTTGGAAAGTTTGAATCCGCGTATTCCGAGTTGGTGGCCGAATTCGCCCAGATCGAAATTCTTTTCGCCCACCATGTTGCGCTCGCCGTGGCCGTCGAGATACATGACGGCGCGTTCGTGGGAACGTTGCAGCCGCACCAGCACATTGGTGAGGTCGCGCTCGACATAAAGCGGAACCAGATTTTCGGTGCGCTTGTTGTATTCCACCACCAGCTCGCCGTCTTTGCGGATACCCGCTTCCTGCGCGCGTTTCGGCTCCTTGGTGGAATTGACGAAGGTGAGGGTGATGTCGGGTTTCACGCGCTGGTAGCGGGCGATGAACTCGTAGATGCCTCGTTTACGCAAGGGATCGTCGTTCTCGACGTAGGCGGTGATGTTAACCGCGCCCTGCATTTTTTTGATGACATTCGCGCTGCCTTCGGTCAGCTCGTTGCGCGTGGCTTGCGTTATGTCGCGCTCGAAATGATATTGTCGCGTGAGATAGCCCAGCATGGCGATCAGCGCGAGGAAGAGGACGACGAACAGCCAGTTCTGGACAAACAACTGCAAACGGATTTTTCGATTGATCTTCATGATTTTTTCCAGGGTTATCCGCGCAGACGATCCGCATCAAGCCGACGCACGGTCAGCACCAGAAAAGTGGTGATGAACAGCGCGAAATAGGCAATGTCGGTCGTGTTCAGCTCGCCGCCCGCCATCGGTTCGAAATGGCGCATGAGCGAAAGATAGTTGAGCACGCTTTCGGGATCAACCGAGAATTTGTCAATAATAAACAACGCCAGCAACGCGATGAAACTCAGGATCGCGGCGATGATGGGTTGCTGCGTCAGGCTGGACATGAACAGCCCCAGCGAGGCGAAGGATGCGGCCATGAGCCACAGCCCGAACGCGCACAACAGCAGATGGCCGAGGTCGAGATCGGTGGCGACATTCATCGAAAGCGTCATCGCGAACAACATCAGTGTCACCACCGAAATAAACGCGACCAGACCGACAAATTTGCCAAGCACGATTTCAAACAGGGATGCGGGCGACGAAAACAGAAACACCAGCGTGTGATTTTTGCGCTCTTCCGCGATCTGGCGCATGGTCAAAAGCGGCACGGCGGTCATCAGCACCAGCACGGCCACGCCGTACACGCCCGGCATCACAAACGCGGTGAAACCGATGCGCTGTTCCGGCAGCATGGAACCTTGCATGGCCTCAAAATATTGCCCGACGGAACTGGTGAAAAACAGCGCGAGCAACAGTTGCAGCAGCGCCAGAATCACCCACGCCATGGGCGACGAAAACATGCTGCGAAGCTCCTTGCCCGCAATGGTCAAAATCATCTTCATGCTTGTTCTTCCCGATGAGTCAAATGCACGAACACGTCTTCAAGCGAAGCCACGTCCGGCGTGAGTTGATACAGCCCCCAGCCCCCGCCCACGGCGGCTTGTGCGATGGCTTCGGCCACGCCTTCCGCGCCCTCGGCGAAACGCACGCGCAGCAAATCGCCGTCCTGCGCGACTTCGACCACGCCCGGCAGAGCGAGCAGAGATTCCTTCGCGGGTGGACGGCGCAAGCCGACCAGCAGCCGGTCGCTCTGGCGGTTGCGTTCCAGTTCCTTGATCGCGCCGCTGAACACCATTTTGCCCTGATGAATGATCTGCACGCGGTCGCACACCATTTCCACCTCGGGCAGGATGTGGGTGGAGAGAATCACGCTATGCTCGCCGCCCAATTCCTTGATAAGCGCGCGGATGTCGCGGATCTGGATCGGATCCAGCCCGCGCGTCGGTTCGTCCAGCACCACCACCATGGGCGAGTGGATGATCGCCTGCGCGATGCCCACGCGCTGCTGATAGCCGGTGGAAAGGTTTTCGCACAGCCGCCTGCCCATGTCGGTAAGGCCGGTGCGTTCCTTGGCGACATCCACGGCGCGTTTGACCTTGTTGCGCGCGACGCCGTGGATGCGCGCGGAAAGCGCGAGCATTTCATCCACCGTCAATTCGCGGTAAAGCGGCGGCGTTTCCGGCAGATAGCCGATGAGCGCCTTGGCCGCTTTTGGGTTTTCGAGAATATCTATGCCGCAGATTTTCACGGTTCCGGCGGTGGGTGCCAGATTGCCGGTCAGCATTTTCATGGTGGTGGATTTGCCCGCGCCGTTCGGCCCGAGGAATCCCAGCACTTCACCCTTGTTGAGGTTGAAATTCACGTCGCTCACGACGACGTGGCTGCCGTAGGCGCGCGTCAGGTCGGTGGCCTCGACGGTAACAGTAGTCATAGGATGAAATATCCTGAATCAAATTGAACCGCAAAATATAAAAAACGCCCGAACATTGTCAAGGCGTACTCAGGGCGGGAAACCCCCGAAATTGGAAATTCCCGCATAAACAAGCTATATTGGCGGCCATTATGGATGAACTTGGTTAAGCTGTCACGGACTAACTCGGCATCCTGAATTTGAACGGACATCTGACTCATCCATGAACACATTTCCCGTAAAACGCATCGCGCTCACCTCCGTCCTGCTGTGTCTGGGGCTGTCCGCGCAGGCCGGTGACGCCGCGCCTTCGCCAAAACCGGAACAGGCGCCGATGCCGGAACAGCCGAAAACGCAAGCGCAACCGCAAGGGCTGACCGCCGACTTTATTTACAAATATCTCGCGGGCGAAGTGGCCGGTCAACGCGGCAACATCGGCGGCGCTGCCGCCATTTTTTACGATCTCGCGCAAAGCAGCCGCGATCCGCGTCTGGCCGAACGCGCCGCGCACGCCGCCATGTTCAGCCGCCAGCCGCAACTGGCGCTGCGCGCGGTCAGTTTGTGGGCGGAGCTGGAGCCCGATTCGGTGGAAGCGCGGCAGGCGACGGCGCAACTCTTGCTCAACAACGGCAAGCTCGAAGAAGCGCGTCCCCATGTCGAAAAACTGCTGGCCACGGAAAGCACCCGCGCCAAAACTTTTCTCGAACTCAACGCCGTGCTTTCCGGTCATGCCGACAAGGAGGCCGCGCTAAAAATGATGCAGGCGCTCGCCGCGCCGTATCCCAAACAGGCCGAAGCGCGGCTCGCCGTCGCGCATCTCGCGCTCAATGCCGGACAGAATGCGCTTGCGTTGCAGGAGATCACCGCCGCCGAATCGCTGCGCCCCGATTGGGAAGTCGCCGCCGCCGTGCATGGCGAAATCCTGCTGCGCGATTCGCCGGAAAAGGCGCTGAAATTTTTCGAGGGCTATCTCAAAAAATATCCCAACGCCAACGAAATCCGCCTCGCCTACGCCAAGCTGCTCGTGGCCGGGAAAAAACTCGACGAAGCGCGCGCCCAGTTCGTCAAACTGGCGGAGTCGGCGAATAAAAGCCCGGAAATGGCGATGATCGTGGGGATGCTGGCCGGGCAACTGGCGGATTATCCGCAGGCCGACAAGTATTTCAAAATGGCGCTGGATCGCGGCTATAACCGCCCCGACCAGATTTATCTCTATCTCGCCGAATCCGCCGAGAAGCAAAAACATTACGAAGAAGCCTACGCCTGGTACGCCAAGGTGCAGGATACGAACATGCGTTTCAACGCGCACCTGCGCGCCGCCAGTTTGAAGGCGAGCGAGGGCAAGCTGGACGAAGCGCGCGCCATGCTGCATTCCATCCCCGACATGAGCGGCGATCAGGAAGCTGCCGCCTTGCAGGTCGAGGCCGCGCTGCTCGCGCAGGCAAAGCGCGAGCAGGAGGCGTTCGACGTGCTGGATCGCGCGATCAAAAATTTCCCCAACACGCCGGAAATGATTTACGACTACGCCATGCTCGCGGAGAAAGTTCAGCGTTTTGACGTGATGGAAAAGCAACTGCGCGTGCTGATCCAGTTGCAACCCGATTTCGCGCAAGCCTACAACGCGCTCGGCTACACGCTCGCCGACCGCAACGAGCGTCTGGACGAAGCCGCCGATCTTGTCAAAAAGGCGCTGGAACTCAGCCCCGGCGATCATTACACAATGGATAGCATGGGCTGGGTGTATTACCGCAAGGGGATGCTGGACGAGGCGATTGATTATCTGCGCCGCGCCTATGCGATTGAACCCGACCCGGAAATCGCCGCGCATTTGGGCGAGGTGCTGTGGCAGCAGGGCAAGCACGACGAAGCCGGAAAAATCTGGGACGATGCCCTGCGCGCGCACCCCGACAATGAAGTTCTGCTCGACACCATCAAAAAATTCAGACCGTGAAACTTCGCATTATTCTCGTCGCGCTCACATTCGCGCTGGGCGGATGTTCCACATTGTTCCCGCCTTCCGCGCCACCCTCCACCGACGCGGTGGCGCTGGCGCGGCATTTGCGCTCGCTGGAAAATGTCGCCGCGTTCAGCCTGGTCGGACGCATGGCCGTGCAGACCGAAAAACGCGGGCTTTCCGGCGCGGTGCGCTGGAAGCATACCGACGAGGAAGATCATATTCTGATTTTTTCCCCGCTCGGCTCGCAGGTGGCGGATATACGCGCAACACCGCGCGGCGCGACGCTGGTGACCGCCGACAAAAAAACGTTACAAGCCGATTCGCCCGGCGCGTTGTTTTACGCCACCACGGGCATGGATTTGCCGCTCACCGGCCTGACCGATTGGGTGCTGGGTCGCCCCGCGACCGGCACTACGCATGAGATCGTCGCGTTTGATGATCGCGGTCGGCTCATCCATTTGCGGCAGGACGGTTGGGACATCGAATACGACAATTATCAAACCGTGGAAGGCGCGGATTTGCCCGGCAAGGTGCTGCTGAAAAGCCGCGAACTTAATTTCAAGCTGCTGATTGAGCAGTGGGGCACGTTACCGCGCAAATGACGGATTCCGGCTTTCATTCCTTTCCGGCTCCGGCCAAGATCAATCTGTTTCTGCACATCGTCGGGCGGCGGGCGGACGGCTATCATCTGCTGCAATCCGTGTTCCGTCTGCTGGATCGCTGCGACACCGTGCATCTCAAGCCGACCGCAGACGACATCATACGCCGTGTCAATGAAATTCCCGGCGTGCCGGAAGAGGCCGATTTGTGCGTGCGCGCCGCCAGACTTTTGCAGCAACACACGGGCTGCGGCATGGGCGTGGAAATCCGCCTCGACAAAATCCTGCCCATGGGCGGCGGTGTGGGCGGCGGCAGCTCCGATGCCGCGACCGTGCTGCTCGCGCTCAATCGTTTGTGGAATCTCGATTTGTCGCGGCAGGAACTGATCGCCCTCGGCTTGCGCCTCGGCGCGGATGTGCCGGTTTTCGTGTTCGGACAAAATGCCTGGGCGGAAGGCGTGGGCGAAGT
>JAITWS010000111.1 GCA_031285185.1 Methylobacillus sp.
GTTTTGGTGTTCTTCGTCATTGCGAGCGTAGCGAAGCAATCCAGAGTCGTGACTTTCTGGATTGCCACGGCGCTTTGCGCCTCGCAATGACGCACCCTCACCCCTGCCCCTCTCCCACGAGTGGGAGAGGGAACTCACGCTCCACCTTTGCCGAAAAAGCAATAAAAAAACGGCGTCCGAGGACGCCGTTTTTAGGCTTTCAGATTCTCTAAGAAATCTTAGAAGAACATGATCGCGCCGAGCGACAGGGTTTTGGCCTTGCCGTCGAGGTTGCTGTTATAGCCCATGTTTTCCAGCTTCTGATCGGTGTACTCAGCCACCAGGTTCAGGCTCTTGGTGAGCGGGTGATAAACGCCAACAATCCAAGACTTGTTCTTGAACTGGGAGTCGTCACCGAAGACATAGTTAACGCCACCAAGGGTCGGGCTAGCCGGGTTGGACTTGCTGATGCCGTAGGACAGACCAATCTTGGTACCGACATCGGGAATGGTGTAAGAACCTTGGATGTAACCACCCTTGTCCTTGGACTTGTTACCAGCGGTGAACAATGCACCGTTCACGCTGTTCAGGCCACCCAGAATTTCGCCGGTGCCGCCGGACAGGCCGCGGCCATCGTAGTAGTAACCGACCAAGCCGAAGCCAGCAACGGAAACCTTGGCGCCGATGTCCCAACCACGCGAGGTGTAGCTATAGGAAGGGCCAACAAGAGCACCAGATGTGGTCACACCTGTGACAAGAATAGCACCTGTATTTTTGTTGTGACGTTGGCTCAGGTAAGAAGCCCACACCTTACCAGCGACATCGCCAGCCCATTCGTACTGAACTTTGCCTTCCCAGCCCATATCGCTACGGATAGCGCGGTTGGAAGTGCCGTTAGTCCACGGCTCACGCAGTCCCAGCGCGAAGCTGAAACCGTCCCAGTTCGGGGACCAGTAGCTGATTTGACCAACCCAGTCAGCATACTGATAGCCGGAACCAATGCGACCCAGCGTGGAAGAACCACCACGGCCAGCACCAGTACCAACGCCCAACAGAGTCATGTCGGACAGAATGGCGTCACCGCCGAAGATGCCCAGATCGCGACCCATCTTGACCGAACCCCAGCTCTTGTCGCCAAAGGTCATATACGCTTGACGAATGTTGAGGCTGTTGTTGCCCAGCGAGCCACCGTTACCGGAATCAGAGCCCGTGAAGAACGTGAACTGGAACGCAATGTCCAGATCGTTCTGACGAGTCTTGCCGCCAACGCCGAGCGCGGACGGGAGCAGGCCGGTTTGAACGGTGTTGGCCTTATTGGTAAGACCAGCTTGATCCAAATCACCGCTGAATTTGGTGTGGGTGTAGAACGCATTGACGTTGCCGCCAATGTCAATCGTCCAATCGCCAGCCGGAATGGTGATACCGGCGTTGGCTGCGGAAGCGCCCATCGCCAGAACGGCGCCGGCAACTGCCATGCTCAATTGCTTTTTCATCTGTTTCTCCTTAGTAAATTGAAATGTCCCGAAGGGTTCTAGATACCCCACGAGAGAGTTCGCGAACTCCCCTTACAGGAAGCAAGGCCAGTATGCCAAAGCGCAAAAGGCGTTTGCAAGGTTTTTGTGCGTTTATTGCCACAGGGTGAAGGGGGTTGTTGTGTTTTTGCAACAAGGGGGGGCTTTCTGGATTGCGTCGCTACGCTCGCCCTGACAGGGGGGGTTAATTCCCCTTACTCCGTGGAGGAATTAAAGCGCCGTTTCCCACGGGTTGATGACGTTGATTCCTGCGGCTTGAAACGGCGCGACATCGCGGGTAGCAATGATGAAATTGTGGGCGGCGGCAATGGCGGCGATGTAGCTATCCGGTACAGGGAAACCTTTGCCGACAGACCGAACCGTAGCGGATAGCTTGGCATAGCAACGCGCCGCATCAGTATCAAACGCAAGAATGCGATTTTCAAATAGCTCCAGTAACCCATCCAACGCTTGGGTCAGTGTGTTTTTGCGCTGACCGGGCGGCAAAATGCTGATGCCGAACAGTAGCTCTGCCAATGTGACGCTGGATAAGTAGAGGGTTTCAGCCGGTTGTTTGTCCAGCCACATTTGCACGTTGCGATCAGGCTTCGGCTTCATCGCTTCGGAGACGACGTTGGTGTCGAGGACGATCATTCAAACTCAATCGGTTTGATCGGGGTTCGGTCACGCACCTGGTTGATAAGCTCCACATCGGCATCGGTCAGCCCTATGCGGCGACCCAGTTCGGCCAAGGCTGTGCCTAAATGCAGCCTTTCGGGCGGGTTGACCGTCGCCTCAAGGATGTTGCGAATTTCGGCTTCGGTGCTGCGACCATGTTTTGTCGCGCGCGCATTGAGGGCGCGATGGATTTCATCGGGCAAATTTCTGACGGTGACGGTTGACATGGTGGCTTCCTCTTCTATCAACGATGGCATTTTAGGCTTGATGTTGTCAGTTCGCAATGCTATGGCGCCACATCCGTTTCCAGCAGCATACGCACATAGCGCGTGTAGGGTACGCCTTTGTTGGCGGCTTTTGCCTTGACTGCTTCCAGCAGGCTGGATGGGAGGCGCATGTTTAGTGTGGCTTCTTTTTTGGCGATTTCAAAACGCATGGGTTTGAATCCGGTGAGGTCGTATTGCGTCAAGTCGGCGGTGGCTACGAATTTTTCCGCGTCGCTGTCGCTGCGTAGTGATGGCATGGGTTTACGTTTGGTGCTCATAGTATTCAACTTCCTTTTGGTGCATATAGCGGGCGCTGATTGGTCGCAGCATGATTTCATCACCCATTTCCCGGAGCATGAACACCAGAAAAACATAGCGCCCAGCCGATGTTTTTCCGATGGCTCTTGCACGCGGCTCGCCGGGGAACGGGTCGGCCAGCACAACGGGCTTGTCCAATAAAACTTGTTCAATTTCTTCGCGGGATACGCCGTGTTTGCCGCATTTCGGCCAGTTACCGTTATCCCAATCGAATCCCGCAATTTTCATATTACGACCGATGATATGCGTTTGTATATACAAATGCAATGCGTTGTTGTTTTCGAGTTTTGCGGGTTGGGGTGATCGGTAGGGGTGCAGGATGCCGCCCCTACATATGCGAACATCCTCTTGCCGTTATCGTTACGCGACTTGTTGCATTGGTCTGCCTTTCGCCGCAATTTTTCCGCTTCACTGCTATAATGCGCTCTCTTCCGAGGGGCGCTGCGACCGTATCCTGACGGCCAGGCTCGGAAGATTTCTCATGTTGCAACGGCGCCCATTCACTCACGAAGCCGCTGAGGTTTCTTAACTGAATGGAGAATTTATGAACGCTGTTGCCAACGGTTTTTCCGATTTCAAAATTGCTGACATTAATCTCGCCGGTTGGGGGCGCAAGGAAATCCGCATTGCGGAGACCGAGATGCCCGGCTTGATGGCGATCCGCGAGGAATATGCGGCGACCAAGCCGCTGCGCGGCGCGCGCATTACCGGCTCGCTGCACATGACCATCCAGACTGCCGTGTTGATCGAGACGCTGACGGCGTTGGGCGCGGAGGTGCGTTGGGCGTCGTGCAACATTTTTTCGACGCAGGATCACGCCGCCGCTGCGATTGCGGCCACGGGCGTGCCGGTGTTCGCGGTCAAGGGCGAATCGCTGGAGGAGTATTGGGATTACACGCACCGCATTTTCGAGTGGGCGGACGGCGGTTATTCCAACATGATTCTGGATGACGGCGGCGATGCGACTTTGTTGCTGCATCTGGGCGCGAAGGCAGAGAAAGATCAGGCGGTGCTTTCCAGCCCGACGAGCGAGGAGGAGCGCGTGTTGTTTGCCGCGATCAAGGCCAAGCTCGCGTCCGACAAAACCTGGTATTCCACGCGGCTCGGCAAGATCAAGGGCGTGACCGAGGAAACCACGACCGGCGTGCATCGCTTGTATCAAATGCACGAGCGCGGTGATTTGAAATTCCCCGCGATCAACGTGAACGATTCGGTCACCAAATCCAAATTCGACAATCTTTACGGCTGCCGCGAATCGCTGGTGGACGGCATCAAGCGCGCGACGGACGTGATGGTCGCGGGAAAAATCGCGCTGGTCGCAGGTTACGGCGACGTGGGCAAAGGCTCGGCGCAGGCTTTGCGCGCGCTCTCCGCGCAAGTGTGGGTGACGGAGATTGATCCGATCTGCGCGTTGCAGGCCGCGATGGAAGGTTATCGCGTGGTGACGATGGATTACGCCGCCGACAAGGCCGATATTTTCGTCACCGCAACCGTCAATTTCCATGTCATCACGCACGACCACATGGCGAAGATGAAAGATCAGGCCATCGTCTGCAACATCGGCCACTTCGATAATGAAATTGATGTCGCGTCCATCGAAAAATATCAGTGGGAAGAAATCAAGCCGCAGGTTGACCATGTGATTTTCCCCGACGGCAAACGCATTATTTTGCTGGCGAAAGGGCGCTTGGTGAATCTGGGTTGCGGCACGGGGCATCCGAGTTATGTGATGTCGTCGTCGTTCGCCAATCAAACCATCGCGCAGATCGAACTTTTCACGCGCACGGCAGATTATCCGGTCGGCGTTTATACTTTGCCCAAACACCTCGACGAAAAAGTCGCGCGTTTGCAGTTGAAAAAACTGAACGCGCAACTGACCGAGTTGACCGACCAGCAAGCGGCCTACATCGGCGTGGCGAAACAAGGGCCGTACAAGACGGAGCATTATCGGTATTGATGTTTTAATTCCCCTTCTGTGAAGGGGTGGACGCGCAGCGGACGGGGTAGTTCAGAAGAAAACGCCCCGCAGGGGCACGATGGTTTGAAAATGTTGAGTAAGGTGCGACGCTGCGCGCCGTGTTTTCGTCGTGAACTACCCCGCCTCCTTCGGAGGCACCCCTTCATGGAAGGGGAATTACATGGAGAAACACATGCGACTATTTCTGCTCTGGTGTTGCAACGCGCTCGCGCTGCTTGCGGTGGCTTATCTGCTGCCGGGCGTGCATGTGGATGGTTTTGGCGCGGCCTTGATCGCGGCGCTGATACTCGGCCTTATCAACACGCTGGTGCGGCCGATATTGATTTTGCTGACCTTGCCGGTCACGGTGGTGACGCTGGGATTATTCCTGCTGGTGCTGAACGGTTTGCTGTTCTGGTTCGCCGGATCGGTGCTGCGCGGATTTGAAGTCACCGGATTCTGGTGGGCGCTGCTGGGCGCGTTGTTGTACAGCATCATTTCATCCCTGCTTTCCACGCTGATTCCGGGCGCGCCGCCGCGTCAGCCGCCCGGTGGCGACAACGGCAAAGGAGTGACCATAGACCATGACTCGCTCTAAACCGATCAGCTTTGAATTTTTTCCGCCGCAGACGAAGGAAGGCGCGGAAAAACTCGCCGTCGCGCGCAAGCAACTCGCGCTGCTCAAGCCGGAATTTTTCTCCGTCACTTTCGGCGCGGGCGGCTCCACGCGCGACCGCACGCTGGAAACGATACGCGAAATTTGCGATCAGGGGCACACCGCCGCGCCGCATATTTCCTGCATCGGTTCCACGCGCGAAAACATCCGCGCGTTGCTGCACACTTACCAAGAGATGGGTGTGCGTCGCATCGTTGCGCTGCGCGGCGATCTGCCCTCCGGCATGGCGGCCGCGGGCGAATTTCACTATGCGAACGAGCTGGTGGCTTTCATCCGCGAACAAACCGGCGCGCATTTCCACATCGAAGTCGCGGCCTATCCCGAAGTGCATCCGCAAACGCCTTCGCCGAAAGCCGATCTCGCCAACTTCAAACGCAAGATGGACGCGGGCGCCAATTCCGCGATCACGCAATACTTCTACAACGCCGACGCCTATTTTCACTTCGCCGAAGAATGCGAACGCCTCGGCATCGCCGCGCCCATCGTCCCCGGCATCATGCCCATCTACAACTACGCCCAACTTTCGCGTTTTTCGTCCGTATGCGGCGCGGAAATTCCGCGCTGGCTGCGCTTGCGTTTACAGGATTTCGGCGACGATTTGCCGTCCTTGCGCGCATTCGGCATGGACGTGGTCACCGACCTCTGCGACCGCCTGCTCCAAGGCGGCGCGCCCGGCCTGCACTTCTACACGCTCAACCACGCGGGAACCATCAGCACCATCTGCCAACGTTTGGGCATGTAAATCTGCCACATACAAAATGACAAAAACCCGCATATTTAATCTTGACCTCCAGGTCTGATATAGTGTAATTTTCTCGAAATACCAATCGAATCATCAAAATTTTCGCATGACCGGAGAGGCGGAAAGGTGAATGTGCCAAACGTCTTCTCCCCACAAACCGAAACCGCAACACCCTGTCCCGCTATTGCGCCTCTTGGCGCGGGATTGTTTTTATCAACTTGATTACCAAATGAGGGAGCTATCATGAACCAGCACAGTTTCAAAAAGATATTCAGCAAACGCCTCGGCGCACTCGTCGCCGTGGGCGAGCAAGTCAAAAGCCAGGGCAAACAGCCGGGTACATCGGATGCCGAAGCCCTCACCCTGCCCTCTCCCATAAATGGGAGAGGGAACAACACGGGGTTCTCCCTCTCCCGCTTGCGGGAGAGGGTTGGGG
>JAITWS010000122.1 GCA_031285185.1 Methylobacillus sp.
TAACTTTATATCTCATAACTCACCTTACTTGGTCGTTTCAAAAAACTCCCGCGCCATTTTTTCGTCGTTGGCGATCTGGCGTTTGAGTGCTTTCAGGTCGGGGAATTTTTCCTCGTCGCGCAGTTTTTTGAGGAAGCTCACATGCACATGCCGACCGTAGATGTTCTGATTGAAATCGAACAGGTGAACTTCCAGCGTGGGTTTGCCGTTTTCCTTGGTGGTCGGGCGCACGCCAAAACTGGCGACTCCGGGGAGCGCGGTTTCGGCGATGCCGTCCAGTGTTACCGCATAGATGCCCATGAGCGGCGGGCGGTTGTGCAGCATGTGAATGTTGGCGGTGGGGTAGCCGAGTTCGCGGCCAAGTTTGTCGCCGTGCGTGACGTGGCCGCTCAAACCGTAAGGCCGTCCGAGCAGCCGCGCGGCGCGCGCGAGATCGCCTTGCGCGAGCGCCTTGCGGATGGCGGTGCTGGAAACGCGCGTTTTGTCCACGTTCACATTGGGTACGTTTTCCACTTCGATTCCGGCGCGCACCAGTGTCATGATGTCGCCTTCGCGCCCCGCGCCGAAGTGAAAATCCCGTCCGATAAAAATCATGCGCGTATCCAGCCGCCGCAAAATGGTATCCACGAACGCCTGCGCGGGCATGGCGGCGAAGGTTTGGTCGAAGCGGCACAGATAGACGCGCCCCACGCCCAGTTCTTCAAACATTTCCAGTTTTTCGCGCAGCGAGGTGAGCCGCGCCGGGGCAAGTTGCGGCGCGAAAAATTCGCGCGGATGCGGTTCGAAGGTGAGCACGCTGGGCATCAGCCATTGCTCGCGCGATTGTTCCAGCAATCGGTTGATGACGGCGCGATGCCCCAGATGCACGCCGTCGAAATTGCCGATGGCGAGCGCGGCGGGCTTGGTCGCGCGTGATGGAATGTGTCGAAAAATCTGCATATCTTTACCCAACCGCGCGGTGCATAAAGTCGCGCGGGCGCATCCCCAGCAACCACAGCACGAGGAAATAGGTGGCCGCGCCTCCGGCGACCAGCGCGGCGATGCGCCACACTTTCTCGATAAAGCGGTAATCCAGCCACGCCTGTTCCGCGCCCATGCCGAACCACAGCACGGCGGCCATCGCCGCGACCGCGACCAGCAGTTTCAGCAAAAACGCCGCCCAGCCCGGTTGCGGCTGAAACACGCGGGCGCGGCGCAGATGGTGATAGAGCAAGGCGGCGTTGATGCACGCGCCGAGCGAGATCGAGAGCGCGAGACCGGCGTGACGAAAATGAAGCAGCAGCACAAACAACACATTCATCATCTGCGTCGCGGCCAGCGTGAAAATGGCGATCTTGACCGGCGTCTTGATATTTTGCCGCGCGTAAAAACCGGGCGCGAGCACCTTGATGAGAATAAGCGCGAGCAGGCCGACGCTGTACGCCACGAGCGCCTCGCGCGTCATGTGCAAATCGTTCGCGCCAAATTCGCCGTAGCGAAACAACGCGGCGATCAACGGCACGGCCAGCACAGCAAGCGCGACCGCCGCCGGAACCGCGAGCAGAAAAGTCAGCCGCAAACCCCAATCGAGCAGGCGCGAATATTCCTCATGCGATTTGTCCGCATAACTTTTGGACAAGCTGGGCAGCAATATCGTCCCGAGCGCGACGCCCAACATGCCCGTGGGAAATTCCATGAGACGATCCGCGTAATAAAGCCACGACACGCTGCCGGTTCCGAGGAAGGACGCGAATATGGTGTTGATGACCAGGCTCAACTGCGCGACCGAAACGCCGAGCACGGCGGGTGCCATGAGCTTGAGAATGCGGCGCACGCCGGGGTCTTGCCAGTTGAAGCGGATGCGCGGAAACAATCCGATCTGCGCGAGAAAAGGCAATTGGAACAGCAACTGCAAAATGCCGCCGACAAACACCGCCCAGCCCAGCACCATCACCGGCGGATCGAAATACGGCGCGAAAAACAGCGTGGCAACGATGAACGAAACATTGAGCCACACCGGGCCGAACGCCGGAACGTTGAAGCGGTTATAAGTGTTGAGCACGCCGCCCGCGATGGAAGTCAGCGAGATGAAAAAAATGTAGGGGAAGGTGATGCGGAGCAAATCCACCGTCAGCTCGAATTTATCCGGGACAGCGGAAAAACCGGGCGCGGTAATCGTCACAATCAACGGCGCGGCCACCATGCCGACCAGCGTCACCGCCACCAGCGCGAGACCCATCAAAGTCGTCACATGGTCAATCAGATCGCGCGTCTCCCCCGCGCCGCGCTGACTTTTGTATTCCGCCAGCACCGGCACAAACGCCTGCGAAAACGCGCCCTCGGCGGACAGCCGACGCAATAAATTGGGTATCCTGAACGCAACAAAAAACGCATCGGTAAACACCCCTGCGCCAAACACGCGCGCGATCAGCGTATCGCGCACGAATCCCAAAATGCGGGATACGAATGTCAGGCTGCCGACCGTCGCCAGCGCTTTGAGCAGATTCATTGCAAGCGGTTGAATTTGAAAGGCGGTTATCTTACCACGCGGGAACCTGTGGCTCAGTTCTCCATATGCACACTACCAACTATCTCTTGTGAAGGCCGCTGATGTTCTCCCTCTCCCACTCGTGGGAGGGCTGGGGTGAGGGTGGGGTTTAAATGTCATTATTTGAACAAAAGAACCACCAGGTGTTAATTCCCCTTTCCCATAGAGAAAAACTTGAACCCCGTCATTGCGAGCGCAGCGAAGCAATCCAGTCCCCCGCTCGCGGGGATGACCCGGTTGAGTCTCTGGATTGCCACGGCGCTCCGCGCCTCGCAATGACGAGGCGTTTTATTTCCCCAATCCTCCAATCAAACCCCCTCCCCCAACTTACCCACTGATCGCATTTGCAATTTATTGCATTTAATTTCAATTTTATTGTATATTAGGAGCGCCTTATCTTCCTTGGTTCGGCTCGCGGGTGGCGATGTCCATCCTTAC
>JAITWS010000119.1 GCA_031285185.1 Methylobacillus sp.
TCGCCCGCGTTGCAGATGTTGGCTGCGGCGGTGGGCAGGCGGCACGACTGGAACGGCGCGGTGAATTTCGCGTCCAGCAAGGTGTAGGCGAGATACAGATTGAAGTTTTCGGGCAGACGATTGTCGAGCGAAATTTCCAGCCCCTTGCGTTCGGACTTGGGCACGTTTTGATACACGGTGCGTCCGGCAGCCTGACTTTGTACGACGATTTCATCGTCGGTCATGATCTTGAACAGCGCGATATTCAGCAACGAAGTGTTGCCCAGCATCGCCTTTGCGCCGACTTCATATTGCCTGCTCGTGGCCGGTTTGAGGTTGAGGTTGGGGCCATCCACGCCGATCGGGCTGTAGGACATTTCGATGAAGGTCGGCGTTTCAAAACTGCGACCGGCGTTGGCGTAAAAATTGAGGGCATCGGTCGCCTTGAAAACCACGCCGACGACGGGCGTGGTTTTGGAGTAACTCGCCGAACCACTGTCATCCGGGTTCGCGCCGACGATGTAATGATCCTTCACCTCGAAATTGACGCGGCTGTGGCGCACGCCGCCGTTGACCGTCCAGCGCGGGCTGAGATCGAGCGCGGCCTGGACGTATTGGTCGAAACTGTAGAGATCTTGCGTTTCATCGCGGCGCTTGTTGCCCTTCACGCCGCACACGCGACCGGCGACGCCGCACACACTGCCCGCGCCGCCGAAGAAATTTTCGTAACCCGTGCGCTCGTCGGTCATGGTGTCGTAATTGAAACCGATGGTGAAGTTGTAAGGCATTTCCGCGAGCTTGCCCTTGTGCGACCAGCGCAAATCCGCGCCGCCGAAAGTGCGATCTATGATCGAAACCCCGCCGCCGTTGCGCGCGCTGCCGGTCTGCGCGGCGATGGAGGTGGAAAGATATTGTTCGTTGTCGCGCTGCCCGTAATAGGCCATAAAGCGCAGCGTATCGTCCTCCGTCAACTGATGTTCCAGCGTCGCGCCCGCCTGTTGATGGCTGCGCGACACGCGCGTGTTGAAAATTTCCGCATTGGGGTTGACCTGCTTGCGATCGCCACTGTGCAGTTGCTGCGCCGTCAGACCGAGCGGGTCTTGATTATCGGGCTGGTCGAGCGCGGTGGCGACGATGGTCAATGTCGTTTTGTCGCTGATGTTGAAACGTATCTTGCCGTTCAAGGTATCGCGGCGCGTGTCGGAATGGTCGCGGTAGCCATCGCTGCGATAGGTCGAAGCGTTGATGATGTAATTCACGTCGCCGTCGCTCACCGTGTCGCCGAAGCCCAGGCTCTCGCGGCGCGTGCCGTAGCTGCCGAACGTGATACCGCCGGAAAGCGTGGGATCGTCCGCACCGTTCATCGTAAAAATCTGCACCACGCCGCCCGAGGAATTACCATACAAGGCGGAAAACGGACCGCGCAGATATTCGACGCGCGATGCCGTTTCGAGATTGAACGTGCCGGTCTGCCCCTGACCGTCCGGCATCGTGAGCGGAATACCATCGGCATATAACCGCACGCCGCGCACGCCGAACGAAGAACGCGCGCCGAAACCGCGCACCTGCACCGCCAAATCCTGCGCGGGATTGTTGCGATTGTTGACGACGATCCCCGGTACGCGCGCCGCGCTCTCGGAAAGATTCACCTGCAACTGCCCCTCGCGTATGGTCGCGCCATCCACCGAATCAATGGACATCGGCAGATCGAAACTGTTCTGCTCCACGCGCGTCCCCGTCACCACCACCGGCGCAGTGATCAAATCGGCGGCTTCCTCCTCCGCCCACGCGGGCGCAGCGGCAAGACCGGCAATCACGGCCAAAGTCAAAGGTCGGTGGTTAAACATGATGCTCCCTGTTAAGTTTATTGATGAAGTGATGGCACTTTATCCGCGGGCAAGGAGGCCGACCATAGAGAAATTCATTAAATTGGCATACTTACCGATCATCCCCGTGAAGATGTGGGCTATGGGTTGGGGTGAGTGTGGGGGCAGAACAAAAAACAGTTCGTCCTGAGTTGGTCGAAGGTTGCGCGCGCTTCGCGCGATTTCTTTTTGCACCCTCACACCAACCCTACTCCCGCAGGCGGGAGAGGGGGAACTGCAACAGCCCTCGTGAGTGGAGAGGGAGAGCTTCGACGGCACAATCTCCGCTTTCGTGAGGGTGCGCGGGAAGTATGTAACCGCGTTCTCTAGGGGCTATGTCGCCCCTAATTCCTCGCCGGTGGTTGCGGGCGTTTGGCGATGGCGATGGTTAGTTTGCGTTCGGTTTGGTTGCGGACGATTTTGATGGTGGCGGTGGTTCCGGGTTTGAGGCCGGAGATCAGGTTGATGTCGGAAATGTCGGTGACGGCTTTGCCGTTGACTTCGGTGAGGACGTCGCCCGGTTTGATGCCGGCTTTGTCGGCGGGGCTGCCGTGGGTCACGCTGGCGATGAGCGCGCCGCGCGCTTCCTTGAGGTTGAAGGATTCGGCGAGTTCGGGTGTCACGTCTTGCACTTCTATGCCTATCCAGCCGCGCGTGACGCTGCCGTTGTGGATGATTTGTTCCATGATTTGCTGCGCGAGTCCGGAGGGGATGGCGAAGCCTATGCCGACGGAGCCGCCGCTTTGGGAGTAGATGGCGCTGTTGATGCCGATCAGATTGCCGTCGGTGTCCACCAGCGCGCCGCCGGAGTTGCCGGGGTTGATGGGGGCGTCGGTCTGGATGAAATTTTCAAATGTGTTGATGCCGAGATGGTGGCGACCCAGCGCGCTGACGATGCCTTGCGTGACGGTTTGCCCGACGCCGAACGGGTTGCCGATGGCGAGCACGACATCGCCGATGTTGAGTTTGTCGGAGCGGCCAAAGGTGATCGCGGGCAGGTCGGCGGCATTGACGCGCAGCACGGCGAGATCGGTGTCGGGGTCGCTGCCGACGATGCGCGCGGGCAGGGTGCGTCCGTCCGCGAGCGCGACTTTGATTTCGTCGGCACCTTCAATGACGTGATGATTGGTCAGAACCAGCCCGTCGGCGGTGACGATGACGCCGGAACCCAGGCTGTCTTCGCGTTGCGGCGCTTCGTCGTCGTCCTCGGACGGGTCGCCGAAAAAGCGGCGGAACATGGGGTCATCCAGAATGGGCGGTTTTTCGGAGGGCGTTTCCTTGCTCGTGAAAATGTTTACGACCGACGGCATGGCCTTGCTCGCGGCGGCGTTGTAGGAAGCGATATTTTGACGTGGCGCGCCCGCCAGTTTGAACAAGCTGCCCGGCTCGTCGGCGGAGAGCAGGTCGGGGTAAAAAGTTTTGAGCACGAACAGAAAGGCGAGGGCGAAGGTCGCGCTTTGTGCAAAAATAAGCCAGAGTTTTTTCATTGTCGTTGCAGTCGGGCGGCCACGCGCGAAGTTTTTGGATGGGGGCAGTTATGAAGTTATCCGAGTTGATTGATTATACAGGACAGTTATTGCAGATTGAGCGCTTTCGGGATTATTGCCCGAACGGTTTGCAGGTCGCAGGTCGCGCGGAAATCCGCACGCTGGTCAGCGGCGTGACGGCGAGCATGGCGCTGCTCGAACGCGCCGCCGCGCTCGATGCCGATCTTGTGCTGGTTCACCACGGCTGGTTCTGGAAAGGCGAAGATCCGTGCGTCGTCGGCATCAAGAAAAACCGTCTCAAATTTTTGCTGGAACGCGACATCGGCCTCGCTGCCTATCATCTGCCGCTGGACGCGCATCCCGAACTCGGCAACAACGCCCGGCTCGCGCAAGTGCTTGATTTCACGCTGCAAGGATGGGTAGGTGAGCAATCACTTGTGGCGCATGGTACGGTGAATCAGCCGGGAAATTTGCGTGAAGTCGCATCGCGCATCGCGCAACGGCTGGGCAGGCAGCCGCTGGTGTTCGGCGATGCGGACAAGCAAATACGCAACATCGCCTGGTGTACCGGCGCGGCGCAGGATTTCATGGATGCGGCGCTCGCGCTCGGGGTGGATGCTTTTCTCACGGGCGAGGTTTCGGAGCGCACTTTTCACATCGCGCGGGAAACCGGCATCGCCTTTATTTCCGCCGGACATCACGCCACCGAACGCTACGGCATACAGGCGCTGGGCGGGCATTTGGCGGAGCGGTATCAGCTGGTTCATCATTTCGTTGACATTGATAATCCTGTTTAACGGCCTTTTTCCCATTTAAGTTTTAATCGGAAAACTGTACAATTTGTGCTTTTGAAGTTACCCCAAGGTATTGCAATGGCTAACCAAGAAGTGGATCAGAGCAAGCGGCGCTTCCTGATCGCGGCGACGGCGGTGGCGGGAGGCGTGGCGACGGCAGCCGTGGCAACGCCTTTCGTAATGAGCATGTTGCCCAGCGAGCGCGCCAAGGCCGCCGGTGCTCCGGTGGAAGTGGATATCAGCAAGATCGAGCCTGGCTCGATGATTACCGCCGAGTGGCGCGGCAAGCCGGTGTGGCTCATCAATCGCACCGACGAAATGCTGGCGCAACTGGACAAGATTGACGCAAAGTTGTTGAACGACCCCAAGCTGGACGTGCCGCAACAACCGGATTACGCGAAAAATCCGACGCGTTCGATCAAGCCCAATCTCATGGTCATGCTCGGCATTTGTACCCACCTCGGTTGCTCGCCGACCTCCAAACTCAAGCCGGGCGGCGAAGAGGGCATGGGCAACGACTGGCCGGGCGGCTTTTATTGCCCCTGCCACGGTTCCAAGTTCGATCTGGAAGGTCGCGTGTTCGCGGGTTCTCCTGCTCCCATCAATCTTGAAGTTCCGCCGCACAAGTATCTCAGCGACACCCGTCTGCTGATCGGCGCGGACAAGGAGGCTTGAGATGAAAAAATTTCTGACCTGCGCGTTGAAGTGGATGGACGACCGTTTCCCGCTGACTTCCACCTGGAAGGCGCACCTTTCCGAATACTACGCGCCCAAGAACTTTAATTTCTGGTATTACTTCGGCTCGCTCGCGTTGCTGGTGCTGGTGATGCAAATTGTCACCGGCATCTTCCTCACCATGCACTACAAGCCGGATGCGGAACTCGCGTTCTATTCCGTCGAAACCACCATCATGCGCGATGTGTGGGGCGGCTCGTTTATCCGCTATCTGCACTCCACGGGCGCTTCGATGTTTTTCATCGTGGTTTATCTGCACATGTTCCGCGGCCTGCTTTACGGCTCGCACCGCAATCCGCGCGAGCTGATCTGGTTGTTCGGCGTGGGGATTTTCCTGTGTCTCATGGGCGAAGCCTTCTTCGGCTATCTGCTTCCCTGGGGGCAAATGTCTTATTGGGGCGCGCAGGTGATCGTTAATCTGTTCGGCACCATTCCCTTTATCGGCCCGGACGTGGCCGAGTGGTTGCGCGGCGATTATCTGATTTCCGACGCGACGCTGAACCGCTTCTTCGCCTTCCATGTGATCGCGTTGCCGCTGGTGCTGCTGGGTCTCGTGGCCGCGCACGTTCTCGCGCTGCACGAAGTCGGCTCCAACAACCCGGACGGCATTGAGATCAAGAAGCACAAAGACCCGAACACCGGCATCCCGCTCGACGGCATTCCCTTCCATCCGTATTACACGGTGAAAGATATCGTCGGCGTGGTGGTGTTCCTCATGGTGTTCGCGGCGGTCGTGTTTTTCGCGCCCCAGATGGGCGGCTATTTCCTTGAAGCCAACAACTTCGCGCCGGCCAACCCGATGCAGACGCCGCAGCACATTGCGCCGGTGTGGTATTTCACGCCTTACTATTCCATATTGCGCGCGGTTCCGCCCATCGGCGTTTCCCAGTTCCCCGGCGTGGTGGCGATGGGCGCGTCCGTGATGATTTTCGCGGCGCTGCCGTGGCTGGATCGCAGCCCGGTCAAATCCATCCGTTATCGTGGCGGCATATACAAACTTTGGTTGGCCGGTTTCGTTGTTTGTATTTTGGTCTTGGGATATTTGGGCACGGAGCCTTCCAACTTTCTGGGTCAATTTGACAAAGAGGGATTGTTCAGCGGTGCTGATCGCGCGACCGTTCTGGCGCGTGTGTTGACGGTGGTGTACTTCCTGTTCTTCTTGCTGATGCCGTGGTACACCAAGATGGACAAGACCAAACCAGTGCCGGAAAGGGTGACAGGATAATGAACAAACTACTTTTGAAATTGTGTCTGCTGCTGCCGATTGTCGCGATACTTTCCCCGTTGTACGTCGCGTGGTATTACCCCAAGGACGAGGTGCATCTGGACAAAGCGCCGATCAACTCTTCCGATCAGGCTTCGTTGCAACGTGGTGCCAAGTATTTCGTGAACTATTGCCTCAACTGCCACAGCGCGCAAGCCATGCGTTACAACCGGCTTACGGAGATCGGCTTGACCGAGGATGAAATCAAGGCCAACCTCATGTTCCCCGCCGAAAAAATCGGCCAGACCATGCAAGTCGGCATGAAGCCCGCCGATGCCAAAGCCTGGTTCGGCGTCGCGCCGCCCGATCTTTCCGTGGAAGAGCGCGTGCGCGGCGCGGATTGGCTTTACACCTATCTGCGTGGTTTCTACCACGACGAAACCCGTCCGAGCGGCTGGAACAATACCCTGTTCCCCAATGTCGCCATGCCGCATGTGTTGTGGGAACTGCAAGGTGAACAGCAACTCAAGATCACCAAAACCAAAGGCGCGGACGGCACGGAAACGGAAACGCGTGAATTGACGCTCGTGAAACAAGGCACGATGACCCCGGGCGAGTACGACACGATGGTCGCCGATCTCGTGAACTATCTCGCGTTCATGGCCGAGCCGGGCAAAGCCACGCGCCATAACATCGGCTATATGGCATTGCTTGCGCTGTTCCTGCTGTTCCTGCTCGCATACGCGCTCAAAAAGGAATTCTGGAAAGACGTGCATTAAATAACACCCTTCGCTCCGAACCGGGCGAAGGGCAAACAACATTTTCGAGAGACAACCGCATATGATGATTTTATATTCAGGCACGACCTGCCCTTACAGCCAGCGCTGCCGCATTGTGCTCTTCGAAAAGGGCATGGATTTTCAGGTGATAGATGTTGACCTGACCAACAAACCGGAAGACCTCGCGGTCATCAACCCCTACAACCGCGTGCCGGTGCTGGTTGAGCGCGATCTTGTGCTGTACGAGGCCAACATCATCAACGAATACATTGATGAGCGTTTCCCGCATCCGCAACTGATGCCGCCCGATCCCGTCATGCGCGCCCGCGCGCGGCTGTTCCTGCACAACTTTGAAGATCAGTTGTTCGACTACATTCCCGAAATCGAATCGGACAACGCCAAACGCGTGGAACGCGCGCGCGGCATTGTGCGCGACAATCTGACGCAACTCGCGCCCATCTTCAACCGGCAGGAATACATGCTGGGCAACGAATTTTCCATGCTCGATGTCGCCATTGCCCCGCTCTTGTGGCGTCTCGGACATTACGGCATTGAGTTGCCCAAACAAGCCGCGCCCCTGCTTAAATACGCCGAACGTATCTTCTCGCGTCCGGCCTATATCGAAGCCATGACGCCTTCCGAAAAGGCCATGCGTAGATAATGGCGCAACCGCCCGCCGCAAGCTCGACCAAACCGTATTTTCTGCGCGCCATGTACGAATGGTGCGCGGATAACGGCTACACGCCGCACATCGTAGTCACGGTGGATGCCAACACCCGCGTCCCGCCCGGCTATGTGAAAAACGGCGAAATCGTGCTCAACATCAACGTCTCCGCGACCAAAGACCTCCGCATCGCCAACGACGCGCTCACCTTCTCCGCGCGATTCAGCGGCAACCCCTTCAACATCTACGTCCCCGTCGGTGCGGTCAAAGGCATCTTCGCCCGCGAAACCGGCCAAGGCATGTTCTTTGAGCGCGGAGAAACGCAACCCGCCGCCAACGCAAACGCAACTAGCGCCCCCCCCGACGAACCGCCCAAACCACCCCCTGCCCCCACCGGCATAAAACGCCAACGCCCGTCGCTGAAAATCGTGAAGTAATGCGGGTTTGATTTCCCGCAGGGGCGGCTCTGTCGCCTGCCTATATTGCGTCTGCGCGAGGAATTGCTGGATGCCGTCATTGCGAGGCGCAAAGCGTCGTGGCAATCCAGTGTATTTCTGAATTGCTTCGCTACGCTCACAATGACGGTGGTGTTGATTCCCCGCAGGGAAACGAAACGCAGGGGCGAGTTTCAAACCCGCCCCTGATCTCCAGGAGAAGCGATCAAACCCTCACTGTCTCCCGCGCCCGATCAACATGCGGTTTTACGCCGAGGATGGCGCGCATACGCTGTGAGGAATCGAGTCGCGAACGGCTGGCTTTGAGGGCTTGCGGGTCGTAGGCGGCGGCATCCACATCAAATATGGAAATCCCCAGTTCGCCCAAATAAGCGATCAGGGTTTCAAATTTGCGGAATGTCCGCGCGATGCCGCGTTTCGCGGCCAGCGTGCGCCGGGTCGCGCCGTAGCGGACATTTACCTTCCAGCCGTTATGCTGGGCGACGACATCCACGCTGCACATGACTTTGTCCTCGACGAGCTGCGCGAGCATCGCATGGGTGATGAATTTCGTATCCGTCATGCCCACCCCTAAAACTTGATTTCCAGCGTGGCGCGCGCGCCGTGGTCAAAGATGCTTCTGCCGAATTGCCCGTTGTAGGTCACGCTCAGCATGGCATCTTTGGAAAGCGCGAAATCCAGACCGGCTTCCAGCGAGGCGTTATCCCGTGCGATTGGCACGCCGGAAATCTTGAACGGGTTGCCGCCGATGAGGAATTGCATCGTCTTGTCCGGCGTGACATCGCCGAAAGCATGACGCCAACCCAGCGTCCCACGGTAGTTCGCGTTCTCGAATGCTTCGCCGGAGAAGTGCAAGCCCAGTGTGGCGAAAGTGATATCCGTGGTGGAACCTTTGCCCTTGAGCGCCGCTTCGCCACCTTTTTCGCGGAAACCGTCGGCGCGCAGATTCACATACGCGATGCTTGCGAACGGCTCCACGGTCACATCATCTTGCGGGATGCTGTAACCCAGTTCGCCGTAAGCTTGCGCGGTGCGGGCGTTGTAATCGCTCTTGAGGCTGTCGTAAAAACCGTTGAAAGCCACATTGCGACGGATGGAAATATCATGTTTGGTGTAGGCCGCTCCCGCGCGCAGCGCCAGCGCATCCCATGTTTTTCCGCCGTAAATGCCCGCCGTGTAATTGTCGCTCGTGCCGGATGAATTTCTCGCGCTCACATCGAAACTCGTGTGGCTGTAACCCACAAGCGCGCCCAAGCGGCTGTTCTCGCCCGGTTGCCCGTCCGCGCCGATGAAAACGCCGCCTATGGTGCGATCGAGACTGGCGGCGTTGCCGTCGCTATCCCACGAACCCCACGAACCGAACGCGCGCATCCAGACATTGTTATCATTGCCCATTTCATGCGCCGCATTGCCCAGCCTGTCGTTGGTCGCCTCGCGCACAAAGCGGCTGTCTTCCATGAGCGCGGTGATCGCCGAGGCGTGGATTTCGCCGGAAAGTTGATTGAGCGCGTCACTCGCCGTATCGGCGTCAGGCGATTTGGCCACGGCGCTGCCCGGCCCGGAATCCGGCGGCAAACCGCTGCTTACGGCGCAACCGTTGGGATTGGCGCAACCGGCATCCAGCGGAATGTCTTGCTGAACCACGAGATACACATTGTTGGCATCGTACTTGTCCACCAGCGAATAATAGAGCGTGATCTGGGTTTGGCCGGTCAGCGTGTAAGTTCCGGTCACGCCGCCCGCCGCCGAAAGCACGGTGTATTGGTCGCCCAATGACATCGCCGATGCCGGACCCAGACGCGACACCTGCAACACGGAACCGTTGTCTATGGTCGCCGCGCCGCCCACATCTATCAAATCGGAAACCGTGCTGCCGGGGACGATTTCGACGAGATAAGTCGAACCGGCAGTCTGCGTGTAATTACCCACCACCGTCATCGTGCCGGGGCTGTTGCCCGGCGAAATGGTCGCGCCGCTGTTCAGCCACACGCCGCCGACCGTGCCGGAACCCGAAAGCACCGTGCCGCTCAACGCGGTGACGAACGAACCCGCGAGCGAGCCGTTGACCTTCAATCCGCCTTGTTCCAGCGCGGTGGCGCCGGTCAAACCCGACGAATCGCTCGTCAGATTCAACACGCCCGCGCCGGTTTTGTTGAACGAGCCGGTTCCGCTTATCACATTGGCGAAATCGGCATTCGCTGCCTGCTTGATAATCAGCGCGGCATTATCCGCGATCGGCCCCGTGCCGAACGAAGTCGCCGAACCGATCAAGGTTCCGGCGCTGATCTGCGTGCCGCCCGCGTAAGTGTTGCCATCCGCGAGCGTGGTGCTGCCCGCGCCGATCTGCCGCACTTCGCCCGAGCCGCTGACCGCGCCGCCGAAGCTCACATCATCGGAACGGTTGAACGCCAGCACGCCGTTGTCGAGCACATTGCCCAAAATGCTGCCGCTCGTGCCGCCGTCGCCCAGTTGCACCATCGCGCTCTCGATCTGCGTGCCGCCGCTGTAAGTGTTATCGCCGGTCAATATCAGATTGCCGCCGCCCACCACATTCAGCCGCTTGCCCGCGCCGTCCTGAATCACCGAGCCTATGGTCGCATCCACATTGGTCACATTGATGATGGAACCCGTCAACGCATTGTTGCCCACGTTCGCGCCCGCCACGCCGATAGATAGCGCGCCGTCCTGCAACACATAACCCGTGGTGGTGAACTGTAACGTGTCAAACGTCGGCGCATCCACGCCGCCGCCCACCGTTACCGTGCCCGCCGCTCCGGCGAACACAGCGACCGAACCGCGCCATTGGTCGTTGATCTGGCCGAGAACCGTATCCGTCCAGTTGGTGCTGGTACCCAGCCATGTGCCGGTGCCGCCTTGCGCGCCCGCCGTGCCGGGAACGCCGAAAAACATCAGACCCGTGGTATCCGTGCCATCCCAAAACTGCATTTGCTGACCCGACGCGAGCAAACGCAGATTCACCTGATGGTCAATGTTGGTCAACGCCTCCACGATGTCATAGCCGGATACGCCGGTGATCGTGTCATAAGCGCCCGTCAGCGTGCCGTTGTAATCCATCAGCCGGTAATAACCCGACGACGGCGAGGTCAGCACGTTCAATGCGCCTGCCAGCGTCACATCGCCGTTTACGATGAGCCAGTCGTTCTGGGTGCTGCCGACGATGCCGTTTGTGTTCAGCTCAAAGTCGGAATTGGAAGCGGTGTTCAATGTCAGGTTGCCGGTTATCAGTATCGTGCCGGGGCTGTTGCCCGCCGCGATATGCCCACCGGCCAGCACGTCCACATTGCCGCCGATCACGCCGCTGCCGCCCAGTGTGCCGCCGTCCTCGACCGTCACCGTGATCGTGCCATCGCCCAAACGGTTGTTCACGCGCAAAGTGCCGCCCTGCAAAATATCCACCGCGCCGGAAAATGCGGCGCTGAAGCCTGTGAGATTGGTGATCGCGCTCCCCGCCGCACCCTGCTGCACAATCGCGCCATCACCGCTGATGATGCCCGCATAAGTCCACGTATCGCGGTCAAAAAACAAGGTTCCGTTATTCAACACATTGCCCGGCAGTGAGCCGGTAGTGAAGTTGTTTCCGGCTGCGCCTATAACCAATCCTGCGCCGAGGTCTATG
>JAITWS010000055.1 GCA_031285185.1 Methylobacillus sp.
ACATGGCACTACTCTCCTTCCACGGCATCGCGCATCCTCCATAAACATGCACGTCCGTATCTTAAAAGCGTTACCTATGTCTCCCGACATTGTGTTACCTATGTGTACCGGCAGAACACAAGCTCACCCCAACCTACGCGGGCTGTGTCTGTTGGTGCAATGTCGTCGAATGTCATGTCAACTCTCCTTGAATGGTGATAGTTTCAAATCAATCGGTCAGTGTTTCAATCTTGTATTCTTCAAGCGGGATAAGGTCTTTGGCATCAAGTATGTTGTCGTAATGCAGGGTTTCACCATTGGAATCAAAGCAGCGATCAATGAGCGCAATGACCAGCCTTCTATAGCCCACGCTACCTTTTTCCCTTGTTCTGTCCAGCCCAACAGTGAACGGGCTAGAGAAGGTTTCCAATGTCATCTTTTGCGGAGAGTGGCGGAACAGCCACAAAAGGTCTGGCGGGATGCGCTCCTCAACCGGCTTTGCCATTCGCTCGCCATTAATTTCTGACGCTGCATAGTCCTGTGCGAAGTGGCGAAGTTCGCTACTTTTTAGTGGCATTGCCTCGCCCGGCAATACACTTTTTGCTCCGGCGAGTATCGCTTGGTCAGCCAGCAATTGACGCTCATTCCAGCGCACGATGCCGCGTATCTGAGGAACCGGCTTGCGCTCAAAAGCCAAGTCCAGCCACGGGCTGGTGATTCGGCAGCCTCTGGAGGAGCCTGCGTTAACTAGTAGTACTGGCGTAGGAGAGCTACTTTCAAAGGCAAAGAGAGTCCAGCTCACAAATTGCAGCAGAGAGCGATCCTTGTTTTGGGCAATGCTCGTGCAGAGCTTTTCTTGCGCCAGCCGGGTTGCAATGTGTTCCATAATGCCCCCCACAGGCACAATAAAATCTGAGGCTTTAGCTCCCATGCCGACTCTAAAAGAGGGGAGCATCCTCACGGGACCTTTCTCTGTTATGCTCATATGCTGATACTGTAGTATATCGGCAGGACACGGTGTGACATCCTCGGCGGCGCTCGCACCCGCAGCAATGAAGCCGACCATGAAAATTAAAAACCGCAACATTTGCAACCTCTCTTTCAAAATGACATCACTTGTTTATGCTGCAACTGCCCATGCGTCATCGTTAGCGGCGTTGGGTTTCGCTGGCGTTCTACCCAACCTGCAACCCGCCTAATACTCCAACGGATCCACATCCACCGACCAGCGCACTTTGCTGGCTTGCGGCAGGGCGCGTAGTCGCGCTACCCATGTTTGCAGAAATTTTTGCAGGGCTTGTCTTGATGCGGCTTGCGCCAGCAGTTGCGCGCGTTCCATGCCTTTGAGACGCTCCATTTGCGGGCGGGCGATGTCGTAGAGCGTGATTTTGCTTTTGATTTCGCGCGCTTCGCGGGCGGCCAGATCAAGGAAGGTTTGCACCGGGGCGAGGTGCGTGGCTTCGGCGCGCAGCAGCGCCTCGAAACACCACGGCGGGAAGTGCGCGAGTTTGCGTTCTTCGAGCAGCGATTGCGCGAATTGCGCGTAATCCTGTTTTTGCAGCGCGGCGAACAAGGCGTGATCGGGGAAGTTGGTCTGGATCAGCACTTCGCCGGGTTTGTCAGCGCGACCGGCGCGACCGGCAACTTGCAAAAGTTGCGCGAACAGGCGTTCGGCGGCGCGGAAATCGGGGCTGAACAGGGCGCTGTCGGTGTCCATGACGCCGACCAAAGTGAGGTTGGGAAAGTCGTGACCTTTGGCGAGCATTTGCGTGCCGACGAGGATATCAACTTCGTTGGCATGCACTTTGGCGGTCATGTCCTTGATCGCGTTTTTGCGCCGCATACTGTCGCGGTCAACCCGCAAAATTCGCGCCTCGGGGAAATGCCGCGCGAGCGTTTCTTCCAGCCGTTGCGTGCCGTGGCCGGTGGGATGCAGATCGGGATTGCCGCAGCTTGGGCATTGCAGCGGCGGGCGTTGTTCGTGGCCGCAGTGGTGGCAGCGTAATTTGCGTTCGCGCAGATGCACAACGAGGCGGCTGGAACAGCGCGCGCAGGGCGCGACCCAGCCGCACGCGCCGCACAGCAGCACGGGGGAATAACCGCGACGATTGATGAACAGCAAACTTTGCTCGCCGCGTGCGAGCCGTTGCCGCATCGCAACGAGCAGAGGTTGGGAAAGGCCGTCTTGCGCGTGATGCGGTCGGGTATCTATGCAGCGCAGCGCGGGCAGGGCGGCGCTTTGCACGGCGCGTTGGGAAAGCGTCAGCAAGTGATAACGCCCCGTCTGCGCGTTGTGCCAGGTTTCCAGCGCGGGCGTGGCGGAGCCGAGCACGATGGGAATATCCGCCATTTTGGCGCGCATGATCGCCACGTCGCGCGCGGAATAGCGCATCGCGTCCTGCTGTTTGTATGAGCTATCGTGTTCTTCGTCCACGATCACAAGCGCGGGGTTTTTCATCGGCGTGAACACGGAAAGCCGCGTGCCGATGACGATGCGCGCCTCGCCGTTTTGCGCGCGCAGCCAGCCTTGCAAACGTTCGCTTTCGTTCATCCGGCTGTGCAGCATGACGATGGAATGGCGCGGAAAACGCGCGCGGAAACGCGCCTCCAACTGCGGCGTGAGATTGATCTCGGGAACCAGCACCAGCGCCTGCGATGCGTTATCCGCGAGCATGGCATCCAAGAGCCGCATGTAAACCTCGGTCTTGCCGCTGCCGGTGATGCCGTGCAGCAACCAGACGCGAAAATCTCCGCCGCCGTCGAGTATCGTTTGCACGGTGTGTTGCTGATCGGCGTTGAGCGGCGGCGCGGGCGCGGCCACGCCTGTTGCGGAAGGCTGATCCAGCGTGGTTTCACGCACCCAATTTTTTTCCCGCATCGCCCGCAACGCGCCGCGCCAGCCGGGGGAAAGCAGGGCGAGCGCGGCGCTGTCGAGCGCGTCGGTATCGCGCAAAGCCGCGTAAAGTTTGCGCTGCGATGCCGCGCGTTTCGGGATGAGTTCCTCGCCGCCTTGTCGCGCGATTTCGGTCAACGCATAGCCGACGCGCCTGGACAAAATCGCGGGTTGCGCTTCGCGCAGGCGCGAGGGCAGCGCGGCGAGCAGCGCCTGACCGAACGGATACTGGTAATAATCCGCGCAAAACGCCAACAGCTTGAGCGTCGCGGGCGGAATCGGCGGCTCGTCCCCGAACACTCGAATGATGGACTTGAGACGCGCGGTTTCAAATTCCGAAGTCGCGCTGCGGGCGATGACAATGCCGATCACCTTGCGCGCGCCGAAAGGCACAAGCACGCGCTGCCCGACCTGCGCCGCGCTGCCGCCGTCGAGGTAATCGAACAGCGTGGCGAGCGGCACGTCCAATGCGATGCGGAGGATGTTCATTTCTCCCCACCCTCACCCCAGCCCTCTCCCGCAAGCGGGAGAGGGAGAACATCCGCAGTTCCCTCGCCCACTTGTGGGAGAGGGGCAGGGGTGAGGGTCATTGCATCACCCCGATATTTCATGAGCAGTTTTTCATTGTAATGCGGTCTGCGCGGGAACCCGTTAGAATAACGGCTTTTCATTCCTAGCTTTTTCCTTGAAAGCCTATCTTACCGAATTACTGGCTCAGGCGGTGAATGCCGTTGCCCCCGAACAGGGCGCGGCGGATATTGTGCTGGAGCGTCCGAAATCCGCCGATCACGGCGATTTTGCGACCAGTCTCGCGTTGGCGCTGGCGCGTCCGCTCAAGCAGAATCCGCGCGCGATTGCGGAGAATCTGGTGAAAAATCTGCCGGCTTCGCCTTACATCGCAAAAACCGAAATCGCGGGCGCGGGTTTTATCAATTTCTTTTTGAGTCCCGCCGCCAAACATGCGGTGGTGAAGGATATTCTCGCCCGTCGGCAGGCGTTTGGTCGCAGTGATTTCGGGCAAGGGCGCAAGTTGCAAGTCGAGTTTGTTTCCGCCAATCCGACCGGCCCTTTGCATGTCGGCCACGGGCGCGGCGCGGCGGTGGGCGATTGTTTGTGCCGTTTGCTGGAGGCGACGGGTTGGGCGGTCACGCGCGAATTTTATTACAACGACGCGGGTCAGCAGATTGATAATCTCACGCTGTCGGTGCAACTGCGTTGCAAGGGTGTGACGCCGGAGGACGCGGCGTGGCCGGAGGATGGTTATCGCGGCGATTACATTGCGGATGTCGCGCGCGCTTACATGGCGCGGGAGGCGGTGGATGCGGAAGATCAGCATATCACCGGCAAGGGCGATGCGGAGGATGCCGAGGCGATCCGCCATTTCGCGGTGGCGTATTTGCGGCGCGAGCAGGATCTGGATTTGCGCGCATTTGATGTGAACTTTGATGTTTATTCGCTGGAATCCGCGCTTTATACCGAAGGCAAGGTTGAGGCGACGGTGCGCGAACTCGTCGCGAGCGGTCACACTTACGAGCAGGACGGCGCGTTGTGGTTACGCACGACGGCGTTCGGCGATGACAAGGATCGCGTGATGAAAAAACGCGAGGGCGCTTACACTTATTTCGTGCCGGATGTGGCCTATCACGTTGACAAATGGCAGCGCGGTTACACGCGCGTCATCAACGAGCAGGGCGCGGATCATCACAGCACGATCACGCGCGTGCGGGCGGGTTTGCAGGCGCTCGACATCGGCATTCCGCAAGGCTGGCCGGAATATGTGCTGCATCAGATGGTGACCGTGATGCGCGGCGGCGAAGAAGTGAAAATTTCCAAACGCGCGGGCAGTTATGTGACGCTGCGCGATTTGATCGAGGAGGTCGGACGCGATGCGACGCGCTATTTTCTCGCCGCGCGACGCGCCGATTCGCAACTGATTTTCGACATTGACCTTGCGCGCGCGCAATCCAACGACAATCCCGTGTATTACATCCAGTACGCCCATGCGCGGATTTGCAGCGTGCTGGCGCAGTGGGGCGGCGATGCGGATACGCTGGCGAATGCCGATCTCAGCCCGCTTGCCGAATCACACGAACTCGCGTTGTTGCAGCGGCTGGCCGAGTTTCCGCAAACGGTGAAAAATGCCGCGCTTGAACTCGCGCCGCACGGAATTGCCCATTATCTCAAGGATTTGGCCGGAGACCTGCACAGCTATTACAATGCCCAGCAGTTTCTGGTGGAAGATGAAGTCATCCGAAACGCGCGTCTTGCGTTGATTCATGCAACGCGATTCGTTTTGAAAAACGGTCTGCAATTACTGGGCGTCAGCGCCCCGGAGAAAATGTAAGTACCATGTCACGCGATTACAAACCCACCCCAGGCAGGCAAAAACCCGCAGGTCGGGGCAGCGCCTTTTTCAGCGGCTTTTTGCTCGGCATCGTCGTCGGCGTGGGCGCGTCGCTGGCCGTCGCCGTGTTCGTCACGGGCGGCAAAACGCCTTTCAAATCGGACGACGCCACTGTTCGCCCCGCGATTCCGTCGGAAGCCGACAAAACGCCCAACGCGAACAACGCGGCGATTCCGGTCGAGAGCACCACCAATCCCAACCGCTTTGATTTCTACAAAATCCTCCCCGGCGACAATCAGGTGACGGATCAGGAGGCCGCGAAAAACAAGGCCGAGCAGGAAAAAGCGCAAGCGGCCAAGGAGACGTTTTATCTCCAGGTCGGCGCGTTCCCGACCGAGGCCGATGCCGACAATCTCAAAGCCAAGCTGGCGCTGATCGGTCTGGAAGCCGTGGTGCAGACCGCCACCACCGACAAGGGCATCTGGCATCGCGTGCGCGTGGGGCCGTATGGCTCGCCCGATCAAGTCGCCAAGGCGCGTTCCGTGCTCGTGCAAAACAACTTCGCCGCCGAGCTTGTCAAAGTTCCCAACACCGTTCCCGATCAATAAAGGAAACTTATGAAAACCCTGTTTACCGCTTTTGTGATGCTGCTGATTTCCGGCACAGCATTCGCAGCTGGCTCCCAGTATCAGCCGACCGCGCAAGCCATTCCGACCGACGATCCGGCCAAAATCGAAGTCATCGAAATGTTCTGGTACGGCTGCCCGCATTGCCACGATCTCGAACCGTACATCAACGTGTGGATGAAAAAACTGCCCAAGGATGTCGTGTTCAAGCGCGTCCCCGCCGTGCCGCGCCCCGACTGGGTTCCGGGCGGTCGCGCCTATTACACGATGGAGGCGCTGGGCGTGCTGGAAAAACTGCATACGCCGTTTTTTGAAGCCATTCACAAACAGCGCGCCGTGAATCCTTCCGACGACAAAGCCGTCATGGACTGGATCACCAAAAATTCCGGGCTGGATCGCCAGAAAGTCGCCGATGCCTACAATTCATTTTCGGTGAACACCAAGCTCCAGCGCGCCATGCAAATTTTCAGCGCATCCGGCGCCACCGGCGTGCCGACGCTGATCGTTGACGGCAAATACATCACCTCGATCAGCATGTCCGGCGGGCTGGAACAAACGCTGCAAGTCGCCGACCAACTCATCGCCAAAACACGCGCCGAAAAAACCGGCAAAAAATGATGGGCGACTCAAGCCAGTCAACTCACAAACCCGCCGCCCGGCGGGTTTTTATTACCGGCGCATCCAGCGGAATCGGCGCGGCACTCGCGCGGCATTACGCGGCGGACGGCGCAATACTCGGTCTCGTCGCGCGGCGCGGCGATTTGCTGGAAAGCTTGCGCGCGGAACTGGAATCGGCGGGAGCGACATGCGTCTGCCATGTCGCCGATGTGCGCGATGCCGCCGCGATGAAAACCGCCGCCGAAGATTTCATGCGACATCACGGCACGCCCGACATCGTGATCGCCAACGCAGGCGTAAGCCGCGGCACGCTCACGGAATACGCCGAAGACCTGCCCACCTTCCGCGCCATCATGGATACCAACGTGCTCGGCCTCGTTCACACTTTCCACCCGTTCATCGCACCCATGCGAAAAGAAAAACGCGGCCAACTGGTCGGCATTGCCAGCGTCGCCGGAATACGCGGCCTGCCCGGAGCGAGCGCCTACTCCGCCTCCAAGGCCGCCGCGATCAGCTATCTCGAAAGTCTGCGCGTCGAAATGTGCAAGAACGGCATCGCCGTCACCACGATCTGCCCCGGCTACATCAAAACCCCGATGACCGACGCCAACCCCTATCCCATGCCCTTTATGATCTCCGCCGAAACCGCCGCGAAAAAAATGGCGAAATTCATCGCGCGCAAACGCCGCTATGTCGTCATGCCCTGGCAAATGGCAATCGTCGCCCGCGCGATGCGACTGCTGCCCGCATGGGCATGGGACGCGATTTCAAAAACCGCGCCGCACAAATTGCGGTTTTAGGCGTGTCGTCATTGCGAGGCGAGTCACGCCGTGGCAATCCAGTAATTTTCTGGGTTGCTTCGCTATGCTCGCAATGACGGCATCCGGCGTATGGGGTTTATACACTCAATCCATCCACAGATTCTGGCGCGGCGCCTGGGCTATAATGCCGGGCTATGACGCATCCCACACATTCACCTGTCGAAACCCGTTTGCGCGCGTTGCTGGCGCGGCGCATCCTGATTCTGGATGGCGCGATGGGGACGATGATTCAGCAGTACAAGCTCACGGAGGCGGATTATCGCGGTGAGCGGTTCGGGGATTTTCAGGGTGCGGCGGGTTATGCGGGGCATGGCGCCGGTTGCGCGTGCGGCGCGCATGAGAAGCCGGCATCGGGCGCGTCGCGCGAGTTGTTTCTCAAGGGCAACAACGAATTGCTGACGCTGACGCGGCCTGATGTGATCCGCGAAATTCACGAAAAATATCTCGCGGCGGGCGCTGACATCATCGAGACCAACACCTTCGGCGCGACCGCGGTGGCGCAGGCGGATTACCAGATGGCGCATCTTGCTTATGAGATGAATGTCGAGGCCGCAAAACTCGCGCGTGCCGCGTGCGATAAATTTTCCACGCCGGACAAGCCGCGTTTTGTCGCGGGCGCGCTCGGCCCCACGCCCAAGACCGCTTCAATTTCGCCGGATGTGAATGATCCGGCTGCGCGCAATGTCACGTTCGACGAACTCGCGGCTTCTTATCTGGAACAGGCGCGCGGGCTGGCGGCGGGCGGCGCGGATATTTTTCTGGTCGAAACCATTTTCGATACGCTCAATTGCAAGGCGGCGCTGTTCGCGCTGGAAACTTTTTTCGACGAAGCCGGTTATCGTATGCCGGTCATGATTTCGGGAACCGTCACCGATGCTTCCGGGCGCATTCTTTCCGGTCAGACCGTGCCCGCGTTCTGGAACTCGGTGCGCCACGCGCGGCCTTTGTCCATCGGCTTGAATTGCGCTTTGGGCGCGACTTTGATGCGGCCTTACGCGGAGGAGCTGGCGCAAATCGCGGATGCGTTTGTGAGCGTGTATCCCAACGCGGGCTTGCCCAATCCGATGAGCGATACCGGCTTTGACGAAACGCCGGAGATCACGTCGTCGCTGGTCAGGGAATTTGCCGACAGCGGCTTCATCAACATCGCGGGCGGTTGTTGCGGAACCACGCCGCCGCATATCCGCGCGATTGCCGATGCGCTCGAAAATGTCGCGCCGCGCAAGCTGCCGCAAATCCCGATTGCGACGCGCCTTTCCGGGCTGGAGCCGTTCACGATAGATGAAAATTCGCTGTTCGTGAATGTCGGCGAGCGCACCAACGTGACCGGCTCCAAGGCGTTTGCGCGCATGATACTCAACGGGCAATATGAGGAAGCGTTGTCCGTTGCGCGGCAACAGGTGGAAAACGGCGCGCAGGTGATAGACATCAACATGGACGAAGGCATGTTGGACGCGGTGGGCGCGATGACGCATTTTCTCAATCTCATCGCCTCCGAGCCGGACATCGCGCGCGTGCCGGTGATGCTGGATTCGTCCAAATGGTCGGTGATCGAGGCGGGGCTGAAATGCGTGCAGGGCAAGAGCATCGTCAACTCGATTTCGATGAAGGAAGGCGAGGCCGAATTTTTGCGTCAGGCCGAACTTTGCCGTCGCTACGGCGCGGCGGTGATCGTGATGGCGTTCGACGAACAAGGGCAGGCCGACACCTTCGAGCGCAAGATCGCGATTTGCAAACGCGCTTACGATTTGCTCACGGAAAAAGTCGGTTTTCCGCCCGAGGACATCATCTTCGACCCCAACATTTTCGCGATCGCGACCGGCATCGAGGAGCACAACAACTACGCCGTGGATTTCATCGAAGCGACGCGCTGGATCAAGGACAATCTGCCGCACGCGCGGATTTCCGGCGGCGTTTCCAATGTGAGCTTCAGCTTCCGTGGCAACGAACCCGCGCGCGAGGCGATTCATACCGTGTTTTTGTACCACGCGATTCAGGCGGGCATGACCATGGGCATCGTCAACGCGGGCATGATAGGCGTGTATGACGATCTCGCGCCCGAGCTGCGCGAGCGCGTCGAAGACGTGGTGCTCAATCGTCGCCCGGACGCGACCGAGCGCATGATCGAATTTGCGGGAACGCTGGTGGCGGGCGGCAAGAAGGAAGCCGCGACGCTGGAATGGCGCGGCACGGCGGAAAATCCCGCGCCGGTCGGCAAGCGCATCGCGCACGCGCTGGTACACGGACTCACGGAATTTATCGTGGCGGATACCGAGGAAGCGCGGCAGCAAATCATGGCGGACGGCGGTCGCCCGATCAACGTGATCGAAGGTCCGCTCATGGACGGCATGAACGTGGTCGGCGATTTGTTCGGTCAGGGCAAAATGTTTCTGCCGCAGGTGGTCAAATCCGCGCGCGTGATGAAACAGGCGGTCGCGCACCTCATTCCATTTATCGAGGAAGAAAAAGCCGAGGAAGAACGCCGCACCGGCATGAAGGCCAAACCCAAGGGCAAGGTGGTGATCGCCACGGTCAAGGGCGACGTGCACGACATCGGCAAAAACATCGTTTCCGTGGTGTTGCAATGCAACAATTTCGAGGTCGTGAACATGGGCGTAATGGTTCCCGCAGCGGAAATTCTCGCCACCGCCAAGGCGGAAAACGCGGACATCATCGGCCTCTCCGGTCTTATCACGCCTTCACTGGAAGAGATGGCGCACGTCGCGCGCGAGATGCAGCGCGACGCGCATTTTCGCGGGCTGAAAATGCCGCTGCTGATCGGCGGCGCGACAACTTCGCGCGCGCACACGGCGGTCAAGATCGCGCCGCATTACGAAGGCCCGGTGATTTATGTTCCCGACGCTTCGCGCTCGGTCGCCGTGATGCAGTCGTTGCTCACGCCCGGTCAACGCGACGATTACATCGCCGCCGTCGCCAACGATTACGAACGCGCGCGCGCGCAACACGCGAACAAAAAAGGCACGCCGCTTCTGACGCTGGCCGAAGCGCGCGCGAACAAGGTCAAAACCAGTTTCACCGGCATCAACGCGCCCGTCAAACCGAAATTCACAGGCCGCCGCGTGATCGAAAATTTCGACCTCGCAATACTCGCGGATTACATAGATTGGTCGCCGTTTTTCCAGACCTGGGATTTGGCAGGCGCGTATCCCGCGATACTCGGCGATGCCGTGGTCGGCGAAACCGCGACGCGCGTGTTCGAGGAAGCTCAGGCCATGCTCAAAAAAATCATCGCAGGCCGCTGGCTCACCGCCAACGGCGTGATCGCGCTCCTGCCCGCCAACAGCGTGAACGACGATGATTGCGAGATTTACACCGACGAAACGCGCCGCGAAATCGCCTTCACCTGGTACGGTTTGCGTCAGCAAAGCGTGAAGCCGGTGATAGACGGCGTGCCGCGCCCCAACCAGTGTCTCGCCGATTTTATCGCGCCCAAATCTTCGGGCATTGCCGACTACATCGGCCTGTTCGCGGTCACCGCGGGCTTGGGCGTGGAAAAGCACGAGCAACGCTTTCTCGCCGCGCACGACGACTACAACAGCATCATGCTCAAGTCGCTCGCCGACCGGCTGGCCGAAGCGTTCGCCGAGTATTTGCACGAACGTGTGCGCGCCGATTTCTGGGGCTACGCGCCGGATGAAAAACTCGCCAACGCCGACCTCATCCGCGAAAAATATCGCGGCATCCGCCCCGCGCCCGGCTACCCGGCCTGCCCCGATCACACGGTCAAGCCCGACATGTTCAAACTGCTGCGCGCGGAGGAAATCGGCATGTCGCTGACCGAATCGTATGCGATGATTCCGGCGGCGGCGGTGTCGGGTTTTTATTTCGCGCATCCCGATTCGAAGTATTTCAGCGTGGACAAAATCGGACAGGATCAACTCGACGACATGGCCGCGCGGCGCGGCGTGCCGCGTGAAACGCTGGAACGCTGGCTCGCGCCCAATCTTTGAGACGATTTATGCACATCCACATTCTCGGCATTTGCGGCACATTCATGGGGGGCATCGCCGCGCTCGCGCAAGCCGCCGGTCATCGCGTCACCGGCTGCGATGCCAATGTTTATCCGCCCATGAGCACGCAGCTTGAGGCGCAGGGCATTGCGCTGATCGAAGGTTTCGGCGCGGAACAGTTGGCGCTCAACCCCGATATTTTCGTGATCGGCAACGTGGTCACGCGCGGCAATCCGCTCATGGAAGAAATCCTCAATCGCAACTTGCCCTATGTTTCCGGCCCGCAATGGCTCGCCGAAAATGTGTTGCGCGACAAATGGGTGCTCGCGGTCGCGGGCACGCACGGCAAAACCACGACCGCCTCCATGCTGGCGTGGGTGCTGGAATACGCGGGTTTGGCACCGGGATTTCTCATCGGCGGCGTGCCGGAAAATTTCGGCATATCCGCGCGCTTGCCGGGCGAGCCGCGACAGGAAAAAAATGGCCGCTCGCCTTTTTTCGTCATCGAAGCCGACGAATACGACACCGCGTTTTTCGACAAGCGTTCCAAATTCGTGCACTACCATCCGCGCACGGCGGTGCTCAACAATCTCGAATACGACCACGCCGATATTTTCCCCGACCTCGCCGCGATCGAAACCCAGTTTCACCATCTGGTACGCACGGTTCCCGGTCAGGGGCTGATCGTCGCCAACGGGCGCGAGGAAACTCTGGATCGCGTGTTGCGACGCGGTTGCTGGACGCCGGTGGAAACATTCGGCGCGGACGGCGGCTGGACGGCATCCGCGCCGGATGAAAACAACGGATTTGAAGTTTTGTTCGACAGCCAATCACAAGGCCGCGTGCATTGGGATTTGCTCGGCGAACACAACCGCATGAACGCGCTCGCCGTACTCGCCGCCGCGCGTCATGTCGGCGTGCCGACGCATGTGGGCACGGAAGCTTTAAGCGCGTTCCGCAACGTGAAACGCCGCATGGAAACGCGCGGCACGGTCAACGGCATCACCGTCTATGACGATTTCGCGCACCACCCCACCGCCATCGCCACCACTCTCGCGGGCTTGCGCGCCAAGGTCGGCAAGGCACGCATACTGGCTGTGCTGGAACCGCGCTCCAACACCATGAAACTTGGCACGATGAAAGCCGCGCTGCCCGGCAGTCTCGCGGACGCGGATCGCGTTTATTGCTACGCCGCCAACCTCGGCTGGGACGCGGCGGCGGCGCTCGCGCCCCTGGGCGACAAGGCCGAAACGCATGACGATCTCGACCGGCTGATCGAAACGATTGCGCGCGAAGCGCATTCAGGCGATCATATCCTCATAATGAGCAACGGTGGCTTCGGTGGCATACACCAAAAATTGCTGGGGAGACTGAGCGCTTGAAATCAAAATGGGTATGGGTGAACAGCACGATGGATTACGCCATCGCGGTTTCGCTCGTCGTGCATATTGTGGTGATCGCGTTTGTCGGGTTCGACACGATCAAGCAAACGATCAAGGATAATCTGCCGACGCTGGAAGTCGTGCTGGTCAACGCCAAGACCAAGGACGCGCCGACCAATGCGGACAAACTCGCGCAGACCAACCTCGACCGCGGCGGCAACACCGACGACAAACGCAGCGCGAAATCGCCGCTGCCGCCCGAAAAAACCGACGCCGAACAGCAAAACGGAAAAACCACCCAGGCCAAAATCCAGACGCAAAAAACACCGACCGAAGCGCCGGACAAAAAGAAACGCGACGACAAGGATAAAGAATCCAAAGAGGTGCTGACGCAAGCGGACTCCACACGCAAAGTGGACAACACGCCGGACAAAAAAGCCACGCCGGTCGCGCCCGACACCTCCGATCTGGCCGCGCGTTCGCTGGAAGCCGCGCGGCTGGAAGCGGTAATTTCCAAGAGCACGGAAGAATACAATTCCAAACCAAAACGCAAGGCCGTGGGCGCGCGTACCAAGGAATATCGTTTCGCAACTTACATCGAAGCATGGCGGCAAAAAGTCGAGCGCATAGGCACGATGAGTTATCCGGTTTTTGCCAAAGGAAAGCAGTACGACATGGTTATGACGGTCTCCATCCGTGCGGACGGCAGCATCGAAAAAATTGTGGTAAACCGCAGCTCTGGTAGTGCGGAACTGGACGAAGCCGCGCAACGCATCGTCCGACAGGGGGAACCTTATGCCGCCTTCCCCGACGACATCACCAAGGATTACGCCATCCTCGACATCACCCGCACCTGGACATTCACTCAAGAGGACAAACTCTCCTCGGAGTAAGTTTTCCATGCCCGCCCCCTACTACGAACGCCACGTTTTTTTCTGCCTCAACCAACGCGACGACGGCGCGGCCTGCTGCTGCGACCACGGCGCGGAAGCCCTGTTCGACCACATGAAACAGCGCGTGAAAAAACTCGGACTCAACGGCAAAGGCAAAACCCGCGTCAACCGCGCCGGCTGCTTCGACCGCTGCGACCAAGGCCCGCTGCTGGTCATCTACCCCGAAGCCGTCTGGTACACCTTCATAGACCAGCAAGACATAGACGAAATCATCACCAGCCATTTGCAACAGGGCAAAATCGTGGAGCGCCTGCAAAAGCTGTGATGCCCCCGCGTTAATTCACCGTCCCGGTTTCCACAGTTTCCACCCACATCAATTCACATGCGCCGTTGCCGGTGTCCGTGCGGCTGAGCGAGCTGCGCCATTGCCAGCCGGTGTTGTCGCTGACGACGACCAACCAGCCGCGCAGGCGCACGAGATTGCCGGGGCGCACGTTTTTGAGCGCGCGCTCCACCGTCGAGTTGGCGGGAATCAGGTGCATGTTGGCGCTGTGACTTTCGATTTCGCCGCGCGGAATCGGGAATTCATTCACATGCCAATAATAAAAACGATTGCCTTGCGAGATGGAGATGTGCTCAAGCACCGCGCTGTCTGACATCGCGCCCCAGCCGACGGCGAAATCCAGCGGAGAAATATCCGCTCCCTGCCCGATTTGATAATCCTTGGTGCCGAGCACGCGGGCTTCGATGGAGTACGCGGCGAGCGGTTCGACGCGATAATGATCCAGCGTGAGGCTGGGCGCAGAACCGACGGCGGTTTGCAGCGGCTCGCTCGCGACGAGCACGCCGGGGGTTTTGATTGCGATGGGTTTGTGGCTGAAATATTGCCAGCCGCCATAGGCGATCATCGCGATGAAAATCAGCGGTTTCCAGTCCCAGTTCATTCAGCGCACGAGTTTGCTGATTTGTTTGAAGGCGTCGCCCTCCGCCACTTTGAGCCACTCGAACACCACGGATTCGGTATTGGTGACGATGACCCCGGCATGACGCAACCGCGCGAGCGCGTTTTGTTTGTTCGCGTCGCGTCGCGAGATGACCGCATCTTCAACCACGAACACCTGCTTGCCCAAGCCTTGCAGTTGAAGCGCGGTTTGCAAAATGCAGATGTGCGCCTCCATTCCGGCCAGCGTGATTTGCGGTCGGTCGCGGCGCAAACGTGCGGCGAAGGCGGGTTCGTCGGCGCAGGAAAAAGCGGTTTTCGCGATGGCGTTTTCACCGCGCAAATCGGCGATGGTCGCGCCGAGACCCTGGGGATATTGCTCGGTGTGCAGCACGGGAATTTCCAGCAAGCGCGCGGCTTGCAGCAGAATGCCGCAATTTTTCACCACGGCGGCGAGCGCGGACGGCTCCATCGCGGCGCAAAGTTTTTCCTGCACATCAACGATGACGAGCTGGCTCAGTTCCCGGCGGCAAACGGACGACTGCATCAGAAACGGAAACGCTCCGGTTGCGGCGCGCCGACGAGTTCCGGCACACAGGTTTCAAACAATATGTCGGTGCGGAAAACCTGTTCGGAAACGCGGCGGATCAGCACGGCTTCCATCACCGGCGCTTCGCCGATCACGGCGAACAAGCGACCGCCGCCGGCGAGTTGTTGCCGCAATTCGTCGGGCAACACCGGAACCGAGCCGGTGAGCGCGATCACGTCAAAAGGCGCGGCATTGAGCCAGCCGCGCGCGCCGTCGCCGGTTTCGAGCGAAATGTTGTCCATGCCGGGCGCGGCGAGATTGCGACGCGCCTCCGCCGTCAGTTCAGGCACGATTTCCACGCTCAACACATGCTTGGCGAGATGCGCCATGAGCGCGGTCATAAAGCCGGTTCCGGTTCCGATTTCCAGCACGCGGTCGGATTTTTTGAGATCAAGCGATTGCACGATGCGCGCCTGCAACTTGGGCGCGAGCATGGTCTGGCCGTGGCCGACGGGGATTTCAAGATCGGCGAACGCAAGACCGAGATAACGCGGCGGCACGAAATTTTCGCGCGGCACCTTGTCGAGCAACTCCAGCACGGCGGGGTCAAGCACATCCCACGGACGGATTTGCTGCTCTATCATGTTGAAGCGGGATTGTTCGAGATGGGTGTTCATGGGGCACATTCGCAAGTCGGTGAATGGAGGAATTATATCAGCCCAAATCATACCGCGTGAGTTTGTACCACAGTGAGCGCTCGCTGATATTGAGCAGGCGGGCGGCTTTGCTTTTGTTGCCGTTGGTTTGTTTGAGAGCTTCGGCGATCATGCGGCGTTCCAGTGCTTCGGTGGCTTCGGGGATGGAGAGTGTGTCGGGCGCGGGTGTTGCGTCGGGGGCGAGGTCGGCGGGGAGGTGGGCGGCGGTGATGGTGTCGCCGCTGCACATGATCGCGGCGCGTTCCAGCACGTTTTGCAGTTCGCGCACATTGCCCGGCCAGCGGTAGGCGGCGAGGCGATTCAGCGTGTCGGGCGCGAGCGTCATATTGCGTTGCGCGACGAAGTGTTGCGCGAGCGCGGGGATGTCCGCGCTGCGTTCGCGCAGCGGCGGCAGGTCGAGGCGGAATACGTTGAGGCGGTAGTACAAATCCTCGCGCAGTTGGCCGTCGCGCACGGCTTGTTGCGGGTCGCGGTTGGTGGCGGCGACAACGCGGATATTCACGTTGATGGGGCGGTGTCCGCCCAGCCGTTCGATCACGCCTTCCTGCAAGGCGCGCAGCAATTTGGCTTGCAGCGCGACGGGCATTTCCGTCACTTCGTCCAGAAACAATGTGCCGCCGTCGGCCAGTTCGAATTTGCCGATGCGCTCCTTGATCGCGCCGGTGAAGGCGCCGCGTTCGTGGCCGAACAATTCGGATTCCAGCATGTCGGCGGGAATCGCGGCGCAGTTGACCGCGACGAACATCGCGTCGTTGCGCGGCGAAAGTTTGTGGATGGCGTGCGCGACCAGCTCCTTGCCGGTTCCGGTTTCGCCGACGATGAGCGCGGTCGCTTTTTCCGGCGCGACCTGACGAATGGCTTCATAGACTTTTCGCATCGCGGGCGAATCGCCGATCATGTTGTCCACGTCGCGCTCGGCCTCGTCGCGCAGAAAGCGGTTTTCGATTTTGAGCCGCGTGAGCGAGAGCGCGCGCATCATCGCGATTTCCAGCATTTCCAGATCGAACGGACGCACGATGTAGTCCGCCGCGCCCAGCTTCATCGCGGCCACGGCGGTTTCCACTTCGGCGTGCGCGGTGACGATGATCGCGGGCGTGTTCATGCCGTCTTTTTGCATCGCGGCGAGCAGGCCGAGGCCGTCCATGCCCGGCATGTGCAGATCGCTTACGACCAGATCGGCGCCTTCGCGCGCGAGGATTTCCAAAGCTTCGCGACCGCTCGCGGCGAGCAGCGGCTGATAACCGGCCTGCTTGAGCATGATCTCCAGCAGGCGGCGCATATTGGGTTCGTCATCCACCGCGAGGATGCGTTTTTTCTCGGTTTTGTTCATGGGGAATTGTCCAGTGGAAGTGTAACGCGAAACAGCGCGCCGCCGAGCGCGCTTTTATCCGCAATGATGTTGCCGCGATGCGCGACCGCGATTTGCCGCACCACCGTCAGCCCGAGGCCGATGCCGCCGTTGCGCTGCGTGAAGAAAGGGTCGAACACGCGCTCGCGCAATTCCGGCGCGATGCCGGGACCGTCATCCGCGATTTCAATGACAAGGTGATCGGTTTCGCGTCGCGTGCTGATTTCGACGCGGCTGTTTTCCGGCAAAATTTGCAGCGCGTTCAGCAGCAGATTAAGCAGCACCTGCGTGATCTGCTCGGGATCGCACAACACGGTTGCGTCGTTGTCATCGAGATGGAGTTCGAGCGCGATATTTTTTTTCATGGCTTGCGGTTTGAGCATGGCGATGCTCTGCGCCGCGAGTTCGGCGACGTTGGCCGGCTTCAATTCCGGCGGTCGCGCGCGCGCGCAATCAAGCAGCGTGGTCACCAGCCGGTTCATGCGTTCGGTTTCGCTGATGATGAAACCGCACACCTCGCGCCCTTCCGCGCTCAGGCCGGGTTCGCGCAGCAACAGTTGCGCCGAGGAGCGCAAAATGCCGAGCGGCGTGCGGACTTCGTGCGTCATCGCGGCGGCCATTTCGCCGACGACGGCGAGCTTGGCGGCGCGCGTGAGATTTTCCTTGAGCCGTTCGAGATCGTGGATCATCTGGCCGAACGCGGTGGAAAGTTCGCGCACCTCGGCGGGACCGCCCGCAGGCGGCGGCGCCATGCGTTGCTCGCTGATGAAGGTGCGCGCGAACCAGGTCAGTCGCGCGAGCGGTCGGACGATGCTCGCGGAAATCGGAATCGCCACGAGCGCGGCGAGCGCGATGGAAACGAGCAGCAGCACGGCGAAAGTGCGCGCCATTTTTCGCACCGGCTTCAGCGCGACGGCGCGCGATTGTTCCAGCGCGACCTGCCAGCCGAACCCGGGGAAATTTTCAAATCCGCGCGAAACGGCGACGGCGGTGATACGGCGCGTTTCATCAATCGGAACCCAGCCCGGCGTGGCTGCGAGCAGTTGACCGTCGCGGTCGAGCAGCGCCGCCGTGCTGCCGTTGACCGAGGCTTCGTCGAGAATTTGCCGCACCTGGTTCCAGTCGAGCATCGCGTACAAGGTTCCGCCGTTTTGCCCTTCGACCACGCCGGGAATTTTGGCGGAAAGCGGCAGTCGGTCAACGATGAGGCGGCCAACGCGCGTGTCGCCCTGCGTAAGCGCGATGCCTTGTTCGTCGCCGCCCAGCAACATGCGCTGCCCATTGCGACCGGGTTCGCTGGAGGCGATGATGCGGTCGTGCGCGTCCACCGCGTCGAGTTCCACATACACGCCGCCGTAGCTCGCTTTGGATTCTGCGAGAAAGCGCGACAGGCGTTTGTCAACGTCGCCCACGCGCATTTCCTGCATGATTTCCAGCTTGCTCCACGAGGAAACATTTTGCAGCCGCTCGAACATCATGCGGTCAATTTCGGCGGCGGTGGCGGTGGCGCGCGCTTGCAGATCGCGCCGGATTTCGGTTTCCAGCGATTCGCGCGCGGTGGTGAACGAGCGCCATGAAAGCACCGTCACGGGCAACAGCGCGGCGAGCAAAAACGCGGCGAGCAAAATGCGGTTGATGGAATAAGCTTTTCGCAGCATGGCGTTTAATGTGAAAATGGCGCGATTCTTGCTCGGGATTGATCTTTTGCAATCGCACCCGGCGATTTGTACCCGCCGTCGCGGGCATGGAACGGAGCAAACATGCGTAACCTTTTTATTTCAGTCGTCGCCAGTGTAGTCGCCGCATGGCTGACCTGCAACCCGGCGCGGGCGGATGAAATCGCGCCCGCGCCGACGGACAGTCTGCGCGTCGGCGGCTATGCGAGCGCCGATGTGCGGTCGCATCCCGGCGGCCCCGCAACGGCGCAATTGTACGGCACCAGCCTGTTCATCACCTGGGATGCGGGCAGTCGTTTGCGGCTGTTTTCCGAGCTGGAACTGGAAACGCCGCTGACCTGGACATCGGGACATTCCGTCACCACAAAAAATGCCGATTTTGATATCGAGCGCCTGTATGCCGATTACAACTTCACGGATGCGTTGATCGCGCGCGGCGGGCGTTTTCTCACGCCCATAGGACGCTGGAATGTGATCCATGCCGCGCCGCTGGTCTGGACTACGAGCCGCCCGGCGGTGACCGAACGCCTGTTCCCGATGGCGGTCAACGGCGCGATGCTGTACGGAACCGTTTCGACGCGCGAAGGCGCGTTCGATTACGCGGTCTATGGCGAGGCGCTGGGCGACCAGACGGACGAGCGGAATGAGCCGAATTTCGAGGATACGCACGGCCTGCGACTCGCCTACACCGGCTCTTTCGAAGTCGGCATGACCTTGAGCGAGTTTGAGGAAAAAACTCTGGGACGCGCGCGCTACCGCATGGTGGGACTGGATTTTTTCAAGGCAATGGACGGATGGGAATTTAGCGGTGAAGCCTATCGCCGCTTCAAACGCGGCGGCGAAGATCATAGCGGCGGCGGCTATCTGCAAGCGGTCGCGCCGCTCGGCAACCGCTGGTTCGCGGTGGGGCGCGTGGAAAATCTGCGCCTGCCCGACACCGGCAGCGAAGGCCGCTGGCTGGTCGGCGCGGCATGGCGGCGCAATGCCCGGCAAGTGCTCAAACTCGAATACGCGGGCGGGCGCTATGAATATCCCGATGCCACGCGCGGATTCGCCGCTTCTTACGCGATTTTGTTCTGATGCGTATTCTGTTTTTACTTGTGGTTGTCGCCCTGTTGCTGCCGCCGTTCGCGGTTGCGGCGGAAGAACCCGTGGCCGTGATCGTCCCGCGCGATTTCGCCGGACGCGTGCCCAACGCGCAAAATCTCGCGCTGATTTTCAAGCGCAAAAAACTCACATGGGACGACGGTACGCGCATCCAACCCGTCAACCTGCCCGCCGACCATGCGGCGCGTCGGCTGTTTTCGCAACGCATCCTCAAAAGCGCGCCGGAAGCGCAAACGCAATACTGGAACGAAATGTACTTTCAGGGCATCTATCCGCCGCACGTCGTCGCCTCGCCCGAAGCCATGCTGCGCTACGTAGCCGACACCGCGGGCGCCATCGGCTACATCCCCGCCTGCAAACTCGACGCGCGCGTGAAAGCCGTGCTCTGGCTGGACGCAAATGGCACGGCAAGCGCAACTGCGCCGGTGGTGGAGTGCGGCAGGGAGTGATCGTCGTCGCGGAGTGATTTTATTCCTCTTCCGTGGAGCCTGTCCTGAGCGTGTCGAAGGAGGGTGGCGCCGAAGGCGACGGGATCGTTCACAACAACATCGCGGCGCGTAGCGCCGCGCCCCCCACCCCCCCCCCACACCCCCCACGCGGGGTGGGGAGGGGACCCCCCCCCCATTCCCGGCGCGGCCGGGCGGGGGCCACCACGGAAGTTAGGGGTTTGTGAGGCCGA
>JAITWS010000085.1 GCA_031285185.1 Methylobacillus sp.
TGCGCCACCGCCCAGCGCGGTTCGCGCGTGACGAAACCAAGTTGCGCCTGCAACGCAAGATCGTTGACTTTGTAAACCACGCCGTCAATGTCGAACGGCAAACTATCGCGCTTTTCCGCGATGCGACGATGGAACGCAACCAGCCCTTGCGCGCCGCGCGTGACGGCGCGTTCGTCGCACACCGGCACGCCCATTTTTTGCAATGCGTCGAGCGCGCCGCTGTGCGTGGTCGGCAAATTCCAGCCGCGCACCTCGCCCAAACCATAGGCGAAAAACGACAGCGGACGCTTCGCCGCGAACGCGGGATCAAGCTGGCGTATGCTGCCCGCCGCGCCGTTGCGCGGATTCACCAGCGTGGGCAAACCCGATTCGCGCTGCTTTTCGTTATAACGTTCAAAATCATCGCGGCGCATGTAAACTTCGCCGCGCACTTCCAGCACCTCGGCATCGCAGCCAAGCAAGCGCAGCGGAATCGAATGAATGGTACGCACGTTCTGCGTCACATCCTCGCCGGTCTCGCCGTCGCCGCGCGTGGCAGCCTGCGTCAGCACGCCGCGCTCATAACGCAAACTGATCGCAAGGCCGTCAAATTTGAGTTCGCAGGTGTATTCGATGAATTCGTTTTTTGCGGAACCCGCACCCTCACCCCAGCCCTCTCCCGCTAGCGGGAGAGGGAGAACTTCAGCGTCCGCAGCAGTCTCGGAGAAGAAAGGGAGAGCCTCTTCGTTTGCGGCTCGCCCGCCACCCGCACCCGGCATTCCCTCTCCCGCTTGCGGGAGAGGGGCAGGGGTGAGGGTAAGAACTTCCCTGCCCAACTCCTTCCGCACCCGCGCATCAAACGCAATCGCGCCCGCGTCGCTGATGTCGGTTTCGGTGCGGATGGAGAGCATGGGGACGACATGCGCGACCTGCGCGAACGCATCCAGCGCGCGGCCTCCGACGCGGCGCGTGGGAGAATCGGGCGTGGCGAGGTCGGGATATTCCTGCTCCAACTGCTGCAATTCGCGGAACAGGCGATCATATTCGGCATCGGGAATTTGCGGCTGATCCAGCACATAATACCGGTGGTTGTGATGCGAAATCGCGTCGCGCAATTCGCGGGCGCGTTGCGTGGTTTGCTCGGATGCGGTCATCAGGAAAACAAGCGCAGCGCCGTCGGTGTGCCAGGCTGGATGGAACGCGCCGTCATTTTTGCATGAAGGGTTTTCAAATGCTGGCGGATTTTTTCGATTTCGGCATCGCCCAGAGCGCGTTGATTGTCGTCCGCAAGCACGCCGCCAACCGCTTTTTCCAACTGCCGCGCGAACAGCACCATGCGATCAAACGCATCCGAGGCGCTCGCCACGCGCGGCACTTCAAACTGGAAACTCACACCGCTGTAAAACACGGTGGGTGTCATGGCCATCTGGAATGGACGCTGATCGTGGCTCGCCATGGTGTAAAGCGTGTGGCCGAGTGCATCCTCGCAATGAAACGCGCCGTCCTCGCGCAAACGCAGGCCGCCGGATTCCGCGATGTCGCGCAATTTGGTCCCGGCAAACGCGCCGCTGCTGCCGTGCAACACGTTGAAGCCGAGCATGACATCCACGCCGACGCAGAATTTATCCAGCTCCGCCGCGTAGTGCAAAGGGTCTTGCGAACCGTGCCAGATCAGCCCCGCATTCAGCGACGCAGCCAGTTGCTGCACATCCCTGCGGAACGCGGACAACGCGCCCTCGGACACAGAACCCGCGCGATCAGCCAGTTGCAAAGCCGCGATGAATTGCGAATAACGGTCAAACGGCGAACCCTCCGCCAACGGTCGCCAATGCCCATTTTCATCCTGCAACAACCACTGCGCGGGCTTGTCGAATTGCGGCAATTGCCGCACGGCTTGCGTGAACGCGGCCAGATCAAGCGGCGCGGGCAAGGTCGCCTCGGCGATCAGATCAATCTGCTCGCTGACCTCCTGCGGCAAGGCGCTGATCGTGATTTCATTCTCGGATTCCGGTTCGGATTCGGCGGGATAGTCAATCTCCTCCACCGCAATGGGCGCAGTCTCCGGTTGCAAAACCGGCGACGCGGAAAACTCGGGTTCCCTGCGCTGCGGCGATAAATCCTCCAACAGCGCGTTTTCGGGAATATCGTCGGTCACATCGTCATCGCGATTCTCCGCCGCATCAAACGCAAGCGCGCGCTCCGTATCAATGCGGAAATCCTCCGTCTTCATCAGGATATCGCCCTCCGGCTCCGCAAAGCGCCCCCTGCTCTCGCGCATAAACCGCCGCTCCTGCCACCAGTTGAAAAACACCACGGCGGCGATGATAACCACGCCAAGCGCCAACAACGCCAGTTGCAATTTCGACATGCCATCAAGTCCCAGTTGCTTTCATCATTCCCCGGATTATACCGACAGCCTCGCGGGTTGGGGTGAAGCTCTGAGCCTTCGAAATAAAGCGCCCGACCTCAATCGTCCGGCAAATCCTCTCCCGGAAACAGCACATCGGTATAGCCAAGATCGCGCAAATCCTGAATACGCATGGGGTAGAGTATGCCGTCGAGATGGTCGCATTCGTGCTGCGCGACGCGGGCGTGAAAGCCTTCCACGGTGCGGTCTATGATGTTTCCTTGCGGGTCGAATCCGGTGTAGCGCAAGCGCGTATAACGCGAAACGATGCCGCGCAAACCGGGCACGGAAAGGCAGCCTTCCCAGCCCTCCTCCACTTCATCGCTCAACGGCGTGAGCACGGGATTGATAAGTACGGTAAACGGCACGGATTCCGCATCCGGGTAACGCGGATTTTCGTCCACGCCGAACATCACGACGCGCAGACTGACACCGATCTGCGGCGCCGCAATGCCCGCGCCGTCCATCGCATCCATGGTGTCGCGCATATCCTGAATCAACGCGAGCAACTCCGGCGTGTCAAATTGCCCCACCTCCTCCGCCCGTTGCCACAACACCGGATCGCCCATTTTTCTGACGGTTCTGACAGCCATTTCGCCCACGCTCTCTGCAAAGAAATTCAGCGGATTGTATGGCATACTGCCCGCCTATGGAAACCGTTGCCGTTACGTGCGACAGCTTGAAGCTGGCGCGAACTCATTATGAAAATTTTCCGGTTGCTTCGATTTTGTTGCCGAGGCATCTGCGCGAACCCATTGCGCTGATTTATGCTTTTGCGCGGCAGGCGGATGATTTTGCCGATGAGGGGGATTTGCCGCCGGAGG
>JAITWS010000060.1 GCA_031285185.1 Methylobacillus sp.
ATATGGGCAAGCTCGGCGAGCGCACGATACAGATTGATTGCGATGTGATTCAGGCCGACGGTGGCACGCGCACCGCGAGCATCACTGGCGCGTTTGTCGCGCTGCACGACGCGGTGGATGTGCTGCTGAAAAATCAGTTGATCGCCGAATCGCCGATCCGCGATTTCGTCGCCGCGATTTCGGTCGGCGTGTTTGAAGGCGCGCCGGTGCTGGATCTTGACTACATCGAAGATTCCGGCTGCGACACCGACATGAATGTGGTGATGACCGGCGACGGCGGTTTTGTGGAAATTCAGGGAACCGCCGAGGGCGTTCCGTTCCGCCGCGAAGAAATGAACGCCATGCTGGATTTGGCGCACCAAGGCATCGCGCAACTCATCGCCAGACAAAAAGCCGCGCTCGGATTGTGAGTGACATGCAAAAACTCGTCATCGCCAGCGGCAACGCGCACAAGCTCGCTGAGATTCGCGCGTTGCTGGAACCGCTCGGAATCGCCGCCGTTTCACAATCCGATTTCAACGTGCCGGAAGCCGCCGAGCCGCATTGCACCTTCATCGAAAACGCGCTCGCCAAGGCGCGTCACGCCGCGCGGCTGACCGGCCTGCCCGCGCTCGCAGACGATTCCGGCATTTGCGTGGAGGCGCTCGGCGGCGCGCCGGGCGTGATCTCCGCGATTTACGCGGGCGAACCACGTTCCGACGCGCGCAACAACGACAAATTGCTGGAAGCCATGCGCGACGTGACCGACCGCCGCGCGCATTATCACTGCGCGCTGGTGCTGCTGCGCCACGCGGACGATCCGCAACCCGTCATCGCCGAAGGCCAATGGCACGGCGTGATTCTCGACGCGCCGCGCGGCGCAGGCGGCTTTGGTTACGACCCGCTGTTTTTCGATGCGGAACTTCAACAAACCGTCGCGGAAATTTCCGCTGCCGACAAAAATCGCGTGAGTCATCGCGGCAAGGCATTGCGCGCGCTCGCGGAAAAATTGCGCGTGATGCGGGGATGACCGCGCTCCGTTTGCCGCCGCCGCTCGCGCTCTACATCCATATTCCGTGGTGCGCGCGCAAATGTCCGTATTGCGATTTCAACTCGCATGAAGCGCGCGCGGCGATTCCCGAAACCGATTACGTCAACGCGCTGATTCTCGATTTGGAGCAGGCGCTGCCGCTGATCTGGGGACGCAAAATCATCAGCGTTTTTTTCGGCGGTGGCACGCCGAGCATTTTTTCGCCTGACGCGATAGAGCGCATTTTAAGCGCGGTGCGGGCGCGGACGCCGCTGATTTATGACGCCGAAATCACGCTGGAAGCCAACCCCGGCATCGCGGACGAAGCGCGTTTCGCCGGGTTCCGCGATGCGGGCGTGAACCGCTTGTCGCTCGGCATCCAGAGCTTCAACGATCGCCATCTCGCCGCGCTCGGACGCATTCACAATGCCGCGCAAGCGCGCAGCGCCGCCGACATCGCGCTTAAAACTTTCGGGCGCGTGAATTTCGATTTGATGTATGCGCTGCCGCAACAAACATTGGACGAGGCGCTGGACGATGCGCGCGCGGCCATCGCGCTCAACCCGTCGCATCTTTCCTGCTATCACCTCACGCTGGAACCCAACACACCGTTCCACCGCGCCCCGCCGCCCTTGCCCGACGACGACACCGGCGCAACCATGCAGGAATCGCTGGAAAATCTGCTCGCGGACGCGGGCTATCGGCACTACGAAACTTCGGCGTTCGCGGGGGAAAAAAACGCGCATCAAGATAACCGCTGCCGCCACAATCTCAATTATTGGCAATTCGGCGATTACCTCGGCATAGGCGCGGGCGCGCACAGCAAACTGACGCTCCCCGATCGCATCATCCGCCAATCGCGCTACAAACATCCCGCAAGCTATCTGCAAAAAACCGCAACCGGCGAACACATCGAACAGGAACAAACCCTGCGCCGCGACGACCTCGCCTTCGAATTCATGATGAACGCCCTGCGCCTCACGGAAGGATTTGAAACCGCATTGTTCGAAGAACGCACCGGCCTGCCGCTCACCGCCGTCAGCAAGCCGCTGCGCGACGCGGAAACGCTGGGCTTGCTCCAGCAAACCGCGACAAAAATAACGCCCACCTTACGCGGGCAACGCTATCTCAATGAGTTGTTGCAGATGTTTTTGGGTTAGCCGGTTCGGCTTGCCTGCGGGACACAATACCTTTACTGAATATGAGTACCGCAACTCACTATTAGGTTACAACTTTGCTTCCATCCACTCCCACCGCTTTTCTTTCACCATCACAAACCGACAGCGCCCGTCAGACATTTCTTCCCACAGCCCGCCAATCAGCCGGTCATCTTCAGCATCATTCCACCGATCCGCGCCCTTGTACTCCACCGCCAACACCACATCGCCGGGCAAGACGCACAGAAAATCCGGGTAAAACCTGCCATCTGCCTTTTGCAAGAAAAATGAACTACCCTCGCGCCGTACCAGATTGCGTATCCAATACTGGATGCGTCCCTTTTGCGCCAGCATATCCAACTGGCAAGCGCATTCAAACTCTTCCTTGCTATCGAAATCACCCATTCGACTATGGTAGTGCTTGCGAAAATCAAACACGCCAAAGCGCCCGTCATAATCGCGCACCGGCGCGTAAGCCTGAGGGTTAAACACAAACTCATGCGCTGAATCAACGGCAACGCGCTCTTCCCTGCCGTCACCAAACAATGTTTCTTGATATGCCGTCTTGATGGCCGCCGTATGCAACGCGCGTATCCGCTGCTCAATGCGATTACGGATGAGAAATTTTTGCTGGTTGGCGCGTGCCAGCGTAAATCCCGGCTGCACCAGCAAATTGCCCAGCCAGCCGGATACGAAAGCTTGCTTTACCGCATGGGTGAGCGTAGCCTCGGGCAAATTGCGGCATAACCACGCGGTCAGTTTCACTTCATCCCAATGTTCTGGTCGATAGGTTAAATTCAAATCGCGCTGCAAATCGGGCATGAAGCGCTGCACCACTTTGCCTGATGCGTCGTCAATATCAATCTCGCCACCCCCGGAAACTTTGAGCCACGCGCCCAGTGCAGAAAGATCATCGGATGTTGGAGCGGCATCGTAAATGGACAATGTCCACGGGTACTCCAGCACTTCCGCATCATCGAAAAGCGTCAACTCTCCCTGTACCCACAGCGCCAATTGCGGCACGGCAAAACGCATTCCCGCTTCGGCAGGCGTCTGGAAAAATTCAATCGCACTCGTGCGGCTGATTTCTGCCGCCTCCGCAATAACTTGTTTCGCAGATTCGCTCGTTACCGCTTGGGTTAGCGCCGCCGTGTCCTCCATCGTCAACGGTTTCGTAATCGTCAACGCACCGGCTTTGTCGTCCCAATTCACTTTCTCACGGATGGATTTGGCAACCGTTTTCAGATCGGGTTTTTCCGGTATTTTGACAACAACAGGATGCACCACAACACGCTCAGCGTGCGCCGCCAGATCAAGCCGCCCTTGTTCAGAACGCCCAGCGGCAACAAATTCCGCAATCTCCTTGCGCTCAAAACCCGCGCCTGCCACCAGTCGGTCGCGCAACGCGCCCGCTGTCTCGGCAAAGTTTCTCGACACGACAAACGCATACGATTGGTTCAGTGCCTTGGCTGTCCGCTGCCGCGCATCCGGCTGGCGCAATATTCGTCCAAGCAGTTGCTCAACCGCCGTTGCCGACGATAACGACGCCATGCTCACCAGCACATAAGCAAACGGACAATCCCAGCCTTCTGCCAACGCCCGCTGCGTGATAACAAATTTGACCGGGCATTTTTCATCCGCGATCCCCTTGGCATAAACACTGTCAATTTCTTCCAGCCCACGCTCATCGCCCGTAGCAATGACGACTTCATCGGTGGGAATGCGATGATTCTCGATCAACTCGCGCTGCACACGTTCCACGTCCAATGTCTCGATGCCCTGTCTGCGCGGCTCTGCCTGAATCAACATGACCGGGCGCAGATACGCGCCGCCGTGCCGCAAATCTTCCTCGGCCAACTGCTGCAACTCATTGCGCCGTGCAATCGCATCAGCCAAGCACTGTTGCCAATTGCCCTCGGTTTCCAGCACCACCGGCAACTTAATCATTTCTTCGGCCTTCAACTCCGCCGCCGAAACGCTGTGCAACACATTGGACGGCGTGCGTTCCATATCTGGCGTTGCCGTCAACTCCATCACCCCGCTGGGGCGAAACTTGGTCAGCGTATCGAAGGCCAAAGGCGTGCGGCTGTTGTGCGCTTCATCCACAATCACAAACGGACGACGCAAGCGCAACACATTGGCGAGTGAATACGGCATCGTCTCGCCGTCATTCAACAACTCAGCGCGCTGCATCGCATTGAGGTTATCGAAATGGTGCATCAACGCGCCATTGGATTCATACACCTTGCGACTTTCCTCATCCTCCACCTGAAACGCCTGGCGCGTCGTCACAATCACCGTGGTGGATGATTCCAGCGTCGCCCGCGTCACGCTCTTGGCCTCATCCAGATCAAGCACCGTCACATCGCCCGCCTCGCGCAACGCCAGCGCGTAAGGATGTTGCCCATTTTTCAACGCCTTCAGCGTCTGCTCGCGGATCGCCTTGGAAGGCGTCAACCACAACACCAGACTATGTTCGCTACGCAGCAAATGCGTATTCACCAACGCCACACTCTTGGCTGCCAGCCACGTCTTTCCGCCACCCGTCGGTACACGCAAACAAAAATACGGCATGTCAGTTGGGAAACCAGACAAAGCGTGATAAACCTGCCCCTTGCCCCACAACCGCTCTGTCACCGCATGGAACGTCAACGACGCGGTGGGAAACTCATGGCAAGCGCGAAAATAAGTTTCGACACTATCGAGCACCTGCTGCTGGTAAACCTTGGGAATAAAAGCGGCCATGAATCAAACCTCCAATGCGTAAGGCGTTTGTTTGAACGTAATGCCCTCACGCTGCAAACGCGCACTTCCCAAGCGGCAAGCCGCCGCGTAAATCACCTTCTGCCCATCAAACGGTGGCAGTATTTCCAGCACCGCTCCTGTCAGCACATTGCCACCATTCACTGATTTGTCTTTGAGAATGCCGTTGTAAAGCAGATAAATCGCCCGACCATCGTGTATGCCCAGCAAGGGCGATTTTTCTTGGTTTTTCTTGCAGCCCATTTTTTGCAACTCCTCGTCATTCTGCGCTTCGCTACGCGAAGTCGCAGAATCCATCGTTTTTGAAAAGCTGGATTCCGCGACTACGCGCGGAATGACATCGCTTGCTGGAAAATGGGTATGCAAATGACCCATACCGGTTTCCGAAAACCACACAAACTCCGCCAATGCACCAAACGTCACATCAGCGCGAACCTGTCCTTTCGGTGTGAATAATGGTTCTTTACTCAAGGTGCAAAACTGAAAACCGCCGCCCAAACCGGCGACGGCTTCGCCCTTGGCATTGGTATAGCCCTGTGCAACACAGCGCACGCGCTCGGCGGTGACGTTTTTGGCGATGCCTTCGTCCATTTCGACGAGGATGAATTTTCGATTGCCGCCGTCTTCGGCATTTTGTTTGAGGACGGCGTGAGCGGTGGTGCCGGAACCGGCGAAGCTGTCGAGGACAAAGGAATCTCTATCAGAGATTTGTGCAATCAGTTGTTGAACAAAATCGGGAGCTTTAGGAAATGCAAAGTTCTGCTGTCCGAAAATATCGCGCACCGCCTGTGACCCATCAGCAGTATAAATACCGTCAATTACACTCGGAAAGCCTGCTGCTGATGTCTTTAGTTCATTAAGAAATACTTTCTCTCGTGGGCGACCTGTTTCTTTCTTTGGGAAAATAATTTTTCCCTCAGCAAGTTTCTCTGCCATCGTGTCGCGGCTATACCGCCAACCAGTATTTTCAGGACATGGATACCTTAATCCAGTTCTTGGGTCTTCCAAATCATAATGTAGGTTCGGGCGATCTTTTATGTTTGCCAGCCCAAGAATACTCCTGCTCATCCAAGAACCACGTGGATCATTATCAGGATTTGAATACTTCGATTCGTCTCTTTGTTGCCCTTTAAATTTGCAGCCATTTTGTATGCGCGAATACACCAAAACGTATTCGTGATCGTTGGAAATACCGGTAAGTGATCGACTATCCAGATGTTGTCTAGCTTTCCAAACGAACTGTGAAATAAAATTTCTCTCCCCAAAAATCTCATCCATCAACAACCGCAGCGTCGCCACTTCATTGTCATCAATGGAAACAAAAATCGCCCCATCCTCACGCAAAAACTGCCGCAGCAACACCAGCCGCGGATACATCATGCACAACCAGCGATCATGCCGATCCAGCGTCTCGCCTTCTTTGCCGACCACTTCGCCCAACCACTTGCGAATCTCCGGGCTGTTCACATTGTCGTTATAAACCCAACCTTCATTACCCGTGTTGTACGGCGGATCAATATAAATACACTTCACCTTGCCCGCATAACGCGGCAGCAACGCCTTCAGCGCGTGCAGGTTATCGCCCTGGATAATCAGGTTGTCAGTTGAGGAACTCTCTCTCTCTCTCTCTCTCTCTCTCTCTCTCAGCAATTCCTGTGCCACATGACAACCCCGCCACCGGCTCCAACAGCCGGTATGGGACTTCCTTATGGTGTTTGACAACGGCTTCTTTGCCGATCCAGTTTAGTGTGGGCATAACAACGCCTTTGGTTCCTCGTTTTTGAAATCAGTATCTCGTATCCACAAGATACCCTGTTTTTCCTGAGCACTGCCCACCCCATTCGTTTTTGTGTGGATTTAGGTGGCTATCATATCGCTCCCGCCGAAATTTCTTTTGACACAGTGGACATTGATAAATATAGATCGGCTTGCCCATTCCCGTCATGCGTCGTGTTGATTTTGGGCGAACAGTTACGCTCTTCGTGCGAATGAACGGCGTATATGAAGTGGCAGATCGCGCTCTTGTCGCTGCTTGCCGTACTTGCACTGCGCCTTGCGGTCTCAACTCCACTTCATACTGCGGAACAAAGGTGACATTTGTTACCCGCGCCCCTTGTATTCGATCTACCCGGTAGCTGCGGTGCTCATCCTTATCTACGTTGAAGGCGTGCAAAACGATATTGCCATCCTTTGTTTGTCGCAATGAATAAGGTTCGATGCGTCGTGTTGAACCCTGATAATCCAGTTCGACCTGAAGCAGATTCCCCGCCGCGAAGCGGATGATCTCGATAAAGGATTGCGCCTGACCCGATACCGGCAGGCGCAAATCACGCTGGCGCAAAACCGTTTCGCCTTCTGCAATGGCATAAGCTGTCGGAATCGTTGGTTCGATACCGCTTTGCAGCCAGTCGAAAAAAGCAGGGAGTTCATTCCAGAAACTTTCGTAAGGCGGTAATGTGGGTAATTGATGCGCCAGCATGTTTTGCCACAGGCTTTGCAGTTCGTTTCGGTGTGGCTCCAGATCAATCAGCGTGGGGATGGCAATGCCTTTGAATTCACATTTTTGCTGCAATACATCAAGCATGACGGACGCGACAGGCCGCGCATCTGCGTTTCTAAACAGATTGATAACGTCATAGAGATCACGCGGGCGCGTGCGTTCGGCCAGCGCCCTTACTTTTTCGCCAAACAATTCTTCATAGGCATAAGCGAGTATGTTGATGCCTTCGGCAGGCACATCCGTGTAGGGATGAAAAACGGGAACGTCTCTGGGTGCCAGCACGATACGCTCATCAGCGGTGAGATCGAGCTTGATGCGCGGCAGGGTGGGTGGAGAAACCGGTCCGCGATAGCTGATTTTGCCTTGGCATGAAACCGTGCCGCGCGGGTTGGTATAGATGTCAAAACTTTGAAGTTTGCCGGGAATCTCGATACCCGTTTGTTCGTATATCCATTCGCCGATTTCATTAAAGGTTTGCGTCAGAAACTCGTCGTCAATATGTGCAGGATTGGTCAGCGTGAAATCGAGGTCTTCCGAGAAACGGTAAGTCTCGAAGAAGCATTTTTTCAGGCAGGTGCCGCCCTTGAAAATCCAGCTATCGCGTAGCGCCGGATGAGCATTGATGCCTGCCAGCATCCAACCCAGCACGTAATCTTTTTCGATGACGTGCGGTTGGAGCGTCATGCGGCTTGCGGTTTCAAGAATTTCTCGGCGGTCGATCATGCCCGATCTCTCTTTAACCAGTGTTCCGGGACGCATACGCGCCAGCGCGATACGATGCGTGGGCAATCAAGCGCGGGGTCAATTTTGATGTTGCCTTTGCTGAGTCGCTGGCGGCATTCCTGCACCAGCCAAGTGGCGCTGGCTTCAGTTTCGGCAAGAAAGCCCAGACGCTTGAATACAGCGCCGTTGCCTAACTGTTCGGCATAGGCGATCAGGCGCGAATCATTGCGATCTTTACGTTTAAGATATTCGGCAAGACAATCGGCAACGTGTTGAATACCGCCACCAAGCGCCGGGGTGTCGAGCATATCAATCATCGTGCGTTCGAGATCGGAGATTTGAACTTTGCTGCGCCCGCGCCAGAGCGTTTTTGTGCCGAATATTTTGTCCGGCGCGATGTGTTTTATGGTGAAGGTTGCGCCGTGATGATGTTGGGTTTTCTGCCGCACAGCCTGGCTGGTGATGACAACGATGTCGTTAAAAATCTGTTCGGTCAAATCCCAGTATTCCGCCGCTGTGCGCCCGCCGACATAGCCCGGCGAGAACAGGCTGGGCACAAGAACCCATGGATCATTGAGTACGTGTTCGTTACCCAATGTGTCAAGGGAGGCCGGTACATACACACCACGCCGGACTCGACGCAGCCAGCCCTGTGCCGTCCAGCGGGCAAGCACCTTGGCGGCACCAGTGCGATCGAGATTGAGCAGATGCACAGCATCGTTGATACCAATGACATCGCCCGAGCCGCTGACCAACGTGGTCAAGCGCCGCCTGATTTCCGATAAGGCTGTTGGGGATGTATAGTCCATACGCTATTCTTCCACAAAGAAGGGAATTTCTCCATTTTTATTGTATGTCGTTTAAGGAGGGAAAATCACTTTAGTTGCAGTAATTCTCTAATTTCGTGAATTATTACAAATAAAATATATCAAACCGAGCGCCCTTTGACCACGCGCCGCCTCATAACTCCGACACCGCGCCATAAGCGCCCGCCATGTATTTGGCATAGGAATTGTCGTCATTGCGTATGCCTTCCACCGAATCGAGCCGATATGCCGTGCGCTCACAATCCTGATTTTTTTGCACGAGCATGACTTGGGATTTGTGGATAATGTTAAGCGCTTTGACCGTATGGTAGGTGATAAGTAACTGTGCATTGTGCGAGTTGGTGCTGCGAATGAGTTGTTGCAGATGTTTTTGGGTTAGTCAGCCGCGTGCTTCTGAGGCGACAATGCGACGGGAACAATTGGAAAATAACGATGCGACGTAATATGAAGCCGATTGACGAACTGACGGCGGGTGATCTTCAAGCGCATCCGATTTGGGAATACGCCATGGATGATGAGGATGCGCTGGATGAAACCTGTGTGCGCCCCGTCTCCGGCCACGCGTTGTCGCAAGAGGCGTGGATTGTTTACCAGGTGGCTTGCACCGTCACCGTTGCATCCGGCAAATCCTATTCGGGTTTTCTCGAAATATGCGACGGCGCATTCCATTGTGATGACAATGTTCCAATTGTCGTTGGCGATTCCGGCAGCGATTACTGGTGGCTTGGCGCTGAACCCGACGATAAAGGTGAACGCGCCTGATTTGAGAAATTTTTTGGCGCGACATATGCGCAATTGCTCCCCATCCGCTGGCAATTGCGCGTTCCGACACCGGAAAACCCCGGCCTTCAGTTTGGTGTTATTGAAAAATCATAGGCAGAGCGGCAAACGCTACGACATCGGGATTCTGCGAATCAGAAACCCCCTCCGATTTATTTGCGGCCTTTCCAGCCTTGCGCCTTGGCGAGCCACTGACAAAAGGGGTCGGATGAATCGGTATCTCCATAGCGGGGCAGAGTGCCGACCAATTCCGCAGCGGTTTCCGGCGCGCTTGCGCCAAACTCTTGGGCAAGCCATTGTCGCAGAGCCAATGGAGCGGTGGGCGGCGTGGCGTCTTCGTCCCATTGATCAGGGTCGCCGTTATTCAGGATAAAGGCTTGCATCGGCGTGCAAGCGAGTTCTTCAGGCCAGCACAGTTCTTCGTAACCAATCGCCAGCAAGCGCAGAAAATCCACTGCATTCCATGCCAGCACGCCCACCATCACCGAGCCGGAACCGGAACCCAGATGGACAAAACGTATCTCGCCCGCATCGTCGCGCCATAACGCAGCCATGCTGCCATCGCCGCCGGTGCGGCAAAAAGCAGCCAACCTGTCGGCGGAAACGTCGCCCCAAGTTTCCGCCGGTATGAGGCGGACATGCGAATTTGATTGCGACGGGTCAATCAGGCAGAAACCATTACCCTCGCCAAGCCCTTGGGATTCTATCCATCGGAAATAACGCGCCAGAGGTTCCGGCGGCTGCAATGCGGCCGGAAATGAGGCCATCAGATGGTCGGAAAAACGCATGTCGCTTCTTTTTTGGTCATGGGCTTTAATCGTCCGGGTTGAATGTAATGTTAGACACCAAGCCTAGAAATTGGATGGCCTGCCAAAGCGGGATTTCCGACAGGAAGATTTTTCTTTTTGAAAACTCCCTTTTTTTCATATCGTTGAGCCAAGAGAACGCCCTGCTCTGTCCCTCGTTCGCCCGCCTCTACAAAAATGCAATCCCATTTTTTACCCTCAATAGTGATAAAACCATCCCAAGCCATAGTGTAAGTTTTGATGTTATCTTTTTCACCATGAATGTAGCCTTGTGCAGCCTCTAAGCCTTTTTCGAGTAACTCATGTGCAAAACGGGTAAGCTTTTTATTTCCATCCTTGCTGACGACCATTACAAATGGAATAAGAGGCGCTGCTTCCTCAATACTACCGATGGCATAATCTAACGCCGTAAACATTAGATCATTCAATTCGATTGACGTATCAGACACCAATTCCCCTTTATGCTTAATGAATAAATTAACCGGCGCGCCGTAGGTGCGTCCGGGTTGAATGTAATGTTGGGGCAAACGCATATTGCAGACACATGATATTAGAACTCCTCCATTTCGTACCGCTCCCAATGACCGCCGAGAGCCTCACGACGAGCACCCCAACCAGGCGGTAGATCAGCAATGGACAAAAGCGTTGGGTCTTTCTCCACAATACAACCCATTCCAACAACCAAGCCATCTTCTGGGTCGTCAGTTGTTCCACAGGTGAATGCCCACCAATGATCATCTGAATAGTGAACAACATTTAGTATGGCGTGCCCCTCTCGCAATACTTGGCGTGTTGTGATTGCAGCCACATTTTCCCCTTGGTCAAAAGGCCAGTTGCTCATGATTTTCTCCCGGTGGATTTGGAAACAGCGCGCAGGCTGAATAAGGCCGCAGGCCGCCATCCAGCATCAGACAATATCAAGTAACGGCAGATATTTCTCGCGCAATACTGTGAGACGCTGATTCGGAGCACTCCATGGCGCAAGGTTAAATTCTTTGGCGAGTCTTTGAAGAAAGTCGCGTTCGGTGTCGCCGATTTCGGGGTCAAAATCCTGGCTTGCAAGCGCATTTATGGCTTCCTCCGGTTGATAGCTGATCTGCTCAAGGGAGAAATACCCTGATCGGCTGCCGAGACAAAGAAAGTCATGGAAGCTTTCGCCAACAATGACATTTGGGGTATCGCCCATCGGGACAGTCATGACGATGGGTGACAAATCAACCGGGCGATCAGGCAACACCAGCCAACTGTAATGGACGCCATCTCCCCCGGTGTACGCAAATGCAACCGAGTTGACTGGCGTATCTGGATAACCGCCGTTGCTCGGAGGGCGCTCAAGTATCAAGCCGATGGATTCCAGAGCAGTAACGTCGGCTGATCCGTTATCAGCCATTTGCCAGAGCCGCGAAAGCATTGCAGGAATTTTCATGGTTTTTCCTAACGTCTGAATAATCGGCACGCCGCAGGCGCGTCCGGGTTGAATGAAGTATCAGCTGCTGCCTGCATAGGCTTGGGCTGGATAGCCCTCGGTTTCTGCATAAAAGGCAGAGCCATCTGACTTTATTGCAAGATACCCGCCACCGCCCTGATCTATTCGAGCTTTGGCCTCCGCCCAGGTTGTAACCGTGACAGAAGACCAGCCAAGGAAAAAACATTGATCTTGCGCCTGAAAGGACGCTGCTTGGCCTTTGTATGCGCCATCAAAAACCTTCTCGATTTCATGACAAATACGCCGATGAAGGTCTCCGGGTTTCTTTGCCAACTCGTGTTGAAAGCGCTCACGAAATTCTTTGCGAACGAACCGGCTGGCAAATATTGCAACAGCCTCTGATTTTTCCATGGCAGTTAACATCTGAATTAACCAACGCGCCACACGGAGACCCATTCGATTTGGTCATCATCCTCATCGCCGCCAACGTCCTCGCGCGTGGCGATGTTGATGCCGAGCGCGGGAAAATCCTGCCCGTCCACGAAATACTCCGGTTCCTGTGGAGTATGGCCGCGCGATTCAAGCTGAGGAATGAGCTGACTCCACGTTGTGTCGAGAAGCTCCAACCCGTCGAGTTGCACCGACCCGGCGACGCACAGGATTTCTTTAAGCGTGTCCGCGTCGTCATAACGCAAAAATACTTTCCCGTCGTTGTTGCGATATTGATCCTCGCTCTCCCGACGATGATTTTCCGGCGGAGGGAAATACCCTGCCAATGCTTGACGCACCTCGGCGCGCGGAGCGCCAACGACGATCTCCGCCTCACCAAAACGAATCCCCCGCCGGGGTAGAAGTTGCCAGTTCATAAAACCCTCTCATTGATTGATGATTTTGATGAAATATCAGCCATGATTAACCTCCATCGCGCACATAAAATGGATTTTCAACTATAAGGCTTTGAAAATATTTTTGCTTGGCGATCAGGTTGCCGAAGGCGTTAAAGATTGTGGCATCAAACGGGACAGACAAAGAAAACTGACCGATGCAAATTGTGATCGGCGGCTTGGCCACGGCAAGCCAGCGACGAAGAACAAAAAGAGCATATGGGTCATCAAAATCCATATTCCCCGCCCGGAAAAGAATTATTTCATCGGGATGTTGTTCGAGCATTCCCACGCCATCAATCGCCACACATGAATCTCCAACACCGGCTTCGATTGAGAACGGAGCATAACCGGGAACGGCAAGATGAGCCGCCCTCAAGTCGCTACGATTCATGCGTATTGCAATCTCGATGCTTGGGGTATCCCAGCAGCGAACAATGCTTATCAAAAACTCGTCAGACATTCCGTATTTCAAGAACGCACATTCTTCATCGAAGCCGCCGCGCCATTGAAAATGATTTGTGTCTGACATGCAGGGTTCCTCGACCATAGGCTACCTAAACACAGGCGCATCCAGAGCCTTGTTAGGCACCTGGATTACTACACACTATTTTGCACTGCTGCCCATTCTTCTGGATACGGTTCGTAGTCCCACGCTTGGTCTGTGGTGTACGGATTCCAGCCATACATTGCGTGATATTTTGTCATCGCATCAAAGTGGCTGGATGCCGTAAATGTAGCAACCAGACGAGAACCGGGTTTAAGGAGCGCACGGAAACTATCTCCATGCGACCCAGCAAGACAAACGCTCGGCAGCATTTGGCCGCTTGCATCTGGTTCCTCCCAAACTTCATGAACCAAGGTAACCATAATCAATAGCCTAACGCCCAAGCTAACCGACGCGCCATAGCCGTATCCGGGTTGAATGAATTATCAGGATTTATTGCGCGGCACACGAAACTTCTTCCTGCTGTTTTCGACTTCGCCGCGCACGATGCAGCCTTCCACATGGTCGTTAATCAGTCCCATTGCTTGCATGAACGCATAAAGCGTTGTCGGGCCGACGAATTTCCAGCCTTGTTTTTTCAATGCTTTTGAGAGCGCGACGGATTCGGCGGAGGTGGATGCGATTTGCGGCGTGGTGATATGTTGCGGCTCGAATTGCCAGATATAGGCCGCGAGCGACCCTTCCTGTTTTGCCAGTTCGATGGCGCGTTGCGCGTTGTTGATGACGGCTTCGATCTTGCCGCGATGTCGCACGATTCCCTTGTCTTGCAACAAACGCTCCACGTCTTTTTCCGTGAATCGCGCGACTTTGTTGAAGTCGAAACCGTGAAATGCTTTGCGGAAATTTTCCCGTTTTGCGAGTATGGTGCGCCAGCTTAACCCGGACTGGAATCCTTCCAGACTCAGTTTTTCAAACAGCCGAAAATCATCGGCGACCGGAAAGCCCCATTCCGTATCGTGATAGCGGAGAAATTCCGGCGCGGCGGCGCACCAGCGGCAACGCGGTTTTCCGTCGGGGGCGAGTATTGTGGCGCTCACGGCTTTCCGCTCACAGTCGAAGCGGTTCTGCCCATTCCGCGTTAATTGGCCGTTTTCGCCGGAACGTCTTTGGCGACGGCATCCGTGTTTGCCGCGTTGGTCGGCTTGGTCGGTTCCGTTGCGCCCGCGGCGGCTTTGTCTTCCTTCGGTGTCGGGGGGATGGTTTCAAGCGGGGCTTGGGGTTTGGGTTTGGCTGCCACGCGACCGTTTTTCATCTCTTTGCAATTGGGCGATGAGGGGAAGTCGGTGTAAACCGATTTGCCGTTGACCGTGCATTTGTACAGGGTGTTTTCCGCTGCGGCGGGGGAAGCCAGGGTCAGCAGGAAAAGAATCGCGAATAATTTTTTCATGGTGTCCTCCTGAAAAATTTGAAAACCAGTCAGATAAACCAATACCATCGTCATTGCGAGGCGCATAGCGCCGAAACAATCCAGAAAACGCTGGATTGTTTCGCTACGCTCGCAATGACGGAAATGTGACGAACATGCGCTCGACCGGCCTAGTTACCCGGTTGCGCCGGAGCGCCGCTCTTGGCTTGGGTGTCCTTGATTTTTTGGTCGGCGTCCTTGATGGCCGCGTCCTGGGATTTGGTTTGTTCTTCCAGCGATTTCAGGCGGGCGTTGAGATCATCCAGTTCTTTTTTGCGGTCTTCCGAGCGTTGTTCCAGCGATTGCAGTTCTTCCTGCTGTTTCTTGCTCAGTTTTTTCGCGCGTTTTTCCGGCGCGGGTTTTTCTTCGACGGCTGCTGTGGTTTCCGTGGCCGATGCGGATGTCGCGGTGGCGTCCGAATCGCTCTTGACCCGGGCGACGCGCGGCGCGTGACGCGAGAGATCAATGAGCGTGGGAATGACGATGGTGGTTTTGTCCGCGAATTTGTAATCGGCGGTCAGATCAGGGCGCTGATCGCGGTTGAGATCCAGCGTTGATTTGACGAAGATGTGCTGCATCGCGCCGCTTTTGGGATAAAACAGGCGGGACAGCGCGTTCAGGCTTTCGCCCGGAATCATCTGCCATTCCATCGTTTTGCTGAGCGAGCTGGGCGGCTCGCTGCTTTCATTGTCCTGAGCGGCGACGCCTAGCGTCATTCCCAGCAGCAAGCCGGCCAGCATCAGGTTTACGAGTGTTTTCCACATGATTAAAACCCCCTATAACTTTTTGTCACGCAATTGATGAGAGATAAACGCGAGCCTGCGTGACAGCCGCGCGCACCTGTTGCGGCGCTGTCCCGCCGATATGGTTGCGGCTCGCGAGTGAACCTTCCGGCGTCAAAACGGAGTATACGTCAGATTCCACCAACGGCGAAAATCCTTGCAACACGGGCAGATCGAGATCGGCCAGATCGCAACCCGCGCCTTCCGCATGACGCACCGCGCGCGCCACGGCTTCGTGCGCGTCGCGGAACGGCAAACCTTTCTTGACGAGATAATCCGCGAAATCGGTCGCCGTGGCAAATCCTTCCGCCGCCGCGCGACGCATCGCTTCCTTGTTGACCGTGATGCCGCGCAGCATGTCGGCGTAAATTTCCAGCGTGACAAGCAGCGTATCCGCCGTGTCGAACAGCGGCTCCTTGTCTTCCTGATTATCCTTGTTATAGGCCAGCGGCTGCGCTTTCATAAGCGTCAGAAGCGCGATCAGATGACCGTTCACGCGGCCTGTTTTGCCGCGCGCGAGTTCCGGCACATCGGGATTTTTTTTCTGCGGCATGATGGAGGAGCCGGTGCAAAAGCGGTCGGCGATGTCAATGAAACCGAAGCGCGGACTCATCCACAAAATCAGCTCTTCCGAAAAACGCGAAAGATGCGTCATCAAAATCGCCGCCGCCGCGGTAAATTCAATCGCGAAATCACGATCCGACACGGCATCAAGCGAGTTTTCGCACACGCCGTCGAAACCCAGTTCCTTGGCGACGCGCATACGATCTATCGGATAGCTCGTGCCCGCGAGCGCGGCCGCGCCCAGCGGCAGGCGGTTGATGCGCTTGCGCGCATCGGCGAAGCGCCCGGCATCGCGTTTCAGCATTTCAAAATATGCGAGCAGATGATGGCCGAACGTCACGGGCTGGGCGACTTGCAAATGCGTGAAGCCGGGCATCACGGTGTCGGCGTGTTGTTCCGCGAGATCAACGATGGCGAGTTGCAACGCGCGAATGCGCGCCAGCGCGTCGTCGGTCGTCGCGCGCAGCCACAGGCGGATATCGGTCGCCACCTGATCGTTGCGCGAGCGGCCTGTGTGCAGGCGCTTGCCCGCGTCGCCGATTTTGTCGGTAAGGCGTTTTTCGATGTTGAGATGCACATCTTCCAGATCAAGCCGCCATTCAAAGCGGTCGGCGCGGATTTCTTCGAGGATTTCGCTCAGCCCGCGCTCAATCGTGGCCACGTCGTCGCGCGGAATGATGCCTTGCGCGTCCAACATGCGCGCGTGCGCGAGCGAACCTTGAATGTCGCACTCGGCCAATCGCCGGTCGAACGCGACCGAAGCCGTGTAGCGTTTGACCAATTCCGCCACAGGTTCGTCAAAGCGTCCCGACCATGCCTTTGATTTGTCTTGCATCGCGCAAACCGATTACCAATAATGTGATGATGGCAAGTATAAAGCAAAATACCCAGTCGAATTTGGTCAAGCTCCCCGACATGCGTAATCTCGGCGTGCAGCTTCGGGTGCTGCTGCTCGCCAATTTGATGGCGCTGGCGGCGGCGGTGCTGATCTCGGTGTCGCCCCTGCATGTCGGGCAGCAACTGTTGCAGATTGCCGCCGTGCTGGAGCCGGATTTGCTCGCCGTCATGCTGCTGTTGTTCGCGCTGCACGGCTGGCTGGCGCGGCTTTCCTACCGGCGCGGTGTGCTTGCGGTGTTTGTCATCGTGTTGCTCGCGGTTACGCTGCTGCAATTCGCCATGGGCGGATTCATGGAAGAATTTTCGACGCTGGCGCTGGTGCGGCTGTGGTTGTTCAGCGCGGCCATCACGGGAACCATACTCGCCTATTTCAACCTGCGTAGCCGCGCGCTTTCACCCGCCGTCACCGAGGCGCGACTGCAAGCCTTGCACGCCAGAATCCGCCCGCATTTTTTATACAATAGCATCAACGCGGTGCTGTCGCTCATCCGCACCGACCCGCGCCGCGCCGAAGTCGCGCTCGAAGATTTGGCCGATCTGTTCCGCGTGCTGATGGCGGATAACCGCCAACTGGTTCCGCTGCAAGGCGAGATAGACCTGTGCCGCCAATATCTCGCGCTGGAAAAACTGCGTCTGGGCGACCGTTTGCGCGTTGCCTGGTATATTGATCCCGATGCCATCAACGCGCTGGTTCCGCCGCTGTTGCTGCAACCGCTGCTGGAAAACGCGGTGTATCACGGCATTGAACCCGCCGATCAGGGCGGCGAAATTCTCATTGACATTGATCGCACCGGCAACGAAATCCGCATCCTGCTCAGCAACCCGCTGCACCGCGCGAGCCAGCACCAAAGCGGCAACAAAATGGCTATCAACAACATCCGCGAACGGCTCGCGCTGCACTTCGACGCCGAAGGCCAACTTCGCTTCCGCGTCGCGGACGGACAATATCAGGTACGCATTGACATTCCCTATCGGACAAAGCCATGACCATCACCGCCACGCTCAACATCCTCATCGCTGACGACGAAACCCCGGCGCGCAACCGTCTGCGCGAAATTCTGGCCGAAATCCCCGAAACAAAAATCGTCGCGGAAGCCGTCAACGGCAAAGACGCGCTCACCAAAGCCGCCGAATACCGCCCCGACGTGATGCTGCTCGACATCCGTATGCCCGTGATGGACGGACTCGAAACCGCCGAACACTCGCTCAACCTGCCGCAACCGCCCGCCATCATTTTCACCACCGCCTACGACGAACACGCCATGCAAGCCTTCGACATGAACGCGGTGGATTATCTGCTCAAACCGATACGCCGCGAACGCCTCGCCATCGCGCTCAAAAAAGCCCGCGCGCTGCTGCCCGCGCAACTCGGCGCGCTCAAGGAACTGCAACCGCAACGCACCCACTTCAGCGTCAGCGAACGCGGCCGCATCCTGCTCGTCCCCGTGCGCGACGTGATCTACCTGCGCGCCGAACTCAAATACCTCACGGTACGCACCAAAGAACGCGAATATCTCATCGAAGATTCGCTCGTCAACATCGAAAAGGAATTCCCGGGTTTATTCGTGCGCCTGCACCGCAACTGCCTCGTCGCGCAAACCTCCATCCGCGGCTTTGAACGCCAACACAACGAAGACGGCGAAAGCCACTGGGCGGTGCTGCTCAAGGAACTCCCCGAAACCCTGCCGGTAAGCCGCCGACAGCAGCATATCGTGCATGAAATGCGGAAGTGAGCTGCGACAAGATCGAAACCCGGCTGCAAAACGGGTAAGCTATTCCACATTCACCGGATTTTCGGAGCAACCCATGCGCCATCTTGTTGCACTGGTTTTCTGTTTTCTGCTGACGGTTCCGCAAGCGCAGGCTTGTTTGGGAGCACGATATGATCTTTTCTTTGATGCGATACCCGAGCCGCTACCGGATACGGATGTGATTGCAAAAGTTTCCTTGTCGAACATAACTGGAGAAGGCTATACAGCTACGGCAACGATCCTGCAACTTCTGGGAAAATCGGACAGCAGAGTTCATCAAGGCGATGCCATCACCTTGGTATTCCCAGGATCAAGCTGCTTTTACACTCCCCCAAACGGCAACGAAGGAATCATCATTGCCAAGCTGCGCGCTGACAGCGACGGCTCTTTTTTGTTGCATCCATACTCACACGGTAGTCCTAGTGGCATCGTTTCGCCCGACATTGATGGCACAAATAGTCACGTTAATTACTTCAAAACGAAGTGTGTATTTCCGAATATAAAGTTCCCGGAGGATATGCTCATTTATACAGTGGGCAGTAATTACGGACGTAGGCTGGATTTTCAAATTGATCCAAGCGGGCAAATGGCACATCAATTTGATGTTACTGTAAACAATCTCGCTCGACCAGTTGCGCTCATGTTGTTTGCATCTTCCGCCCCAACTATTTGGAATATCCAATGGACGAAAGGCACGAAGATCGTCGCAATATTCACTTCGGGAAATTACAAGCAAGCCGTCGCCGGTCTTGATAGTTCTGTGCCGATTTTGAACAGCAACGGTGGCTGTGGTTCTAACCGCTTTGAAACCATATCGCAGCAACTTTTCGGCAAACCACCCGATTACCTCGATATCAAAAATGATCGCAAAAGCAGCATTATCATTGGCGAGCCGCCCGAAAACGGAACCCGATTAATCACTTCCTCGGCAGTAACCCCATTGAGCTTTTGGGATAAAAACGCGCCATTAGCCGGGGAGCTTGGTCTCAAGGATGCTGTCGCCAAAGGTTTGCTGCGCCCGGCGACGGAAGAAGATGTGACTGCCTGGAATGCCGCTACTACCCATCCGAATCCCCCCAGATGGGTACCCTTGGTTCGCGAGTTCCGTGCCTATGTTGTGCTCAAGGAATTCACGTTTCCACCCGGTATGAATGCCGCTCGGAGTACTACATTTTTTATCCCGAAAGATGTCCCCTTGCCTAAAGGCAATCCCGGATCATCCTCAAAGGTCTATGATTTCAACTCGCTCCGACACTGGTGTTTCGACAACACATGTAAGAATTGGCGGCAAAATACGCTGCGTTAGCCCGCGTGGGAGAGATAGCGCACTCCGCCTTCCCTCGCGAACGAAGCGCACACGACAAGCACCACTACTACTTTGCCTTTGTTTTTGGTAATATCATGTTATTACAAGTGAGGTACAAATTATGTACGCTGATTTCAAAACGAGGCAATTCCGCGCTGGCAATTCGCAAGCGGTGCGTATTCCTGCGGACATGGCATTTCCGCCTAAAACGGAACTCACTGTTCATCGTGAAGGGGAGCGCATCATCATTGAGCCAGTGGAAAAATCACTCGCCGACCTGCCGTTGCTGTTTGCTGCCTTGAAACCCTATCACAACGGGAAACGCCCGGAATTCGAGGCAGAAGAAAGAGACTGGGCATGATTAAGCGGATGCTGGATACAAACATTTGTATTTACCTGATTAACCAGCAGCCCCCGGAAGTCATCCATAAATTCAGCGAATACCGTAAAGGTGAAATCGTAATCAGTGCAATCACTTGGGGCGAGGTGTGCTGTGGCATAAACAAACACGGGCAATCCGTTATTGCTGCCTTGCTGGATTATCTTGACGTGATACCTTTTGATTTCAAGGCATCAGAAATCTTTTCCGCCTTGAGCATCAAACATCCGAACCGCAAGGCCAACTTTGACCGGCTCATTGCAGCACATGCAATTGCTGTCGGCGTTCCCCTCGTGACCAACAACACCGCTGACTTTGCCCTGTATCAGTCCAGCGGCCTTGCCGTGGAAAACTGGGTTGGCGTTTGATCGCGTTGCAGGCTTGGCGGTTGAGAACTGGTCGGAGGCTGGTTCTCAACCAAACAGCTCTGAATGCGTGCCGTTGGGGCTTATGCAGCAGCTCCCAAGCCTGTTAGAATCCACCTTTTACAACCATCAACATTTCTTCCATGAACCCCTCCCCCCGCAAACTGGTCATCGCCTCGCGTGAAAGCGCGCTTGCCATGTGGCAGGCGCGGCATATACAGGGGCGGTTGCAGGCCTTGTATCCGGGCGCGTCGGTGGAGATTCTGGGCATGACGACGACCGGCGATCAGATTCTGGATTCGCCGTTGGCGCGTATCGGCGGCAAGGGTTTGTTCGTCAAGGAGCTGGAGCAGGCGCTCGCGGATGGGCGCGCGGATTTGGCGGTGCATTCGATGAAGGATGTGCCGATGAATCTGCCGGACGGTTTCGCGCTTGCGGCGACCGGCGAGCGCGAAGATCCGCGCGATGCGTTTGTTTCCGTCCGTTATCAACGCCTTGAGGATTTGCCGCAGAACAGCGTGGTCGGCACGTCCAGTTTGCGCCGCCAAAGCCAGTTGCAGGCGCGGTTTCCGCATCTCAAAATTGAATCGCTGCGCGGCAATTTGCAAACCCGTTTACGCAAGCTGGACGAGGAACAATATGCCGCGATCATCCTCGCCGCCGCCGGTCTCAAGCGGCTCGGGCTGGAAAGCCGCATCGCGCAATTGATCGCGCCGGAAAACAGCATTCCGGCGGTGGGGCAGGGCGCGCTCGGCATTGAAATCCGCGCCGACCGCGACGATTTGCGCGAGGTGCTGGCACCGCTCAACCACGCGGACACGGCGGCGTGCGTGGAGGCGGAACGCGCGATGAGCCGGGCGCTGGCGGGCAGTTGCACCGTGCCGCTCGGCGCTTACGCGCGTATCGAAAACAGCATGTTGAATATGGTCGGCTTTGTCGCAAGCGTTGATGGCCGCGAAATGGCGCGGGACAGCGTGCAAGGTTTGCCGCGCGATGCCGACGCGCTCGGACGCGAACTCGCCGCCAAACTGATCGCGCGCGGCGCGGATCGCATACTCGCCGCACTCAACCATGACTGACTCTCCACTGGCAGGTCGCGGCATTGCGATCACGCGGCCGGTTGACCAGGCGGCGGCGTTGACCGAGGGCATTTTGCAAGCAGGCGGAACGCCGATTTCCTTTCCCCTGCTCGCCATTGCGCCTTTGCCGGATTACGCGGCGTTTGATCGCGCCATTGCGACATTGCCGTCTTGCGACTGGATTATTTTCATCAGCACAAACGCCGTGCAGCAGGCGATGCCGCGGATTGCGGCGCAGTTTCCGCGCGCTTCCGCAGATGCGAAGCTGCGTTTCGCCGC
>JAITWS010000092.1 GCA_031285185.1 Methylobacillus sp.
TTGTAGCTTTCGACAGTGGCGGATTCGACCAGCAGCGCCGCGTCCAGACTATCCATGACCGGGAGCAATTCGGACGAGAATTTTTCCAGCGCGAATTTGCGTGCCTTGTCGGTTTCCTCCTGCGCGCGACGGCGGATATTCTCGGCCTCGGCCTTGGCATAGAGCACTTCTTCCTGCGCTTTGCGCTCGATTTCCTTGAGCAATTCTTCCATGGTTGGCGCGGTCTCGGTTTGCGGTTCGTCCTGCGGATTTTCCGGCAGAATTTCTTCTTCTTGCGACATAAAAATTTCCTTTTGCAGAATGGTTCAATACAGAAAAATGGTGGCGGTTTGCGATAAAACAAGCCCCGCAGCAGTCAACCCATCGGCGCGAGCACCTGATGCAAGCTCGCGACGGCCTCGCTGACGGCGGGAACCACGCCTTTGCCGCCCACGGTGAGCGCGCGCGCTCCGGCGGGCGGGCAGGTTCCGGCTTGCCAGATGTCGGTGTCGCAAAAAATCGCGAGCGTGGGTTTGCCCAGGCCGACCGCGAGGTGCATGAGGCCGGTATCCAGCCCGACCACAATGCCCGCGCCTTGCAGCAAATGCGCGAGTTGCGTGAGCGTCATGCGCGGCAACGTCTGGCAGCCCGGCGCGGCGGCGGCGATTTTTTCCGCGCGCGCGCGTTCTTCGTCATTGCCCCACGGCAGAAAAATGGTCGGGTGCGTTTGCGCGAGTTCGCGGCAAAATGCGATCCAGTGTTCCACCGGCCACAATTTGGCCGCGCGCGCGGTTCCGTGCAAAATCACCGCGTAGGGCGCGCTCGGCGTGAACGGCAGCGCGGCGGGCGGCAATTGCAGATCGTAGCGCGGCGGCGTATCGGGCAATTCATAACCCAGCGCGCGCGCGGCGAGCAGCCGGTTGCGCGTGGCCGCGTGCAGATTGCGCGGGATGTCGTGCGGATGAGTGTAGAGCCATCCGGCCACGGCTTCGCGCGCGGTTTGGTTATTCTGTCCGTGCGAAGGACTGCGCGACCAGCGGCAGATCAGCGCGCTTTTGAACAGCCCTTGCGTATCAAGCGCCGCATCGTAATGTTCGGATTTCAGTTCGCGGCGAAAGGCCGAAAATTCGCGCCACGACAGGCAACTGCCAAGGTTGCGTTTCCAGCGCCGCATGTTGACCGGGATGATGCGCGCGACTTCGGTGTTCATGCGCGCGATCTCGACAAAACTTTCCTCCGCCACCCAATCCATGATGGCATCGGGAAAGCGGTGGCGTATGTCGGCGATCATGGGCATGTTGTGCACAAGGTCGCCCATGGACGAAGTTTTGACGAGCAGGAGTCGCATAGCCGCGCATTTTCTCACAGAAACCCGCGCGATTTGATAAGCTTGCACCAAACACAAGGAAGGCAAAATGAAAATTCTCGTCACCGGAACCGCCGGTTTCATCGGCAACGAACTCGCGATCCGTCTGCTCGAACGCGGCGACGAAGTGATCGGCGTGGACAACGTCAACGATTATTACGACGTGTGGCTCAAGGAGGCGCGGCTCGCGCGCATCAAGTCGCATCCCGCCTTCACCGAGGCGCGCATCGCCCTGCATCACCGCGCCGCGATGGAAAATGTGTTCGCGCGATTCAAGCCGCAGCGCGTAGTGAATCTCGCCGCGCAAGCGGGCGTGCGCTATTCGCTCACACATCCCCATGCCTATGTCGAATCCAATCTGCAAGGGTTCGTCAACGTGCTGGAAGGCTGTCGTCATCACAATGTCGAACATCTGGTCTATGCCTCGTCCAGCTCGGTTTACGGCGCAAACACGCACATGCCGTTCTCGGTGCACGACAACGTGGATCACCCCGTGAGCCTTTACGCCGCCAGCAAAAAAGCCAACGAACTCATGGCGCACACCTACAGCCATCTCTACAATCTGCCCACCACCGGCCTGCGCTTTTTCACGGTATATGGCCCGTGGGGGCGCCCCGACATGGCCTATTTCTCATTCACGCGCGACATTCTCGAAGGCCGCGCGATCAACGTATTCAACAACGGCGACATGAAACGCGACTTCACCTACATAGACGACATCGTGGAAGGCGTCATGCGCGTGCTCGACAAAGTGCCCCAAGGCAACCCCGACTGGAACGGCAACACCCCCGACCCCGGCACAAGCAAAGCGCCCTACCGCCTCTACAACATCGGCAACAACCAACCCGTCGCGCTCATGGAAATGATAGAAACGCTGGAACGCCATCTCGGAAAAACAGCGGCAAAAAATTTCCTCCCCATGCAAGCAGGCGATGTCCCCGCAACCTACGCCGATGTGGACGACCTCATAACCGACGTCGGTTTCAAACCGGACACAAGTCTGGAAGAAGGACTGGGCAAGTTTGTGGAGTGGTATCGGGGGTTTTACGCTATTCGATGAGTCCCTTTCCCTCACGGGAGAACAGCAGCGGCTCCTTATGTCTTAAGCGGAAGAGGGATTATCAAAACAACCGCGCCTCTACCATCCTGCGCCCAAGGACAATCCGCCGCCGCATTGCCGCCCATCCCCGATTGGCTCATAATTCAGCCATGAACAAATCCGCAAGCCGATCATGCTGGAAAAACGCGCCCAAATTCTGCTGAAAACGTTGGTGGAGCATTACATCACCGACGGGCAGCCGGTGGGGTCACGCACGCTTTCCCGGTGTTCGGGGCTGGATCTCAGCCCGGCCAGCATACGCAATGTGATGTCGGATCTGGAAGAGATGGGTTTTATCACCAGTCCGCATACTTCGGCGGGGCGCACGCCCACGCATCGCGGCTATCGGTTATTCGTGGATACCTTGCTGACGGTGCAGCCCTTGCGCGACGATGAGGTCAAAAAGCTGGAGAACCGGCTGTCGTCGCCCGATCCGCAGGAGCTGATTTCTTCGGCGGCGAGCGCCTTGTCCGATCTGACGCAGTTCGCCGGCTTGGTGATGATCCCCAAGCGCAAGGGCATCGCGTTTCGCCAGCTTGAATTTTTGCCGCTTTCGGAAAAGCGCATTTTGCTGATTATTGTCACCACCGATGGCAATGTGCAAAATCGCATCATCCTCACCGACCGCGCTTACACGCCGTCCGAACTCGTGCAGGCGGCCAATTTTTTCAATGTGAATTATGCCGGGCAGACCTTCGAGGAAGTGCGCGGAAAATTGCGCGAAGAGTTGCGTCAGATGCAATCGGACATGACGCGGCTGATGACCGCCGCGCTGGAAGCGAGCGACAAGGCGTTCACGGAAGATCAGGACGATGTGGTGATTTCCGGCGAGCGCAATCTTTTGCATGTGGACGATCTTTCCACCAACGTCACTTCGCTGCACAAATTGTTCGAGATGTTCGAGCGCCGCACCACATTGTTGCAACTGCTGGACACGAGTCAAAAGGCGGAGGGCGTGAACATTTTCATCGGCGGCGAATCCGGCCATGTGCCGCTCGACGAATGCAGCGTGATTACCGCGCCGTATGAAGTTGACGGCCAGGTGGTCGGTACGCTGGGCGTGATCGGCCCGACGCGCATGGCTTACGAGCGCGTGATTCCCATCGTGGACATCACCGCGAAACTGCTTTCCAACGCGCTCTCCCACCACTGATGAAATTCGACCCGGAACCGCCTTACCACCACGGCACGCCCGAGCGCACCGGCATTTTGCTCATCAACCTCGGCTCGCCGGACGCACCCACGGCGCAGGCATTGCGGCGTTATCTCAAGCAATTTCTGAGCGATCCGCGCGTGATCGAAATTCCGCGCCTCATCTGGTGGCCGCTGTTGCACGGCATCATCCTCAACACCCGCCCCGCGAAATCCGCCGCGAAATACGCGCAAATCTGGACGGGCGAAGGCGCGCCGCTGCTGGCGCACACGCGCAAACAGGCGGCCATGCTCAAAGGCTATCTCGGCGAACGCGGCATCATGGTCGAAGTCGAATTCGGAATGCGCTACGGCAACCCCTCCGTCGCCGACGCGCTGGAAAAATTGCGCGCGCGCAACTGCACGCGCATCCTCGTCCTCCCGCTTTATCCGCAATACGCGGCCAGCAGCACCGGCTCCGCGCTCGACGCCGTATGGCAGACATTGCAACGCGCGCGCAACATGCCGGAAATCCGCGTCATGCGCCATTACCACGACGACCCCGGCTACATCGCCGCGCTCGCCGCGAGCGTGCATAAACACTGGTCGGAACACGGTCGCGGCGGCAAACTCATCATGAGTTTTCACGGCATCCCGCGCCGCGCGGTTAATCTGGGCGACCCCTATTTTTGCGAATGCCAAAAGACCGGGCGACTGCTCGCGGAAGCGCTCGCGCTGGAAGCCGAGCAATACATGATCTGCTTCCAATCGCGCTTTGGCCGCGCCGAATGGCTGCAACCCTATTTTGCGCCCACGCTGACGCAACTCGCCAAACTCGGCACCCGGCGCGTGGACGTGATCTGCCCCGGCTTTGCTGCGGATTGCCTGGAAACGCTGGAAGAAATCGGCATGGAAGGCAAAGCCACCTTCCTCAGCGCAGGCGGCAGCGAATATCACTACATCCCCGCGCTCAACGAACGCGAAAACTGGCTGCACGCCTTGGCGAATATTGCCGAACGCCATCTGCAAGGCTGGCCGCACGGCGGATTCGAGCAAGGCAAAACCGCGCTGGAACAATCGCGCTTGCGGGCGATGGCAATGGGCGCGAAGCAATAAGCTCGTAAGCTGCTTTAAGCCTTTCTATCCCCGCAGATCTCTGCGGGAGAAGGAGAACTGCAACAGCCCCGTTCCCGCAAATGTGGGGAAAACGCAGATGCTCCGAGTGGCGACACGCCCCTCTCCCCCTTGCCCTCCCGTCCGTAATTTTGAAAAATAAGACAAAAATAATTTTTTTGGCTAGACTAGCTGTTCTGGGCTAACCCATGCTCCAAGTTGATGGCATCCGCATTGTTTGCGTCTGCCGACTCAATTGTGGAAGGTATAAAAATTGACTGAGATGGAAAAAGAAACTGCCATGGTCGGAATTCACGCGGCTTACCCCCCACTTCCCGCCGAGCCTATTCGGGTCGGCGTGGTGGAAGACGACAAAGCGATGAGCAAAATTTTTACCGATGCCATAGCGGCAGCGGGAGACATGCGGCTTGTGTTTACCGCCTCCAGTCGTGAGGAGGCGCTCTCCCGGCTGAGCGAAAATACGGCGGATGTGTTGCTGACTGATCTCGGGCTGCCCGATGGCAGCGGTCTGGATGTGATTTCGGCGGCATCGGCGCGCTGGCCGGATTGCGCGATTCTGGTGAGCACGGTGTTCGGCGACGAATCCAGCGTGTTCCGCGCGATCGAGGCGGGCGCGCGGGGTTATCTGCTCAAGGATGCCGATGCGAGCCAGCTCGCGCATGAAATCCGCACGGCGCACGCGGGTGGCAGCCCGATCAGCCCGCTCGTGGCGCGCAAAATTCTCGGACGCATCAACAAGGAAGAAGCCGCCGCGCCGGTTGAGCCGAGCGACATCGGCCTGACGCCGCGCGAGCAGGAGGTGTTGCGCTTCATCAGCCGCGGCTTCACGGCGGACGAGGTGGCGCAACTCATCGGCATTTCCAAACATACGGTGCTGACTTTCGTGCGGCACATCTATCGCAAACTCGAAGTGGATTCCAAAGTGGAAGCGGTCAACGAAGCGCGTCGTATGGGGCTGCTTGCGTGAGATATCCGATCCCGCTCCTGCTGATGTTGCTCGGTCTGTCGGCGTGCAGTCAGGAGCCGCCGCCCGAAATCGTGCATTGGCAACAGGCGGAGCGCGCTTCCGAAACCGCCGCGTTTATCCCGCCCGCCACATTGCCCGCGGCGCTGGCATCGGCGGATGCGTGGAAGCCGGTCGCGTTGCCGGATAGTCGTCCGCGACAGCCTGAAGTGGAATACGCGGGCGGCGCGCAACCGGCGCAAGCCGATGTCATCTGGTGGCGTTTGACCCTGCCCGAATCCGCGCGCGCGGGCGACGACGTGCATCTTTATCTTCCGCGCTGGCAAACCGTCGGCACAGTGGCCGTGTATGCGGATAACCGGCTGATCTACCGCACCTCCGGCAGCCTGCTCTGGAACAGTTTCAACCGTCCGCTCTGGCTCTCGCTCTCCCAGGGCGAGGGCGGCGACATGCCGCATACCGTGCTGATCCGCATGGCGAGCGAACGCGGTCTGGGCGGCGCAATCTCCTCGGTCTGGGCGGGGCCTGCGGAGGATTTGATGTGGCGCTACCGCGCGCGGGCGATTTTGCAGGTGGATCTTGTGGTCTGGAGCAGCGTGACCTTTGTCGCGGTCGGAATTTTTTCCCTCGCCGTTTTCTGGGCGCGGCGGCACGAGAAAATTTATCTGGTCTTTTTCATGATGGCCATTCTGTACATGCTGCGCTATCTGCACATGACCATAGGCGAATTGCCGCCGCCCGTGCCCGACAACTGGTTCGGCTGGATGACGATCAACGCGCTGGGCTGGATGGCGCTGTGCATCTTTCTTTTCCTTATGTGGATCAGTCGGCGCGAATGGCCTATGCTGGAAAAAAGCCTGATCGTCGGCGGCATTCTCGTCACGATCGCGACCACGCCCATCGTTGACCCGCACCTGCTGACCCCAGCCACGCTGCCTTACGCCTATGGCGCGGCCTTGATGCTGCTCGCGGTGCTCGCCATCATCGGCATACGCGCGGCACGCGCCAGCAAATCGCGCACCGCCTGGATACTCGCGGCGATCTACGGCTCCATGCCCATCATCGGCCTCTACGACATGGCGTTTCTCGATTACCACGTCAACATCGAAAGCGTCTATCTGCGCCCCTACCCCGGCATCGGCCTGATCGTGATTTGCGCGGGGCTGATCTATCATCGCTACATCAGTTCCCTGAAAGCGGTGGAAGGCGCCAACGCCCTGCTCGCGAAACGGGTGGCCGAACGCGAAGCCGAGCTTTCCGAAAAATACACGCAACTGAACCAGCTCCAGCAACACCACGCGCTGGCGCAGGAACGCCAACGCATCATGCAGGAAATGCACGACGGACTGGGCTCCTCGCTCATCAGCGCGCTGCACATGGTCGAGCGCGGCACGCCCAACCGCGATGAAATCGCGCAAGTGCTGCGGGCGTGCATAGACGATCTGAAACTCGCGCTGGATTCGCTCTCCATCGCCGAGTCGGATTTGCTCGCCTTGCTCGCCACCCTGCGCTTCCGCCTCAACTCCCGGCTGCAAGCCGCAGGCATCGCGCTGCAATGGAATATCGCCGAAGTGCCGCCCCTGCCCTGGCTGGACACGCAAAGCGCGCTGCACATCCTCCGCATCCTGCAAGAAGTGCTGGCCAACATCATCAAACACACGCAAGCCAACCGCATCGAATTTTCCACCCGCTGCGACACGCGCGATGTCATCGTCGAAGTGCGTGACAACGGCCACGGAACCTTCACCCACCCCACCGCCGAAACCCCGTCCTTCCCCGGACGCGGCCTCACCAACATCGCCAACCGCGCCACCGCCATCGGTGCCACCTGCGCCTGGGAAACCACTCCCGAAGGCGGCCTGTTCACGCTGCGCCTCCCGCTGGAGCGGGCGAAGGCATAGACCATCCCTCTCCTCTCCGGGATGGAATTTCACAAGGGCGGCATTCTGTCGTCCGCCAACCAAACAATTTCCCGCGCGGACGCATGAGCAGGGTTATCCACAAGTGGTAAAAAGCCTCCAGCAAGCCTCTCTTCCGTACAAGCCCCGATTTTTTCATCAAAAACAAGTGCCGCATGTAATCAGTTCTAGTGATAGTCAAGCGCACTTTCCGCCCCTATAGTTGATTCATCGTGTTAATGACCTCACCGCGAAACATGCGGTGACGCGATGGGAATTTCGGGATAGCTCCCCCCTGCCAGCGGTCATGGTAGCGCTGGTGGGACTTGTTCCGTCGGCGGCACACGTTCATGGATGTCGCCGACGGATTTTTTTACAAGCATTTTGTTAAAGAAACAAATACCATCGCTTCGTGTTGAGTTTCGGTTCCGGCCTGTGTGCTTGAGCCGAGGCCATTTGGGTTTCACGCTCCCCCCTGCCAGTGGTCATGGTAGCACTGGCGGGATCTGTTCCGTCGGCGGCGCAACGTTCATGGGTGCCGCCGGCGGATTTTTTTGAAACTTTCGGTTGGATGCGGTTTCCGCGCCTGAGTTCATCACTCTTTTCCGATCTGCAATTCCTCAATACCCCGCCGTTCCCTTCTGTATAAACTCGATCTTGTAGCCGTCCGGGTCTTGAATAAACGCGATCACGGTTTTGCCGTGCTTCATCGGCCCGGCTTCGCGCGTGACCGTGCCGCCCGCTTGTTTGACTTTTTCGCACGCGGCGTAGGCGTCGTCCACTTCAATGGCGATATGACCGAAAGCATTGCCGAGGTCATAACTTTCCGTATCCCAATTGTGGGTCAGCTCCAGCACGGTATGGTCGCGCTCGCCACCGTAGCCGACGAAGGCCAGCGTGAATTTTCCGTCGGGAAATTCTTCGCGGCGCAGCACTTTCATGCCGAGGATTTGGGTGTAAAACGCAATTGAGCGGTCGAGATTGCCGACGCGCAACATGGTGTGCAAAAGTCGCATGGGATGCCTCACTCTCTCTGGGGAAAATTCAATTATCCCCGTAAAATAAGCGCATGGGTATCTTCTCGAACTGGCGCAGAAAGCGCATCCTCCGCCGCGCGCGCATCCCGCAGCCGGTGTGGGATCGCGCTGTGGCCAATCTGCCGCTGCTCGCCGGTTTGACGCAGGAGGAATTGCAGCGCCTGCGCGATCTCGCCACGCTGTTTTTGCATGAAAAAAGTTACGAGCCGGTGCAGGGTCTGGAACTCAACGAGGCGATGAAAATTGATCTCGCGGCGCAGGCCGCGCTGCCCATACTCAATCTCGGATTCGACTGGTACGACGGCTGGACATCCGTGGTGCTGTACCCGGACGAATACGCCACGCGGCACGAATGGGTGGACGAAAACGGACTCGCGCACAGCCGCCGCGAAATCCGCGCGGGCGAAGCCTGGGAACGCGGCCCAGTGGTCTGGTCGTGGGCGGACATCGCCGCCTCCGGCGCGTGCGAAGACGGCTACAACACCGTCATCCACGAACTCGCGCACAAACTCGATTCCAGCAGCGGCCACATCAACGGCTGCCCCGCGCTGCACGCGGGAATGCGCGTGCGCGACTGGCGCGCGGCTTTTGAACCGGCCTATGAAGATTTATGCCGCCGCGCCGACGCGGGCGAACACACCGCCATTGATCCCTACGCGACCGAAGCGCCCGAGGAATTTTTCGCGGTGACGAGCGAATACTTTTTTGAATTGCCCCACCTGCTCAAACAACTTTACCCCGCAGTGTATGAGCAAATGCGGCTGTTTTACCGGCAAGACCCGGCGATGCGGCTTATGGGAAGGTTGGTGTAGGGGCGGGTTTCAAACCCGCCCATATTTTTTGAACCCCCACCCTCACCCCCATCCTCTCCCGCAAGCGGGAGAGGGAGAACTGCGCGCCTACTTTTTTGCACTCTCCCCAACCAGCCGCTGGTATTTCGCCATCAACTCCTCCTTCGTTTCGCGCACGTCGGGGTTGAAGGGGATGCAGTCTATGGGGCAGACTTCCTGGCATTGGGGTTTGTCGTAGTGACCTACGCATTCGGTGCATTTGTCGGGGTTGATTTCGTAGATTTCCAAGCCCTGCGTGATCGCGTTGTTGGGGCATTCGGGTTCGCACACATCGCAGTTGATGCACTCGTCGGTAATCATCAAGGCCATATCACGCGCTCACTGTTGGCGGACTTTTTCGCGCAGTCTGGCTTCGACCACAGGCGGGACGAATTGCGACACGTCGCCGCCCAGGGAGACGACTTCGCGCACGAGGCTGGCGGAGATGAACATGTATTGCTCGGCGGGCGTGAGGAACAGCGTTTCGACTTCGGGGAAAATTTTGCGGTTCATGCCCGCGAGTTGAAACTCGTATTCAAAATCGGAAACCGCGCGCAAACCGCGTATCACCACGCGCGCGCCTTGCGCCTGCACGAATTTCATCAGCAGGCCGGAGAAGCCGAGCACCTTGACGTTCGGGCAATCCGCGAGTACTTCCGCGGCGAGGGCAACGCGCTCGTCCAAACTGAAAAAGGATTTTTTTGAGGTGTTGGCGGCGACCGCGACAATGACTGTCGAAAAAAGTTTGGCGGCGCGACGCACAATGTCCTCGTGTCCGCTCGTGAGCGGGTCAAAGGTTCCGGGATAAACAGCGATGTTGGTGCTTGTATTCATGGCGCGTATTTTAGCAGGTGGTAGCGCACCGCGCCCGCTTTGCCGCTCTTGACCACTTGCCAGCCGTCGCCGTCTTGCAACGGCAACTCGCCTTCGGCATAGAGCGCGCCGTCCGCGGCGAGCCGATCACGCATCAGCGGCAGCAGTCGGGGCAGCCAGTTTTGACCAAAAGGCGGATCGAGAAAAATGATGTCGTAACGCTCCGCATCCTGCGCGAGAAATTCCAGCGCGTCCACCGGCCAAAGCTGGATTTGATGCGCGCGCAGCATGGCGATGTTGTCACTCAAGGCGCGACCTGCCGCCCGATTTTGCTCCACCGCCGTGACCGATGCCGCGCCGCGCGAGGCGGCCTCGAACGCGAGCGCGCCGCTGCCCGCGAACAGATCGAGACAATGCTTTCCGTGCAGCTCCTGCCCCAGCCAGTTGAACAGCGTTTGCCGCACGCGATCCGGCGTCGGACGCAAACCTTCCGCATCGGGAAAGCGCAGCACGCGACCGCGCCACTCTCCGGCGTTGATGCGTACCTTATTTCGCGCCGCCGCCAACGATCACCGTCACCATTTTGTCCGGCTGCACGCGCCGCGCGAACGCATCCTTGACCTGCTGCGCCGTCACCGCGCCGACCTTGCTGTTGAAGTCGTCGAGATAGGTCAGCGGCAAGCCGTAAAAGCCGATCACCGAAAGGTAATCGAGTATCTTGCCATTGCTGTCCATGCGAAGCGGAAAGCCGCCGATGATGTTGTCCTTGGCCGCTTTCAATTGCGCGTCCGTGGGGCCGGACTGGATGAATTTGTTAAGCGTTTCGCGCACCACGCCGAGCGCCGCGTCGGTTTGGTCGCGCTTGGTTTGCAACCCGATCTGGAACGCGCCCGCCTCGCGCATCGGCATGAAATAGCTGTAAACGCTGTAAGCGAGGCCGCGCTTTTCGCGCACTTCTTCCGTCAGCATGGCGACAAAACCGCCGCCGCCCAGAATGTAATTGCCGACATAGAGCGGAAAATAATCCGCGTCGCCGCGTTTCATGCCGGGGTAGCCGATGAGAATGTGCGATTGCTCGGCGGGATGCGGAATGCGTTTTTCCACCGCCGCATCCGGCAAGGGAACCGGCGGAATGATTTCCGCCGACGCGCCTTGCGGCAACTCCGCCGTCAATTGCGCGGCGATGGCTTCGGCCTGTTCGCGCGTAACATCGCCGATGATGGCGACGACCGCGGTGTTGCGTGTGTAGTGGCTGCGATAAAACGCGACCATATCGTCGCGCGTGATTTTTTCCAGCGTTTCCGGCTCCATATCCGCACCCAGCGCATACGGATGGCTGCCGAACAGCGCCTTGGTGAACGCCTTCGCGCCTATGCTCTCGGGCTGGGTCGCGGCCTCGCGCAGACCCGCGATCGCGCGCGCTTTTTCGCGTTCCAGCACGCTCGCGGGGAAATCGGGTTTTTGTATGATCGCAGCCATCAACTCCAGCGCCGCCGCGCGCTCGCGCGCGCTCGACAAGGTTCGCAGGCTGACGGCCGCGCGATCCATGTCAAAATCGCCGCCCATCTGCGCGCCGATGTCGGCAAAACGATTGGCAATCTGATCTTCGCCCAGACCGCCCGCGCCCAATCCGAGCAAGCCGTGCGTCATAGCCGCGAGACCGGCTTTTTCCGCGTGGTCAAAACTGCTGCCCGCCGCGAAATTCACCTCCACGTCGAGTATGGGCAAATCGTGGTTTTCAACGAAATAAACTTTCGCGCCGGTCGCGCTTTGCCAGGTCTGAATCGGCAACGCGGCGTGCGCGGAGGCGGTGAAAAACGCGCACAGCAAAAATATTCTTGCGATCAATTTAGCGAAGATCATGCGGAACCTCCGGCGCTTCGGGCTGGTTTTCATCTATCGGCTGCGGATCCAGCGTCGCCACCGAAAGCTGGTCGTCCACCAGATATTTGTTGGCGACTTCCTTCACCTGCTCGGCGGTCACGGCTTGCAGGCGCTTAGGCATTTCGTCAATGTCGCGCCAGGAAAAACCCGTGCTTTCCAACATGCCGATTTGCATGGCCTGATAAAACATCGAATCGCGCTGATACACATCGGCGGCGATCACCTGCGCCTTGACGCGCTGCAACTCGTCCTCGGTGATGCCTTCCTTTTTCACTTTTTCGATTTGCGCGCGCAGGGCGTTTTCCACTTCTTCCGCGCTATGGCCTTCGCCCGGCGTGCCGCCAAACTCAAACAGCGCGGGACCGCGATTGATCGCATCGTAACCCGCGCCCACATTGACCGCGACGCGCTGCTGACGCACCAGCTCGCGGTTGAGGCGCGACGCGGGGTTGCCGTCCATCACGCCCGCGAGAATTTCCAGCGCGTAAGGTTCCCAATCATCCATTTTGACCAGCTTGGGCGCGCGATAAGCCAGCGCGACATAAGCCAATTTGGCCGGCGCCTTGACCGTGGCGCGGCGCTCGCCCTTTTGCGCCGGTTCATCCTGCGGCTTGCGCTCCGGCAATTCGCGCGGCTTGAGCGCGCCGAAATATTTTTTCGCAAGCGCGAACACCTCCTGCGGATTCACATCGCCCACCACCACCAGCGTCGCGTTGTTGGGCGCGTACCAGCGCTTGTACCAATCGCGCGCATCGTTCGCCTTCATGCTGATGAGATCGTTCATCCAGCCGATCACCGGCCTGCCATAAGGATTCGCGTTGAACACCAGCGCCGCCAGCCGCTCATCCACCTGCGATTGCGCGCGGTCGTCGGTGCGCCAGCGGCGCTCCTCCATCACCACCTGAACTTCCTTGGCAAACTCGGCATCCGACATGTCGAGATTGACCATGCGATCCGCCTCCAGCTTGAACGAAAGCTCAAGATGCGATTTTTCCAACTGCTGAAAATAAACGGTGTAATCGCGGCTGGTAAACGCATTCTCGCGTCCGCCCGCCGCCGCGACGATGCGCGAAAACTGCCCGGCGGGCACGGCCTTCGTCCCCTTGAACATCATGTGTTCCAGCACATGCGCCACGCCCGTCGTGCCGTTGAATTCATCCACGCTGCCCGCGCGATACCACACTTGCGAAACCACCACGGGCGAACGATGATCCTCCTGCACGACCACCTTCAACCCGTTGGGCAATTTCATTTCCTGTATATTTCCGGCAAACGCCGCCGCAGGCAGGAACGCCAGCAGAAACAACCACCATCGCTTAAACACAATAGACACTCCGTTTTTTGTCACACGATTATACCTGCTCGCAGGCACGGTTTATGACCGGGTTCGGTGGACGGAGTTCGGGAAAGGTTTCTTAACCCTCTCATTCCGACTAAAATATCGCCATGCTTAATCTCTTCAAAAAGAACGCGGACATGGCGACCGCGCCGGATTCCAAAACCCGTTGGTCGGATCGTTTGCGGCAGGGGCTTGCCCGCACGCGCGCGCAGCTGGGCGGTTTGTTCGGCGGCGGGAAGATAGACGAGGATGTTTACGAGGAACTGGAATCCGTATTGTTGACCGCCGATGTGGGCGTGAAGGCGACCCACGCGCTGCTGGAGCAGGTGCGTTCCACGGTAAAGCGGCAGGCGCTGACGGATACCGCGCAGTTGCGCGTGGCGTTGCAGCAGGCGTTGACCGATTTGCTCGCGCCGCTCGCGCAGCCGCTTGAAACTCATGGTCATCAACCTTTTGTCATCATGTTGACGGGCGTGAACGGCGCGGGCAAGACGACGACCATAGGCAAGCTCGCGTGGCGTTTGCAGGCGGAAGGCAAGTCGGTGTTGATCGCGGCGGGCGATACGTTTCGCGCGGCGGCACGCGAGCAACTGGCGGAATGGGGCGAGCGCAATCATGTGCAGGTGATCGCGCAGTCGGGCGGCGATCCGGCGGCGGTGATTTTTGATGCGGTGAACGCGGCGCGCGCGCGCGGCATAGACGTGGTGCTCGCGGATACGGCGGGGCGCTTGCCGACGCAGCTTAATCTCATGGAGGAAATCCGCAAGGTGAAGCGTGTGATAGACAAGGCATTGCCCGGCGCGCCGCACGAAATTTTGCTGGTGCTCGATGCCAACACCGGGCAAAACGCCATCGCGCAGGTCAAGGCGTTTGACGATGCGCTCGGCGTGACCGGCCTCGCGCTGACCAAGCTCGACGGAACCGCGAAGGGCGGCGTGATCGCGGCGATTGCGAAGGAGCGCGCAATCCCGATACGTTTCATCGGCGTGGGCGAGCAACTGGACGATTTGCAGCCTTTCGTCGCGCAGGATTTCGCGGAGGCCTTACTCTCGTGATCAAATTCGACCGCGTAGGCAAACTTTATCCCGGCGGCCATGAGGCGCTTAAAAATCTCAGCTTTGAAATCGCGCAGGGCGAGCTGGTATTCGTCACCGGACATTCGGGCGCGGGCAAAAGCACGCTGCTCAAACTGATCGCGGGGCTGGAGCGCGCAACCTCGGGAACCGTGCTGATCGGCCATCAAAATGTCAGCCAGTTGCGCCGCGCCGCGCTGCCGTTTCTGCGCCGCAAATTCGGCATGGTATTTCAGGATCACAAACTGCTGTTCGACCGCAATCTGTTCGACAACGTGGCGCTGCCGCTGCATATCAACGGCATTGTCGGGCAGGAGGCCGCCAAGCGCGTGCGCGCCGCGCTCGACAAGGTGGGGCTGCTGGGACGCGAACGCGCGATGCCGGTCACGCTTTCGGGCGGCGAGCAACAACGCCTCGCCATCGCCCGCGCGGTGGTGAGCCGCCCGGAAATTCTCATCGCCGACGAACCCACGGCCAACCTTGATGAAAGCTACGCGACCGATCTCATGCAACTGTTCCGCTCCTTCAACCAGGTCGGCGTGACCGTGCTGATCGCCACGCACGCGCGCGGCGGCGAGCAATCCGGCGGCGGGCGCGTGTTGCATTTGAAGCAAGGAACGCTGACATGATCGCCCAGCACAAACTCGCGCTCGCGCAGGTACTCGCCCGCGCGCGTCGCGCGCCGCTCGCGTGGTTGATGATGGTCACCGTGATCGGCGTGACACTTGCGCTTCCGGCGATGTTGTATGTCGCGCTGGACAATATGCAGCGGCTCGCGGGCGGGCTGGCGACCACGCCGCAGATCAGCCTGTTCATGGCAATGGATGCTTCGCGGGAGCAAGTCGCCGATGTGGAAACGCAGTTGAAAAATCGCGCGGATGTGGCGACGTGGCGTTTTGTTTCGCGCGACGACGCATGGAAGAATATGCAGGCCGACGCGGAGTTGGCTGATGTGGCCGCCGGGCTGAAAAAAAATCCGCTGCCCGATGCCTTTGTCATCGAACCCAAAGAACACGACAATCCGGCAGCGCTTGATGCGCTGCAACAGGAAATGCAGCACTGGTCGGGCGTGGAAAGCGCGCAGCTTGATGCCGTGTGGGTCAAACGCCTGCACGGTCTGCTCGCGCTCGGCAACAAGCTGATCGCGCTGATCGCCGCGCTGCTCGGTTTCGCGCTGCTGATAATCACGGGCAACAGCATACGTTTGCAGATCGCCAATCAGCACGAGGAAATTCAACTGAGCCGACTCATAGGCGCGACCGACCGCTTTATCCGCCGTCCGTTTCTTTATGCCGGAACGCTGTACGGCGTGGGCGGCGGCATCGCGGCGCTTTTGATCGTGCTCGCGGCGACGTGGTTTTTCAATGATTCTGTCGCCGAAATCACCGCGCTCTACGCTTCCGATTTCCGCCTCACCGTCCCGCTTGCGGATATGGCTCTGCCCCTGATCGTCGGCTCCGCCCTGCTCGGCTGGCTCGCCGCCCGATTCGCCGTGGGACGCGCGCTGGCGGGGATTGAAAATTATTGATTCGCGGCGCGGCTTGCGCGCGTCACCGGGTCGGCCACGACAAAACCAATGGCCGGTAAGTGAATCCGATTGAAACCATTTTTTCGGACGGCGGCCTATTGGGTTTGGCTCCCGTCATTCCCGCCGCCCATAGTTTGCCGCGCGCCACGGTCAGCCCGAATAGCTGGACATCCTGCAATTTTCCGTTTGATGCCTGGGCGACATCCATCCAGAGTTTCCAGTTTTTTCCGCCGTCGTCGCTGGCCAGTATCAACCCTTGCGTGGTGACCGCCCAGCCGTGGCGCTCGTCGCTGAATACGAGTTGGTAAATGCCTTTGCCATCGCCCGCGTCGCTGTCATCGAAAGATTCCGGCGCATAAGTGGTCGCACGTTGCCATTGCCTGCCGCCATCCCAGGTACACCAGATTGCATAATCGCCGCCGACGCAGCCGTGTTGCGCGTTGCTGAAACCCAATGCGGTGAGACGCATGTTTTTGGCCTTGGGGTCATTCAATGAAACGATATCCCAATGCGCGCCACCGTCGGCTGTCCGCAACACGCTCCCCTGATTGCCCACCGCCCATCCGATGCTTGCGTCAACAAAGCTCGCCCGCGTCAATATCGTCGCGTCGAATGCGGCAGGCAGCGCGACCGGCGCCCAGTTTTGACCGCCGTCCGTGGTGCGTAGTATCTGGCCGATGTCCTGATAATTCGTGTATTCCCCCGACTCGCCACCCTTGAAAAAACTCGCCCGGCCAACCACGAGGCCGAGTTGCGTATCCGCAAAAACCACATCCAGCGCCCCAAGCCCGCCGCCTTCGCCGAATTTGAGCGCGCGATATTCGGGATCGTCGCGTGATTCAAATGTTTTGTTAAAGCTCTCCCACGTCTGCCCGCCGTCCAGCGTGCGGAAAATCTGGTTGTAACTGCCGCCTATCGTAAACGCCTTGCCATCGCCCGGCACGGCCACGTTTTGCAGATAATCGCCATATCCGGTGAGCGCCACGATACGCCAGATGTTGCTTTTGCCATCGTTGGTCGCAATTCGCATCCCCGGCCCGCCCACGGCGAAAACATGGCCGGAGGCATCCACGGCAATGGCATTGAAACCGAAGGGATACACGCCCGGCAAATGCGCCGTCACGACGCGCCCGCGCACGGTTAGCATCAGCGTATCCGCCGCATGGTTTTCCGCCGTCACCTCGTAGGGATTGACGCTTTTCGCGACATCAAAACAGGGGTCGCGCGCTTCGTCGCATCGGGGATAAGCCGGGGACGCCGCGCCCGATGCCGTATCCTTGACCGCCCCGTCGGATGCCGCATCCGCGACATCTCCGCCGGAACAGGCCGCCAAGCCCATGCCCAGCGCCAAAACAAGCAACCACTTTTTCATGGAACAACCTTTCTCATCGCACTTTTTCATCACATCCCGAGATTGTCGCCTCCAAAAAACCCGCCCGCAAGAACTTTTCAAAACTGGCACTCTCAAACCGAGAGTGCTAAAATCAATTCATCCTAAAATTAAGTCCTCTTCGGGAGGTAAATTGATGAGCTATTCCCTGTCCCTGCCCATGCCGTCCGCGGTTGAAAGTCTGGATCGCTATTTGCGGACGATACGTTCCTTCCCCGTGCTCACGGCGGAAGAAGAGCATGATTACGCCACGCGCCTGCGCCACGACAACGATCTGGACGCGGCCAAACAGTTGATTCTTTCGCATCTGCGGCTGGTGGTAAGCATCGCGCGCGGCTATTCCGGCTATGGACTGCCGCAAGCCGATCTCATACAGGAAGGCAACATCGGCCTGATGAAAGCCGTGCGCCGCTTCGACCCGGAGCGCGGCGTGCGCCTCGTGTCGTTCGCCGTGCACTGGATCAAGGCGGAAATCCACGAATTTATCCTGCGTAACTGGCGCATGGTCAAAGTCGCCACCACCAAGGCGCAGCGCAAACTGTTCTTCAATCTTCGCAGCATGAAAACGCACAGCGGCAGCCTGCGCCCGGACGAGGTACGCGAAATCGCGCGCGAACTGAAGGTCAAGCCGGAAGAAGTGATCGAAATGGAATCGCGCATGGGCGGGCAGGACATCGCGCTGGAATCGCACGGCGAAGATGACGGCGAAGAAAGCTGGAGCCCGATCGCCTGGCTGGAAGATCACCGCCCCGAACCCGCCGAAATGCTGGCCGAACGCCAGATCGAAGTGCTGCAAACCACCGGGCTGGAAGCCGCCCTTGGCAGCCTCGACGAACGCAGCCGCCGCATCGTGGAAGCCCGCTGGCTCACGGAAGGCGACAGCGCAACCCTGCACGAACTCGCCGCTGAATACGGCGTCTCCGCCGAACGCATCCGCCAGATCGAGCAAAAGGCGATGCAGAAGATGAAAGCCGTGATCGGCGAAGTGTTGTAAGAGCGATTTCGCAGACAACAAAAAAGGGCAGCCAAGCTGCCCTTTTTTGTTGTTGCCGGATTTACGCGAAAATCACGGAAAGGAACGAAATCCATGACCAGATAATCAGCGCCATGATTACGGTGACCGGCAGATTTTCCCACGAAAGAAAGCTCATTTCTCAACTCCCTGTTTGATTAAAGATAAAGTCATCCTAGTTTATTCGCTTCGTTTTCCGATTTCAAGCGTTGATTGAAGGGAATCATCGGATCGTCGTCGTCCATGAGGATGCGTTGGGCGGGGCCTTCGAGGTCGTCGAACTGGCCGGAGCGGATTGCCCAGAGCACGCCCGCAGCGGCTGCGCCCACGAATACCAGCGTCAGCGCGAACAGAAACAGAAGGTTGCCGAAGATCATGTGGTCGCCAGGGCTTTCTTTTTGGAGGCGGATTGTTCTTCGGCGCCCAGCGCGGCGCTGATATGCTGGCGCAGGGTTGCGAGATCGCCCATTTGCTCGGTGACGGCTTGATCGAGACCTTCCAGTTCGGCGATCCGGTCTTCCAGCGAATCGGTCGCCTGACCGATGCGTTTGATGCTTTCCAGACGGCGGCGCAGTTGCAACTGTTGTTCGCGGATTTGCGATTCCATCGGCGCCATCACGACGTTCAGCCAGTTGGCGACATCGCGGTTGGTGATTTCGTAAACGTTCACGACGCGGTTCGCCACGGTTTCAAAAAACTTGGTGGTGAGCGCCATTTTTTCGTTCACCAGCATGTTGACAGCGGTGTCGAACTGCTCTTTGTAGGTGTATTCCAGCTTGCCCAGTTCCTTTTGGTAATGCTCGGTCGAAAAGCCGGGAGGATTGATGGGCGAGGTGCCGTGATCCTTCGCGTATTTTTTGTACATCGCCTCCATCATCAGTTTGATTTCGGCGCTTTGCTGCTCGGAATTGGACATGCGTTCGTTGACGTCCTCGAAAAATCTGTCCATCGCCGCGCGTATGGTTTTGGTGAAGTTGGCCTTTTCCATTGCCTGCCGGGTTTTGGTCACGTCGGTACGCAATCTGTCCATGCCGAGATAGGAGAACAGCTCGTCGCGGTGTTTGCCGAACACGCGCAGCAGCGCCTGAAAACGCCGCAGATCGCCTTCGAACGCTTCGCGCTCTTCCTTGACTTTGCTCATCATGTGCTCGACCACATCGGTGTTCTGCCCGCGCAAACCCTTGAGTTCCTCAAGCTGATCGGACAGGCTTTGCCGACGCGATTCCAGCAACAATGTGGTGTTGGCGGCGAGATCATCAATCTCGCTTTCCGTGTTGTCGCGCACGATTTCCTTTTTGGAAAGCACGACTTCGCCGGAGAGCGCGCCCTGCAACTCGGGCAAACGGCTCTTGGCCAGCAATTCATCGTCGCCGGTGATCTTGGCGAGCAGACCTTTTTGCGCGGAGACCGGGAAAATATGGCTGACATCGAGATCCAGCAATTCGGCGCTGGTCTTGATCTGCTTGTTGATTTCCTTTTCGACCGCGCGTTCGTTTTTCAACTCGTCCCACAGGCCGTCTATCTTGTTCAGCACGGCCAGCCGACCGCGTTGTTTCCACCGCGCGCCGCTGATGTATTTGCGCCAGACATCGCTTTCGGATTTGGTGACGCCGGTATCCGCCGCGAGCACGAACAGCACCGCATGGGCGTTCGGCAGCATGTTGAGCGTCAACTCCGGCTCGGTTCCGATGGCGTTGAGACCCGGCGTGTCGAGGATGACCAAGCCCTGTTCCAGCAGCGCGTGCGGGAAATTGATGACGGCATAACGCCAGGCCGGAATATCCACCGTGCCGTCGTCGTTGAGATTGAGCGCGTCGTCCGGGTTGGCGGGGTCGTACAACTCATAGCGTTGCGCCTCGTCCGCCGTCACTCGCTTGGTGCGGCTGACTTCGTTGAACGCGCTGACCATGCTTTCGCTGGAATTCACGTCGAACTTGATGGTCGTCCATTCATTGGGCAGGCGTTTGTATTCGGAAGTGGTGATGTCGGTTTCGCGGGTTTCGATCGGCAAGAGCGAGAGCGCCGTGGGGCGCGCCGCGTCGTACAGCAATTCGGTCGGGCACATGGTGGTGCGACCGGCGCTGGAAGGCAGCAGCCGCTGACCGTAATCGGCAAAGAAAATCGCGTTGATGAGTTCGGATTTGCCGCGCGAAAATTCGGCGACGAAGGCCACATGCAGCTTGTCCTCGTGCAGCCTGTCGAGCAACTGCTGGATGCGGAGATCGGTTTGCGCGTCGTTCAGCTCCTGCCTGACCAGCCAACTGCGATAATCGCCTATGCTGTCAATCAGGGTTTTGCGCCATGCGCTGTAAGCCGCGAACTGGTCGGCCAGTTTGTTTTTTTCGATAGCCGTTTGACCGGCAGGCTTGCTCTTCCCGGTGGTTTGATCGGTTGATTTGGTTTTCGCCATGATGGTTCTTTCGTCAGAATACTTCCTGTTGTTGACCTTAGTAGCATGATTCTGCGCGTGCCGCCGCCGATTCAACCACGACCTCAGATAGCTTGATGCGGGTCGGCGCGTTTTTTATACCCTGCCGGAAATTGTCAGGAATCAAGGGGATATTGTCAAGACCCGCCCGTCAGAAGGGTTGAGGCTCCAGACAGGCCGCGATCTGCTATCATTTTGGTTTAGCCAACAACCCCGACCGGCCTGATCTCCAAAGGAATACCCATGAGCGAAAACACCACCCACTTCGGCTTTGAGACCGTCGCCGAATCGGAAAAAGCGCGCAAGGTCGGCGAAGTTTTTCACTCGGTCGCGAGCCGTTACGACCTGATGAACGATGTCATGTCAGCCGGTCTGCACCGGCTGTGGAAGCGTTTCACCGTCGAAACCAGCGGCGTGTTGCCGGGCGACCGCGTGCTCGACATCGCGGGCGGCAGCGGCGATCTGGCGCGTTTGTTCGCAAAAAAAGTCGGCAAGCTGGGGCAAGTCATCCTGACCGACATCAACGCCTCCATGCTCGCCGTCGGGCGCGACCGCATGCTGGACGAAGGTCTGGCCGTGCCCGTCGCGCAGTGCGACGCGGAAAAACTGCCTTTTTCCGATAATTGGTTTGACTGCGTTTCCGTCGCCTTCGGCCTGCGTAACATGACACGCAAGGATGCCGCGCTCAAGGAAATGCGCCGCGTGCTCAAACCCGGTGGCCGCTTGCTGGTGCTGGAATTTTCGCAGGTGTGGAAACCGCTGCAACCCGCTTACGACGCCTATTCGTTCAAACTGCTGCCGATCATGGGCAAGCTGTTCGCGGGCGATGCCGACAGCTACCGCTATCTCGCCGAATCCATACGGATGCACCCGGATCAGGAAACATTGAAACAGATGATGCTGGACGCGGGTTTTGACCGCGCGGATTACCACAATCTGACCGGCGGCGTGGTCGCGCTGCACAAGGGAACCAAATTTTGAAACCGACCGCCGACGCGCTGAATCATCTGCTGCGCCAGAACAGTTGGGCGGGCGAACGGCTGCGCGCATTCGCGGGCAAAACCGCGCGACTTTCCGTGCCGCCTTTTTCCTCCGATCTGCTGATTACGCCCGCAGGCGAATTTTCCGCCGCGCCCAAACAAACGCCCGTGGATGCGGAAATAACGCTGCGCCCGAGCGCCGCATTGCGCGCGGCGTTCGACCCCGCAAGCGCGCAATCGGCGGCTGAAATTCGCGGCGATGCGGAGCTGGCCACCGCCGTGGGCAAGGTTTTGCGCGATCTGCGCTGGGACGCGGAAGCGGATTTGAGCCGCGTGATCGGCGACATTCCCGCGCATGAAATCGTCCGGGGCGGCGCGCGCGTGAAAACGGAAATCACGCGCAAAGCCTCCGCGCTGACCGGAATGCTCTCCGAATTTTGGCTGGAAGAACAACCGCAAATCGCCAAGAAACGTCATCTGGAACAATTTTTTCAGGCGACAAATACCTTGCGCGACGATGTGGCGCGTCTGGAAAAACGACTGGAACAATTGGAGCGCAAAACCTGATGCGTTTTTTCCGACTGCTCCGCATTTTGTTCGTGGGTCTGCGTTTCGGCCTCGCCGAATTTCTGCCCGGCTGCGCGCGTCTGCGCTGTTGCCGTTCCCGTCAGCCGCGCGGTGTGCGTTTGCGTCGCGCGCTGGAAACCTTGGGACCGATTTTCGTCAAATTCGGGCAGATGCTTTCCACGCGCCGCGACCTGATTCCGACCGACATCGCCGACGAACTCGCGCAACTGCAAGACAATGTGCCGCCCTTCCCCGCCGCGCAAGCGCAAGCGATTTTGCGCGATGCCTACGGCGCAGATGCCACCACTGTTTTCGCGCAATTTGAAAACGTCCCCATCGCCAGCGCCTCGGTCGCGCAAGTGCATTTCGCCACGCTCGCGGACGGCAAGCCGGTCGCGGTCAAAATTTTGCGTCCCGGCATTTCCGCCGTCATCGCCAAGGATCTCGCGCTGCTCGACATGGCCGCGATGCTGCTCGAAAAATTGTGGGCGGACGGCAAACGTCTGCGCCCGCGCGAAGTGGTCGCGGAATTTGGCAGACACTTGCACAACGAACTCGACCTCATGCTCGAAGCCGCGAATTGCAGCCAGTTGCGCCGCAATTTCGCGGACGGACGATTGCTGCGCGTGCCGGAAGTTTATTGGGATGCCTGCCGCGAACAAGTCATGGTAATGGAACGCATGAGCGGCACGCCCATCAGCCAGGTCGCGCGATTGCGCGAGCGCGGCGTGGACATTCCGCAACTCGCACGCGACGGCGTGGAAATTTTTTTCACGCAGGTTTTTCGCGACAGCTTTTTCCACGCCGACATGCACCCCGGCAACATTTTCGTCGCCGACGACGGGCGCTACATCGCGCTTGATTTCGGCATCATGGGCACGCTCACCGACACCGACAAACACTATCTCGCGCGCAATTTTCTCGCCTTCTTCCGCCGCGATTACCGCGAAGTCGCGCGCGCCCACATCGAATCCGGCTGGGTTCCCAAAGACACGCCGCAGGGCGAATTTGAAAACGCCATCCGCGCCGCCTGCGAACCCATCTTCGACAAACCGCTCAAGGATATTTCCTTTGGCCGCGTGCTGCTGCGCCTGTTCCAAACCTCGCGGCGCTTCGGCGTGGTGATACAACCGCAACTCGTCATGCTGCAAAAAACGCTGCTCAACATCGAAGGTCTGGGGCGCGAACTCGACCCCGAACTGGATTTGTGGAAAACCGCCAAACCCTATCTGGAACGCTGGATGAGCGAACAACTGGGCTGGCGCGCCATCGCGCAAAGCCTGCGCGAAGAAGCCCCGCACTGGGGCAAAATCCTTCCGCAACTCCCCCGACTGCTGCACGACCGCCGCGACGACCTGCGCCTGCTCACCACCCAACTGCAAACGCTGGAAAAACACCAGCAACGCCGCAACAAACTGCTGCTATGGGGAATCGCCGCCGCGATTCTCTTCGCGCTGGCGCAAATCGGTATGCTGATCGTGCTGACGATGTGACAAGGCAGTAATTCAGCCAAGAATATTCAACGGCGCTTCCTGCATCAGCGCAATTTGTTCGCGCAGTTCCAGGATGCGGTCTTGCCAGTAGCGTTGGGTGTTGAACCAGGGAAAGTTATGCGGGAAGGCGGGGTCGTGCCAGCGGCGGGCGAGCCAGGCGGAATAGTGCATGAGTCGCAAGGTTCGGAGCGCTTCGATGAGATGCAGTTCGCGCGGGTCGAATGCGCGAAAATCTTCGTAGCCCGCGAGCACATCGGAAAGTTGGCGCGTCATGTCGCCGCGCTCGCCCGAGAGCAGCATCCATAAATCCTGTATCGCCGGTCCCATGCGGCAATCGTCGAAATCCACAAAGTGCGGGCCGTCGTCCGTCCACAGCACATTTCCCATATGACAATCGCCGTGCAGACGCAGATGGCGGATTTGTCCGGCGCGCTCGTAGCAGTGCGCCACATGCTCCAACGCTTCGGCGGATACGCTGTGATAAGCGGCTTGCAGATCGGGCGGGATGAAATGATTGTTCAACAAAAAATCACGCGATTCCACGCCGAAGCTGCGAATATCCAGCGTGGGTCTGTGTTGAAAATCCTCAATCGCGCCGACCGCATGAATGCGACCGATAAAGCGTCCCAACCATTCCAGCGTTTCAGGATCGCCAAGTTCGGGTGCGCGACCGCCGTGGCGCGGGAAAATGGCAAAGCGGAAATTTTCGTGGCTGTGCAGCGTTTTGCCCTGCGTGATGATGGGCGCAACAATGGGAATTTCCGCCTCAGCCAATTGCCGCGTGTACGCATGTTCTTCAAGAATGGCCGCGTCGCTCCAGCGCTCCGGGCGGTAAAACTTGGCGATGACCGGCGGCGCATCCTCAACGCCGATCTGATAAACGCGGTTTTCGTAACTGTTGAGCGCGAGCTGGCGACCATCGCACGCGAGGCCGATGCTCTCCAGCGCGTTCAGAATGAAATCAGGCGTGAGCGGGGCGTAAGGCGGCGTGGATTCGGTCATGCGCGCATTTTACATACAAAACCCTGTCCGCTCTCCCGCGCAGGAAGAGGCGCTTCAAAATTTCAGGCATCAAACGGGCAGCCGCCACGTTCTGCATTGATTTCAGGATGGAGCGCGCCGGGCAGATCTGTCAGGCGGTATTTGCCTTCGCGCACCGCGTCGGCGACGGAGGCGAGGGTTTGGCTTTCCAGCATCTGGATGATGTGTTCCTTGATCGGTTTCCAGATCGGGTGCATGGGGCAGGCGGTTTCGTCGCTGCATTGTTTGAGTCCGAGCAGGCATTCCGTGGTGAAACTTGCGCCTTCGGTGATGTTGACGATCTGAATCAGGCTGAGGCTGGCCGGGGAGCGGGTTAGGCTGAATCCGCCCAGCCGCCCGCGATGCGAGTGCAGCAGCCCGCCTTTGCACATCGTTTGCAAAATCTTGGAAAGATAGGCGGAGGGCGCGCCCAGCTTGGCGGCGATTTCCCGACTGAGCTGGGGGCCTTCGGTGCCGTTGAGCGCAATATAGACCAACGACTGGATAGCGTATTGGCTCGTGTGTGTGAGTAACATAAACAGAGCTTCGGATAAAATTGTCTTTTTTGATTCTAGCGGAAAATGCTATCCGGCGAAAAATATATTTTCACTTATGGATTTTCGTGCCGGGTTTTGATCGTGGATGATTTGAGGCTTTAGCCCAAAGTCGAAACGGCGTCACGCAGCCGTTGCAGCGCTGCCATGACTTGATGACGGGGCGCGGCGATGTTCATACGCATGAATCCCGCGCCTTGTGCGCCGAATTGTGCGCCGGGCGAGAGTCCCAGCTTTGCGTCGCGCGTCATGAAACGTTTGAGTTCCGCGTCGTTCATGCCGAGTGCGCGGCAATCCAGCCATAAGAGATAGGTCGCCTCCGGCGCGACGAGGCGGATTTGGGGCAATTGTTCCGCGAGAAAACGCGCGGCTTCATCCCGTGTTTCGCGCAGATAAACCAGCAACGCTGTGAGCCACGGCGCGCCCGCGCGATAGGCGGCTTCAAACGCGGCCAGACTGAAGGGATTGCCGACGCTCATGTGGATCATGTCCAGCGTTTGGGCGATGGCGCGTCGGCGTTCGGCATCGGGCACGATGAGCGCGGAAAGGCCGAGTCCGGGAATGTTGAAAGTTTTGCTCGGCGCGACGGCGGTGACGATATTGGTCGCGTCGCCCGCAAGCGACGCGAGCGCGTGATGGTGAAATTCGGGATAAACGAGATCAGCATGAATTTCATCGGAGATAATCGTCAGATCATGGCGGCGGGCGATGGCGAGAATTTGCTCCAGCTCGTCCTTGCGCCACACGCGTCCGACTGGATTGTGCGGCGAGCAGAGCAGCAGCAGACGCGCCTTGGTCGCGCAAGATTCCAGATGTCCAAAATCAAATGTGTAACGTTGTCCGTCGAATCGCAATGGATTCAACACCAACATTCTGCCCGTCTGTGTCGCAGCGGAAAAAAACGGCGCGTAAACCGGCGACTGCGCGATCACTCCCTCGCCGGGCTGCGTGAGCGCGAGCACGGTCGCGTTGATGGACGGCACGACGCCGGGCGTGAGCAGCACCCAATCGCGTTGTATCGCCCAGCCGTGGCGCTGTTGCATCCAGCAGATGAGCGATTCATACACGCTTTCGGGCGGCAGCGTGTAGCCGTAAACGGGATGGCGGGCGCGTTCGATCAGCGCATTCGTCACGGCCTCGGGCGCGGCGAAATCCATGTCGGCCACCCACATCGGTTGCGCGTCTTCCGTGCCGAACATGTTTTGCCGCGCGGCGAATTTGAGCGCGTGCGTGGTTAGGCGCGAGATTTCCTGATCGAAATCGAAACTCAAGAGATTTTTTCCCACAGCGTCACTTCGGATAGCGTGTGCTGAAATTTGCGCCGCGTTTCGCGGATCACAAACGGCACGTCGCGCGGTTTTTCCATCAGCCGGAAATGCCCGCTCAGCGCGGCTTTTAGCCCGTCCAGCGTGCTCAGGTTTTCGCCTGCCTGCTTGAATCCGCCCAGCCATTCATCGCGCGGTGTGTGTTCTTCCAGCCAGGTGTAGGGCGAGGCGATCATCAGCACGCCGCCGGGATTGAGCCGCGCGTGAACGGCGGCGAGAAATTTGCGCGGACTGTAGAGGCGATCAATCAGATTCGCGGCGAGAATGAAATCGTAACCCGTGAAATGCGGTTTGAGATTGCAGGCGTCGCCCTGAAAAAATTCCACCTTGTCGCGCGTCGCATCCAGCCCGAGTTCATCAAGCCGCCGCTCTTTGTAGAGCACCAGCTCACCCTCGTCCGTGAGCGTGTAGCGCAACACGCCGTTCCGCGCGAGTTGCGCGCCGAGGCCGATGAAACGCGCCGAAAAATCAATGCCGGTCACGCGCTCGAAATGTTTCGCCAGTTCAAAAGTGGCGCGACCGGCGGCGCAGCCGATGTCCAGCGCGCGGCGCATCGGTTTTCCACGCATCGCCGCAACAGCGATCCGGGCGAGCGTTTGCGAAAAATTGGGGACTTCAAAATAGGTGTCACCGTAGTGAAATTCCGCGTATTCCGACAGCAATTTGTCGGTTTCGTAATGCGACGCGGGAGTCGCTTCCGGCAGCGCGGCATCCGAAATCACATAGCGAAATCCCGCGTGCTGGAAGAAGTGGCGGCGGAAGGCGTAACGCGCGCTTTTCAGCGCCTCGTCGCCGCATGAAATCCACGAACCGCCCTTGATGAGATTGTGGCGGTCGTCGAACGTGGGCACGGTGAAATCATCGTACAGCGGATGCACGCGAAAACCGTCGAAGGGATAAATCGGCGTCTCCGTCCACTGCCACACATTGCCGACCACATCGTAAAAATCGCCATGACGAAATTGCGTCACGGGGCAGGAAGAAGCGTAATGATCGAGATGCAGATTGGCCTCCGCGCGGCGATCATGCGGCACTTCGGCGAGACCGGAGACTTCGTACAAGCGCACCCATTCATCCTCGGTCGGCAAGCGCACCGGCAAGCCGGTTTGCGCCTTCTTCCAATTGCAGAACGCCTTGGCCTCGTGATAATTAACCTCCGCCGGCCAATCCCACGGCATCGCCACCTCTTCCGTCATCAAGCGCAAACGCCAGCCGTCGCCGTCGGGAATCCAGAAAGTCGGATGCGCGGCTTGCGCGTAATTTTTCCATGCGCGGCCTTCGTCCTCCCAAACATCGTCGTCGCCATACGCGCCCGCTTCGACAAATTCGAGAAATTCGCGGTTGCTGACCAGATAACGCGCCGCCTGAAACGCCGCCACCTCCGCCGTGTGGCGACCATATTCGTTATCCCAGCCATAGGTCGCATCCGTCTTGCCGAGCGCGACTTTTCCGGCGGGAATTTGCACCGGCGCATTGGTCGGCGCCTCCCCACTCAAGGGACAAGGCCGCCAGTCGGGATGCGGTTTCACATAATGCAACGCATGTTGGCGGATCAACACGGACGAAGTTTCGAGATGGATGCGCTCGTGCTCAATGCCCATCAAAATCGGCCACCACGGATGATCCCAATGGATGGGCAATTCCAGCGGCAAGGTGGCGATGAGATCGTCAATTATGCGCCGCGCCTCGTCGCGATAAGCACGCACTTCCGCGACAGTCGGCCAGTTGTAATTCGTCTCGTCGAGATCGTCCCAGCTCATCTCGTCCACGCCAATCGCGAACATGGATTCAAACGACGGATTGACACGCCGCGTCACAAGACCCGCCAGCACCAGCTTGTTGATGAAAAACGTCGCGGTATGGCCGAAATAAAAAATCAGCGGATGCCGCAAGGCAATCGGTTTGCGGTAATACGCCTCATCGCTCGCCAGCGTCTCGAACAACTGCTCGTAACGGTCGAAAGTCGCATGAAAATAATCGCGGATTTCCTGACGCTTGCCCGCCGCATCCGCGCCGTCCAGCCCCGGCGTCCGGTTGAATAAATCTTTCATGCCCGCCAGCTTAACCCCGTCCCAAACAACGCGCAAACAAAAACGGCTCGCATCGCTGCGAGCCGTTTTATCGGATGGTGGTGATGGGGGGACTTGAACCCTCGACCTATGGATTATGAATCCATCGCTCTAACCGGCTGAGCTACATCACCGCAAAAAAGTCCGCTATTTTATTTTTTTGGGGGCGGAATGTCAAAGAAAGACAACTTCTGTTTTTGAAAACGCACTGGTTTCAGGCGACCACCAGTTCTTCGTCAGGCAGCCGCAATCTGTAAGGTTGAATCAGCACTTCGGCGGGCAGATTCAAACCCGCGGCCAGTTTGCGTATCATTTCCAGCGTCAGCGGACGCACACGATTCAGGATGTCCGATACCCGTCCGCGCGGGCCGATGTAAGGCTCCAGATCTTTACGAGTCAACTCGCGCGCCTCCATGACGTGATACAGAAAATCAACGGGATCGGGGTCGGCAATCGGGAAATGCACGCGCTCGTATTGCTCGATCAGCAAAGTCAGCACATCCAGTTGGTCGGCCTCCGGCGATCCATCGGTCGCGCTCCACAGACGATCTACTTCGGCCAGCGCCGTCTGGTAATCCTTTTTGGTGCGAATCAGCCTGAGTTCCATATCGGCTCCTTCAAATCGTCTCAACGTCTATTTTGTCGTACTGGCGATGTGTGCCGATGAAGCGGACATACATCAATCCCTTTTCGTAACGTATCGCCACGACCAGACGATAATCATTGCCCTTGATGTTGAGCACCACGCGGCCATTTCCAACAAAACTGGCGTTTCGGTAGGCGGCTTTGATATCCGCCGGAGTTTTCCAGATTGCCCGGCTTGCCAGGGCGTACCACGAGCGCAACGGCATTTCGGCATCGGGATGGGATTCCCAAAACGTTCGCAAGGTGGAAAAAGCGAAGATACGCATGACGCACTTTAGCACGATACCAAAACGGTATCAATCAGAAATGCAGTTTACGAACTAAACAAAAAATTCATCACATCCCCGTCCTGCACGATGTAGTCCTTGCCTTCGGCGCGCATTTTTCCGGCTTCCTTGGCGCCGTGTTCGCCGTGGTGGGCGATGAAATCGTCGAAGGCGATGGTTTGGGCGCGGATGAAGCCTTTTTCGAAATCGGTGTGGATGACGCCGGCGGCTTGTAGCGCGGTGTCGCCTTTGTGTATGGTCCAGGCGCGGACTTCTTTCACGCCTGCGGTGAAGTAGGTTTGCAGGCCGAGCAGATCGTAGGCGGCGCGGATGACGCGGTTGAGGCCGGGTTCGGCCAAGCCCATTTCTTCGAGGAACATGGCTTTGTCGGCATCGTCGAGATCGGCGATTTCGGATTCTATTTTGGCGCAGATGGCGACGACGGGCGCGCCTTCCTTTTTCGCCAGCGCTTCGATTTTGGCGAGCAGCGGATTGTTTTCAAAACCGTTTTCCTCGACATTGGCGAGGTACATGACGGGTTTCACGGTGATGAGGCAAAGCGGCTTGATGAGTTGCAACTGGTCTTTGTCCAGATTCAGCGTGCGTACCGGCAGACCCTGATCGAGATGCTTCTGTATTTTTTCCAGCAGCGCGCACAGGACGATAGCTTCCTTGTCGCCGGATTTGGCTTTTTTGCTTTCGCGCGCAATGGCTTTTTCCACGGTTTCCAGATCGGCGAGCGCAAGTTCGGTGTTGATGACTTCCACATCGGCAAGCGGATCAATTTTGCCCGCGACGTGGACGATGTTGCCGTCCTCGAAGCAGCGCACGACATGGGCGATGGCATCGGTTTCGCGGATGTTGGCGAGGAATTTGTTGCCCAATCCTTCGCCTTTGGACGCGCCCGCGACCAAACCCGCGATGTCAACAAATTCGACGATGGCGGGCTGGATTTTCTGCGGGTTGACGATGCCGGAGAGCGCGGCCAGACGCGCGTCCGGCACTTCCACGATGCCGACATTCGGCTCTATGGTGCAGAACGGATAATTGGCGGCTTCGATGCCCGCGCGGGTGATGGCGTTGAACAGGGTGGATTTGCCGACATTCGGCAATCCGACGATTCCGCATTTCATGTTTTTTCCTTTGTATGCAATTTGAGCATGGCCGCTTCCATGTCGCCTGCGAGCAGGAGCGGAAGCAGCGCGATGCTGTCGGCGATGTTGTCCTGAATCAGATTGGCCTCGTCGCGGCCTGGTTCGTGCAGCACGAAATTGACCACGGCGTGCCGGTCGCCCGGATGGCCGATGCCGAGGCGCAAGCGCCAATAATCCTGCGTGCCGAGTTGGGCGGAAATATCCTTCAAACCGTTGTGTCCGCCATTGCCGCCGCCTTTTTTGAGCTTGGCGGTTCCGGGCGGCAGATCAAGTTCGTCGTGGATGATGAGGATTTCTTCCGGCGCGATTTTGTAAAACCGCGCGAGCGCGGCCACGGAGCGGCCACTCGCGTTCATGAACGTGGTCGGCTGCAACAGCCATGCTTCATGGTTGCCGCATTTCATGCGCCCGGCGAGGCCGAAAAATTTCGGTTCCGCCGCGAGCCGCGCGCCCTGCGCGCGCGCAAGCTCGTCTATCCACCAGAAACCGGCGTTGTGCCGGGTGGCTTCGTATTGCAGGCCGGGGTTGCCGAGGCCGACGAACAGGCGAATCGCGGTCATGCGTCAGGAATCCATAAGTAAAAACGCGCGTTTCGGATGACCGCAACGCGCGTTGATTTTGCCAGCCGACGGATCAGCCTTCGGCTTTGGGAGCCGCAGTCGGAGCCGCTTCGCCCGCTGCGGGCGCGGCGGCTTCTTCCTCGTCTGCTCCGCCGCGCGGAACCGGGAGGGAAACGACCGCCGCATCCGCGCCGTGCGCGAGCTGCGCGAATTCGACGCCTTCCGGCAGCGTGACTTGCGACAGGTGGATGGTTTGGCCGAGTTCCAGCGCGCCCAGATCAACCTCGATAAATTCGGGCAGATTTTTCGGCAGACAGGTGATTTCGACTTCGGTCATCACATGGTTGACGATGCCGTGACCCAGCTTCACGCCCGGCGCGGTGTCCTGGTTGATGAAGTGGAACGGAATCTTCACATGGATCTTCTCGGTGGCGCTCACGCGCTGAAAATCTATGTGCTGGATTTCGCTGCGTACCGGGTGCATCTGGTAATCACGCAGCAGCACTTGTTCCTTCTTGCCGTCCAGATTGAGATTCAAAATGGAGGCGTGGAAGGCTTCGTGGCGGAATTGCAGAAACAGTTCCCTGTGGTTCAGCTCGATGCTGACGGCGTTTTTGCCCGCACCGTAAACGATGCCGGGAACGGTTCCCGCGCGACGCAGACGGCGGCTCGCACCCGTACCTTGCGCTTCGCGCTTTTTGGCGTTGATTTCGATTTGCATATTTAACTCCTGATGGTTGAAAAGTCGCCCGCGACCAGGCGGCACTCATTCGTTTCCAGCCTCGGGCTAAAAACAGAATTCTTTATTTATTCCGTAAACAACGAACTGACCGAATCCTCGCGGCTGATGCGGCGTATGGTTTCGGCCAGAATTTCCGCGCAACTCAGTTGGCGTATCTTGGCGCTCGCGGTCGCATCGGCGCGCAGCGGGATGGTGTTGGTTACCACCAATTCGTCCAGATGCGAATGGTTGATGCGTTCCACCGCCGAGCCGGAAAGCACCGGATGCGTGCAGTAGGCGAGGACTTTTTCCGCGCCCTGTTCCTTCAACGCATTGGCCGCCTCGCACAGCGTGTTGGCGGTATCCACCATGTCGTCCATGATGATGCAGGTGCGTCCCTGCACTTCGCCGATGATGTGCATCACCTTGGCGATGTTGGCCTTGGGACGGCGCTTGTCTATGATCGCGAGATCGGCGTTCAATTGTTTCGCCAGCGCGCGCGCGCGCACCACGCCGCCGACATCGGGCGACACCACGACCAGATTCGGGTAGTTGTGCTTCGCCCACACATCGCCGAGCAAAATGGGCGTGGCGTAGATGTTGTCCACCGGAATGTCGAAAAATCCCTGAATCTGATCCGAGTGCAAATCCATCGTCAGCACGCGATCAACGCCCACGCTGGTGAGCATGTTGGCGACGATCTTGGCGGTGATCGCCACACGCGCGGAACGCGGGCGGCGATCCTGGCGGGAATAACCGAAATAAGGAATCGCGGCGGTGATGCGGGCGGCGGAAGAGCGGCGCAAGGCATCCGCCATGACCATCACTTCCATGAGATTGTCGTTGGTCGGCGCGCTGGTGGATTGCAACACGAACACGTCCTTGCCGCGCACGTTTTCGAGCAGCTCCACCATCACCTCGCCGTCGCTGAAACGGCCAACGGTGGCGCGGCCTATGCTGATGCCGAGGTGCGAGACCACTTCTTCGGCAAGCGGGAGATTCGCATTGCCGGTAAACACCATCATTTCGCCGTAGGCCAAGACCGGGTTCCTTTTTTAAGGGACATCTCAAAAATGAAAAAAGCGTGCATCGCCTACACGCTCGTTTTTCTTGTTTGGCTGGGGAGGAAGGATTCGAACCTTCGCATGCCGGAATCAAAATCCGGTGCCTTAACCAGCTTGGCGACTCCCCAAAAAATCTTTTGCGTAATCGCGCAGGGGGTGTTGATCCAATCCCTTTGCGACAAACCCGACCATATTCGCGGGTTTCAGCGTCTCAATTCGCCGCGCTTCGGCTTCGCTCTCCACTTCCAGAAACACGCTGGCGCCGGAGCCGCTCATTCTAGCATCGCCGAACTGCTGCAACCATTCCAGCGCGTTTTTCACCGCGGGGTAGTGCCGACAAACCACGGGTTCCAGATCGTTTCGACCGTAGCCCTTGAAAAAGGCCGCCATTTTCGCGGGATTCGTATCCCTTGTCAATTCCTTGCTCGAAAAAATCGCGGCGGTCGAAACATG